>CACYAX010000010.1:7991-31689 GCA_902772435.1 uncultured Coriobacteriaceae bacterium | reverse complement strand
GTAAAAGTACAGTCCGTGGCCGAGCGCATCAACACGCTGAAGCTCGTCAAGGGAGCACTGCCCGCACACGATGACGAGATCGTCATGACCCCCGCTCTTGCCGCGAGCCTCGAGGCCAGCGTGGGCGACACGATCACGTTCGAGGCGGACGCCACGTCATCTGACTCCAGCACCAGCACGAGCTCGAGCACCCCGATGCGCTACCTCACCAACCAGTCGTTCAAGCTGGTAGGGCTCATGCAGAGCGCCGAATACCTCGCGTGCTCGACCGAGACGTCCGGCTTCTCGCCGAACGGCACGGGCACGGTCCACGGCATAGCATGGGTCCCGATAACCGCCTTCAAAGCCGATGCCTTCTATGAGGGCTGGCCAATCGTCAACGTACGCTACTCCAGCCTCGAGGGCCTGAGCACGTTCTCCAAGGACTACAAGGATCGCTCCAATGGCATCAAAGACCAGCTCGACGAGCTGGGCAGCACGCTGGCAGCCGAGCGCTATGCATCCATCCACTCGGATGCGCAGGCAAAGATCGACGACGGCGAGAAGAAGCTTGCAGACGCCAGGACCAAGATCAAGGACGGCGAGGAGAAGCTTGCTTCGGGCAAGAAGGAGGCCGAGGACGGCGCGGCGAAGATCGCGGACGGCGAGGCCCAGCTCCAGACGCTCTATGCGCAGATCGCCAGCGGCGAGGCGCAGTTTGCCACCAAATACGCGGAATACGAGGCCAAGAAGGCGGACGCGGACAAGCAGCTTGCCGAGGGCAAGGAGGCGCTCGACGTGCTGCAGGAGTCCTATGACGAGGCTGAGGGCATCCTTGCCGCACAGAAGGCCCTGAACGACGAGCTGCAGGCCAGGAACGCCGCGGTCAAGACGGAGTCAGCGCGCGCCCAGGCGCTCTGCGACGAGCTCAACGCCGCGGTCGCGGTGTACAACACGGCGATTGTCGATGGCGTCGTGGCCGAAAACGCGTACTGGGATTCCGTGTATCCCCAGTACGTGGCCCTGCAGCAGCAGATAGAGGTCCTGAACGGCACGATCGCGGCGTTCAACGCCACCGCCGAGGCCGCCGCGGCCGCCGACCCCGACCTCGGGCTCGAGGCGAGCCTCCCCCTCGCCTCGAGCCTGCCCAACCTGCCCGAGGCACCCTACGGCACCGACTCGTTCGAATCCGCGCGCTCGGAGCTTGAGGGCGCCGCGTCAATGGCGGACACAGACCTCACCAACCTCAACCAGGCGCCCGTGACCGTAGACGGTACCACGGTCCCGTTCGCTGCGCTCGACACGATCTCGGCGGTCTCCCCCGAGGAGCTCGCCGCGGCCGAGGAGCTGCTTGCCGCGATGAAGGCACCGCTTGACGCCGCACGGACCGCATACGAGGGGGCTCTGGCCGAGTACAACAGCAAGCTCGCCTCCGCGAACGAGCAGATCGCCGCCGGACAGGCCAAGCTCGATGCCGCACGCGCGAAGGCGGCAGAGGGAGAGGCCGCGCTCGCCGAGGCGCGCGCCAAGCTGGCGGACGGCCAGAAGCAGCTTGAGGAGAAGGAAGCCGAGCTCGAGGACGCCAAGAGCCAGCTCAAGGAGAAGGAAGCCGAGCTCGAGGACGCCAAGGAGAAGCTCGGGTTCCTCAAGAAGTACCGCTGGGCCGTCTCCTCCCGCGTCTACAACGGCGGCATCGTGGAGGCCAGCACCTTCGCGGGCATGACCGACCGACTCAGTTACTCCATGGCCGCGCTCTTCGTCGTCGTGGGCCTGCTCGTGAGCTACTCGGCCGTGAGCCGCATCGTGCACGAGCAGATCGTCCAGATCGGCACGAAGAAGGCCCTCGGCCTGCGCTTCGGCGAGATCACCACGAGCTTCCTGCTCTATTCGGCGCTCGCCGTCGTGCTGGGCGCCATCGCGGGCCTGATCGTGGGCATCTTCATCGTTGAGGGCATCGTGGCACACTCGGTTGGCGCCCGTTCGAGCAGGCCGTCGAGCTGCTCAAGGGCGAGAAGCCGCCTGAGGGCAAGGAGCGCTTCTTCGAGAAGTGGCCGGTCTGGGATCGCCTGCCGCTCTACACCCAGACCATCATCAGCAACTGCTTCAACGACAAGCGGCGCGTGTTCAGCACGGTCGTGGGCGTCGCGGGCTGCACCTCGCTCGTGGTCACCGCGCTCACGCTCAACAACGACGTGCTCGCCAGCTATGACAAGCAGTATGAGAACGTATACGGCTTTGACGCCATCGCCTATGTGGACGGAGACACTGAGGGTGCCGATGACGCGGTCGTGCAGGCGCTCAGCGAGAAGGGGGCCTCTGCCACGCCCGTGCTGCGGCAGGGCAAGGCCCTCTCGCTTCCCACAGGCGAATACACCGTGGCACGCATCCTCGTGCCCGAAGACCCCACGGCTTTCCTCTCGCTCTACCACGTGAACTCCCGCGACGGCAGCACCGTTGACCTCTCCGCGGACGGCGTCTGGATAACGGAGGCCTACGCCAGCCACGTCGGCGCGCAGGTGGGTGACACGATCGCCATCGACGGCTCTGACGGCGCACGCTACGAGCTCCCCATCGCGGGCTTCTATGAGTTCTACATCGCCCATAACGAGATCGTCATGGGCCAGGCGCTCTACGAGAGAATCTTCGGCTCTGAGCCGACGCCCAACGCGGTGTTCATCAACTCGGGAGACTCCTCGTTCGAAGAGACCGAGCAAGCCCTCCAGGGCATCAAGGGATACCTGCAGGTCGTGAACGACAAGCTTAGCCAGAAGACCCTCTTCATCCAGTTTGCGAACGTCGCGCGCACGATGGTGCTCGTCTACCTGTCCCTTTCCGTGGTCATGGCCGTCGTGGTGCTGCTCAACCTCAACGTCATGTTCATCGAGGAGAAGAAGCGCGACCTCATCGTACTCATGATCAACGGCTTCTCGGTGCACGACGCCAAGCGCTACATCTACCAAGACACCATCCTGCTCACCATCATCGGCATCATCTTCGGCATGGCCCTCGGCGCCTTCATGGGATCGATGTCGGTGGCCTCGCTCGAACCCACCTCGGCCTCGTTCTTCAAGGGCCTCGACCTGCGCGCGCTCTTGGCAGGACTGGGCACGAGCGCGGTCCTGTCGTTCCTGATGAGCCTCATCGCGCTCAGGCGCATCCCCCGGTTCAAGCTGACCGATATCAACAAGCTGTAGGCGTGCTCTTCGCAACAAGCAGGCCGGGGCTGGCAGCCATGCCAACCCCGGCCTTTTTTACCTCATGCCGTGGCGCACGCTGCGGGCCAGACACCTGCGCCCAAACCCGCGGCCACCGCGCTACAGGAGCATGAACAGCTGCACGGCCAGGTAATACAGCAGGGAGACGGCGACGTATACCTGCAGGACCATCTTCCACTCCACCGCGAGAAGCCCTATGAACTCGCGCAGGAAGGCGTTCGGCCAGAAGTACGCCTTGGTCTTGGCACCAAGCCCTTCGACGTCCATGCCTGCCTCGTGCGCGAAGATGTAGCCGCGGAACACGTGGTAGTTGGTCGTGGAGAAGGCCACGCGCACCTCACTCACGTCGCGCCCGGCGTGATGCTCGATGACCTCGCGCGAGAAGGCCATGTTCTCCCGCGTGGTGGTGGAGCGGTCCTCGAGCGCCACGCGCTCCCGTTCCACACCCTTGCTCACGAGGTAGTCGCACATGCTCTGGGCCTCGGAGATGACCTCGTCCTCGCCCTGGCCGCCGCTGGGAACGAAGGTCGCGGGCGCGTCACCTGCGGCGACGCGCTTCTCGTCAAAGCTGCGGGCCCGGTCCACGCGGCCCGCCAGAAGCGGGCAGGGCGTCCCGTCCGCACGGATGCCGCATCCCAGGATGATGAGGTAGTCCGCGGCGTGCTCAAGCTCGCGCTTGGCGGCGAAGAGGGCGCACACGATGGTGGAGATGAGCAGCGTCTCGCCGAACGAGAGGGCCGTGGAGTAGAGGACGTCCACGGTCAGGGCGAAGCGATACCCCATGGTCGTGAGGAACACGCTTTGGTAGGAGACGAAGATGCTGTTGGCGACCAGCCAGACCATGCTGACGGCGATTCCCAGCACGTTGACGGGGCGCAGCCCCTCGTGACGGATGAGCGAGATGTTGCTGAGCGTGACCAACAGGGCAAGCACGCCCAGGGGGACGGACGCCAGGACGACGAAGAACTCCGACATCGTGATCAGCTCGTAGATGAAGACGCTGAAGGAGCGGGTCACCCCGAGGGCGTAAAACGTCAGGAACAGCACGAAGTGGCTGAAGACGAACAGGAACCCGCCCCCTGCGGCAACCATCTCGTAGCTGAACCATGCCCGGCGCGCGAGCTTCACGAACACGCTCGCGAAGAGCACGCATATCACCGCCATGAGTACGCAGGCGCTGACGAACAGCGACTCCCATCCCGAGAAGTTGATGCCCCCAAAGATCACGGCACCGTCCTGCACGCGGACGTTCCAGAACTCGCTGTAGCCCTGCCTGCCGAGCGTCACGTCCGTCTCGCCGTCAGCCACGGCCTTCATGACGACGGCCGTCTGCCCCCTTTTGGTCGTGTACACGTCTTCGACTTCGATCACGCCCGGCGTCTCGACGGCAATGTCGTCAATCGTGAAGGCGCCCTCGTTGGCGATGACGGACGTGTAGACGCACGTGCCACAGACCGACCTGATGTAGAGGTAGGAGGCGACGGACAGCGCGATGGCGAGGGGGATAAGCAGCAGGAAACGCTTCCAGATCCCCTGCGTGGGATCGTCTTTGATCGGCTTGTCAGCGTGGCGACCTGCCATGTCTCACCTTTCTTGTGCGCGGCGGTTCGATGGGCTTGCCTTGATGGTAGCATCACGCGCGCCACGACCTTGCCGCAGTGCGCGTGCTCAGCGTCACGTTGGGCAATCCCGCTATTTGACGAAGCGCTCCACCATGGTTATGCGCACGTTGTCCGGCCCGTCAAACGACATCCTGCGCATTCCCGGGAAGGCGTCGTTCTCGATGGGGCCCACCTCGATCCCGTGTGCCTCGAGGCTCGCCTTCGCCTTGACGAGGTCCTTCGACGTGAGGTTGAGGTACTGCTCGCCGAGCTCGCCGGGTTGGTTGGTGCAGCGGATCTCGACCTGCGTCTGGCCAAGCTCCAGCAGCAGCGTGGTGCCGGGGCTGTCCAGAGGCACGACCTGGCCAATGAGCCTGAAGCCGAGCTTGTCCACGTAGAACCCCCAGATGGCGTCCTCATCGGTTCCCAAGAGCGTGGTGCGCGAGATGTCTATCGTGCGCCAGAAGGGAGAGAGGGCGTGGTTGCGCACGTCCTTGCTCCACCTGCGAAGGGAGCGGAAGCTGCGCTTCCAGTCAGGGTTGGTGATCACGTAGGCAAACACCAAGAAGAACGTCCGGCCGACGAGACCGCCGAGCGTGTTGGCCGCGAGGTCGTCCACGTCGTAGAAGCCGAGCTTGCTCACGAGCTGCACGTTCTCGATGAACAGCGAGATGAAGAAGCTCGCGACGACGGGGCGGGTGCGCACCTTGGCCCTGAACCACGGGAAGACGTACGGCAGGAGGTAGCCCATGGGCACGAAGAGCATGATGTTGAGGTACCACTGGGCAACGTCCTTCAGGCTCATTATCTGGATGTGCCGGAACGCCTCGAAGAAGCCTTCCTCGTAGATGGACTGGAGGAACTCCAGGAAACCGAGGTCGATGTGAATGGAGTGCGAGAGGTTGCCGAACAGCTCGGCGTTCACCCGGTAGTCGTCGGCGGCCGTGCGCGAGAAGAAGACCATGTAGGCGACGGCGGCCGAATAGAGGGCGAAGGTCACGTAGAGCACGAGCTGGCGCAGGCGCAGGAAACGCCGGTCGTGTGACGACGTACCCGTCCCCAGCTGCGGCGAGATGTGCCATCTGGCACACACGCGCTGGTCAATCACGGGCATGAGCACCACGAACAGCAGCACTGACACCGTTACGATAACGTTGGTCCAGACGCTTTTGTAGGGAAGGAGGTTCATGAGGGTGGTCGGCTTTCTGGGAAGCTTAACTAGGCATACCGCACCATGATAGCGAAGTCGGAGCCGGGTTGGGCATCTGGCGTCGCCGCGACATGCAAAGGGGCACGGGAGATGAACTCCCGTGCCCCCTCATGCATGCGTGGAAAGCGCGTTACTTGCTGGCGTCAGCCGCCTCTTCGCCTTCGGCCGAGGCCTCTGCCTCTGCGATGGTCTCGTCGGCGTTCGCAACGGCCTCGTCGGTCACGCCTTCGCCCGTCAGGACGTTGGGCATCGTGGCGTCAGCCATGGCCTGGGCCTCCTTGTCGTAGGCCTGGACATCAACCCAGCCCGTCGCCTTGTTCGCGGTGATCGTGGCCGTGAAGTGGCCCTGGACGTCGATGTTGTCGCAGATGTTGTCGATGATGTCGCCGTCAAACACCGTCGCGCCACTGTCGTCGACGATGGTCACGTGGAAGGAGCCCTTGTCGACCACGTGGTTGACGACGATGCCGTAGCCCTCCCCGATCGTGACCTCGCCGGTGTAGGTATCGCTCGCGCCGCCCTCGGCCACGACATGCACACCCACATCGTCCGTCGAACCGTTGAACGAGGCCGGCTTGCAGGCGGCAAGCGTGACCACGGCCACGGCCAGGACGGCAAGGAGTGCAGCGGTGATTGCGGTGAGATGGTTCTTCTTCATGTTGCGTTTCCTCTCGTTAGTTGCCTAGCCCTCACAACCAGACAGACGCTAATGGTATACCCGCCACGCCCACGCCGTTTCAAATCTTTGGCTCCGGTCACCGCTTCATCACGGATTGGTGCGAGCGAGACCGCCGAAGGAAGTGGGCTGCGGCGCATTCGGGCATATATCGTTATACGAGCCAAAGGGCCCTTTGTCCCACAATCAGTCAAAAAAGCTTGCGTTTCGCGCGAACGGGCACGAAAGGCTCACGCCGAGGTGCCCTAGCGCCTGTTCAGGCGCACGATCTCGGCCACGAGCACCTCGCCGTTCTTCACGAAGATCCGACCCATGGTGGGGCCACCGCCGCCGCGGGGGAAGGTGGGGCTGCCGGGGTTCATGACCAGCGTGTTGGTCTTCGGGTCGCGCTTCACGAACGGCCGGTGCGTATGGCCGCAGATGGCGATCTCGCAGGTCTCGAGGTCAAGGCGTTCCTCGTAATGGCAGATCTCCCAGCGCATGCCCTCGCGCGAGAAGCGCGTGAGGCGCTTGATCTGCGGGCCGTAGTCGTAGCCCCAGTCGTTGTTGCCCAGGCACATGTAGACGGGCGCGATGCGCTCGAGGCGGCGCAGGTCGCCCCCCGAGCACATGTCGCCGGCGTGGACGATGATGTCGGCACCCTGAAGCGCCTCGAGCAGCTCGGCAGAGAGATGCCCGTGGGTATCGGCAACGATGTCGTAGCGCATGACCGCTAGAGTCCGAGGGCTCGCTTAAGGGCAACCACGCGACGGCGCGACACGGGGATCTTCTTCTCCTCGATGCCCTTCAGCCCCAGCTGCAGGATGCCGCTCGAGATGACCTCGACGTCCTCGACGTGGTCGAGGTTGACGATGTAGCCACGGTGCACGCGGAAGAAGCCGTGCGGGGAGAGCTTCTGCTCGAGCTTGGCGAGCGAGATGGTGGAGAGGAAGCGGTCCACGTCCGTATAGATGCAGGAGTAGTCGTCCTTGGCCTCGATGAAGCGGATCTGGTCGACGGGCACGAGCACCTTGCGGCCGCCCTTCTCCACCGGGATGCGCTCGACGGAGGAGTGCTTGTTGGGCGTGCTCTTCATGCGCGGCTCGATCTTGTCGAGGGCGCGCATGAGGCGGTCGGTCTCCACCGGCTTCATGAGGTAGTCGACGGCGTCCACATCGAACGCCTCGAGGGCGTACTCGCTGTAGGCCGTCACGAAGATGATGGCGGGCGGGTTCTTGAGCTTGTGCAGCGCCTCGGCGAGCTGCATGCCCGAGGTCTTGGGCATGGAGATGTCAAGGAACAGCACATCACAGCGCTCGTCCTCCGACTCCTTGATGTGCACGAGATGCTGCACGGCCTCACGGGCGCTGGCTGCCTCGGCGATGGACTCGATGCGGCCCGTCTCTTCGAGAATGTACCTCAGCTCGGAGCGGGCGGGAGCTTCGTCGTCGACAATCAAGGCATGCAGCATGGAGACTCCTCGTATCATGAAGTGGGATTGTCCCGCGCTATACAGGACAGCATTGTCTATTCTACGACATCTTTAACAAAGTTGGGGTTCCCGCTGCTCGAGACTTGTCAAGTATTTGTGCCGTTACAATCGGCAGGCGCAAGGAGACCCCCCTTAGAGGCACACCCGAGGGTTACGGGAACTCGTCGGCTCCGCTTTAGTGACCTGGGCTTTCCCGCTACGCGCTCTCGCGCTGAGCCCCCGGAGCCGCATTCACCAGGCGCAACGTCACGCAGGTTCCCTCGCCGGGGCGTGACAAGATCTCGACGCCCGAGCCCACGCCGAAGAAGAACTCCACACGCTCGGCAACGTTGCGCAGGGCGATGCCCGTGCCTTTCTGGGCGCTCGAGGAGTCCTGCGACGAGCCAGCGAGCAGCATCTCGGCGGTCGCCTCGTCCATGCCCAGGCCGTCGTCAGCCACGGCGATGAGCAGGTCGTTTCCGTCTATGGCAACCTGCACGTCGATGTGGAGCGGCCCCTCGTCGCTCATGGCGTGGCGCACCGCGTTCTCCACGATGGGCTGCACGAGGAAGCCCGGCACCATCACGTCGCCGCAGCCCTCTTCCACGCGCTCGCTCTCGATGATGCTGTCCTCGCCGAAACGGGCCTTCTCGATGTAGAGGTAGCGGCGCGTCTGCTCGAGCTCGGACGAGAGCGGGATGGGCGCCTGCGAGCTCTCCAGCGTGCGGCGGTAGAACACCGAGAACTCGCGCAGCAGCTCGCGTGCCTTGGCGGGATCGGTGCGCGTGAGGGCGGCGATGGTGTTGAGCACGTTGAAGAGGAAGTGCGGGTTGATCTGGGCCTGCAGTGCCTTGACCTCGGCGCGGGCCGTCAGCTCTTCCTGGCGGTCCAGCTCAGCGGAGGTGAGCTGCGAGGAGAGCAGCTCACCGAGCCCGCGCGCGATGGCCACCTGCGTGCGGTCGACGTCGCTGCCGCGGCGATAGAAGAGCTTGAGCGTGCCCACCGCGCGATCGGACACGATGAGCGGCACGATGATGCCGAACGGGAAGCTCGAGATGCGCGGCGAGTAGGCGGTGGCCGACGTGAGGTCGCGCACCTCCTCCCATTCCACCTTGTCGAGCCCGGTGAAGGTCTGGGTGCGCTTGCTCTTGAGCACCTCGCGCGTGGCGGCGCTGTTGAGGGTGCCCGAGCCGAAGAGCGAGATCTTCTCGCCTACGTATGCGAGGGTGCGCTTCTCGTCGGAGATGGCGATGGCCGCCGCGTGCGTCTCGGGCAGCAGGACCTGGCACACGACGCTGCAGCTCTCGGGGTTGAGGCCGTCGCGCATGTTGACGAAGGTGACCGACGCGAGGCGGAGCATGCGCTCCGTCGCCCGCGAGCGCTCGTTGTCCGGCGTGAGCAGCATGCTGCCGCCCACCACGATGGCGATGGCGAGCCCGGCGCCCGCGATCATGGCCGCCGTCAGGTTGCTCGAGCTGATGCCCAAGACCAAAACGACGATGAGCATCACCGTCACGACGCCGATGGCGATGTGGAGGATCAGGCTCACGTGATCTGATAGCCACGCCCTCATGAGACCCCTCCCGTGGAGCTCGGCGGCTCTTCGAGCCCGGCGAGCCTGTCTTCGCTCTCGATCTCAGGCAGGCGCATCTTGCCCAAGGCCTCCACCTCGCCCGTCGCGAGGATCATGTTGGCGAGGGCCTTGGTGTCCCACAGGGTCTCGATGATGCCCTGCCAGAAGGTCTGGAAGGCCTGGTAGCGTGCGGACGAGGCCTCTGCCCACGCGCGGGCCTCGGGGATGCCCTTCAGGAGCATGCGCAGGTAGGTGCCGTGTTCAGGCCCCACCAGCGCGCGGCGAAACGCCGTCTGGCGGATGCGCCGCTCAACCTCGGGGGACACCCAGGGCCCGGGATAGGGCACCAGCGAATCGGCCGTCACGCGCCGGAGCCCGATGGTCTGGTTGGACAGCTCGAGCTTCTTGACCTCGTAGAGCCAGCGGTACACGTCCTGCTGGAAGCGCGACGCGCTGTCCTCGATCTCGGGCGGCATGTGGCGCACGTACCACTGGCTGTCAAACCAGACGTCGATGCCGTTCATGCGCAGGTTGAAGAGGTAGTCGAGGTCCTCGCCGCGAGTGATCACGGGGTCGAACGCCACGCGCGTGAACGCCTCGGCGCTCACGGCGAAGCACCCGCCGCAGATGTAGTTCGAGCGCGAGATGCGCGTGCCCGAAAGCTTGGCCTCCATGAACTCGTTGAACTCATGGCGCTTGGACCAGAGGGCGTCCTCCCAAGCAGGGTCCTTCACGTCCGCGTACGGCGAGTCGTCGCGATCGAGGAAGTAGCCCGTCTTCGCGATGATGGACAGGCCCTGGCGGTTCTTGAGGCCCAGGCCATAGACGGCATCGATGAGGAAGGTGTCGCTGAGCGCCACCTCGTCGTCGTCGAGGAAGACCACCACGTCGTGGCCGAGCGTCGCCGCCACGGCGAGGCCCATGTTCCGTATGGCGCCATATCCGCGCAGCGTGATGGCCCCATCGGGCACCGTCGGCGCGAGCCGGTCGACCGCACGCGTGATGACGCGCGCCTCGCGGCTGCCCACGATGAGCGGGTTCAGGCCCGTGTGCATGCGGCAGATGCCCTCCACGCGCGCGCGGGCCGACTTCTCCCAGGCGGGCGGGGCGACGAGCAGCACAATGACCCGCAGCACTCCCCGCACCTTGTCGAGCGAGGAGAGGCAGGTCTCCAGCTCGGGGACGGGCTTGTTGACCGGCGTCACGTGATCGTAGACGTCGGCCTCGCCGACACCTACGGGCCGGTCGCTCTCAGCCCAGTACGAGGGAATGACGATGACGGGGTTCACCGAGCGTCAGGCCTCCTTACCAGTCGCACACGCGCCGGCCACGCCCGCAAACAGCGGCGTGGTCTTGTGCGCGTGATAGAGCGGAGCACCGAGCGCGAAGGGCACCACGGCCGCGCCGATGCCCGAGACGCCGTTGATGGCGCGGTTGGCGACGGTACGGCCAAACGCGAACCCGAGGGCGGCATAGCGGGCAACGATGGTGGCGATACGAGACGAGCCCATGGTTCTCCTAACACAAATGAGGCTTGTACATAATTCTAGCCTGTAACCAGACATGCGTGGGGCGCGGTCTTGGGAGAAGGCCGCGCCCCACACTAACAATTGCGATTCCTAAAGTTAGCAGACGATGGTCTTGCCCTTGGGAAGGGGCTTGCAGAGCTCGGAGGTGCGCACGCGGTACGCCTCGCGCGCGTCGTGCTCGAAGGCGATCTGCACCTCCTGGCCCGCGACCTGCTTGCAGAACCACGTCGCGAAGTCGGGGTTGGTGGCGAGGATGGGCCCGAGCACCCAGCTCGCGATGAGCCCTCCCCTGCGGAAGCCCTCGTAGCTGCTGCCGGTGGAGAGGCCCCAGCCGCGGTCGACCTTGATGAACGGCGTGGTCACGTTGTTGCCGACCATCTGCGTGAACTGGATCTTGAACCCGAGGATGGTCATGGGGTCAGTGCCGTCCTTGGGGTCGAAGCTGCCCACGAACGAGCAGATGTAGCGGCGCGGCATCTCGAGGCGCGTCTCGAAGTCGAGGACGCCGAGGCCTGCGGCGGTCGCGCCCTCGGGCGTGCCGAAGCGCTTGCCGAGGATCTCGGCGCCGCTGTGCGTGAAGAGCATGGGCACGCCTGCGTCGGCGAGCTCGGCGAGGCGGGCGGCATGGGGGGCCAGCGCCTCCGCGGCGAGCTGCTGGTGCGTCTCGGTCATGCCGCCGAGCACCACGGCGTTCACGTCGCGCGTGGCAAAGGCGGGGGTAGTGCCGTAGGGCGTCTCCACGAACTCCGCCGCGGGGAAGCAAGCGCGCAGGTAGAGGGCGTTGCCGTTGTCGCCGGCCTGGTTGGCGAACTCCGGATAGAGGAGCTCGATCACGAGGCCCGCGCCCTGGTCGGCCGGCACGTCGGTCGCCACCTGGGACTGGTCGCCCGCTTTCTCCGTGGCAGGAAGCTCCAACTCGTCGCCGAGGTCGCCCGCCTCGAGGCGCTCGCGGACTATGGCGCGGCAGCGCTCGGCCTGGTCACCGTTGAAGATGTCGTAGGGCACGAAGACGCCGTCGATGCCCTTGAGGCTCAGGGCGCGCGCCGCGTCCTCGGCAGCGGGCACGAGGCTCACGCGGGCAGGGTCCATGCCCGCGAGGCGCAGGCGCAGGAGCAGGTCCTCGCCGCGGGCGCCCGCCACGATGACCTGCCGCACGCTCGGCTCGCGCAGGTACTCGAAGTCGGTCTGGTAGTACCAGCCCGTGTACTCGGAGGCGTACGGGTTGGTCGCCAGGTAGTTGTCGGCCAGGATGAGCACGACGGCCTTCTCGCCGGGCTCGTTGCAGACGGTCTGGATGGCGGTGGACGTGGCGGTGCTGTTCTCGCCCTTGGCCGCGACGTTCACCAGGCGCACGCCGGCCACCTCCTCGGAGCTGTAGCGCAGCGACGTGATGTTCACGCCCTGCTCCAGCGAGGCCGCGATGTCGTCGGCGGAGATGCCCAGGCGCCGTGCGACCACGACGGCCGAGAGGAGGTTGTAGAGGTTGGTGATGGAGTAGCTCGCGATATGGTAGCTGTGCTCAGGCGCCCCGGGCTCGCAGTTCTCGCGCACCGTGAAGCTGTGGCCCTCCTCGCTCACGCTCGTGACCTCGTAGTCGGGCGCGGGGTTGGTGAAACCGCAACCCGTGCAGGTCGCACGGCCCAGGTGGCGCAGGTGGCAGTAGTCGTAGGCGAGCTCGGCGCCGCACTCGGGACAGGCCGTGAGGTCGCAGACGATGCCCTGCGGGCCTTCGGTATCCTGTGCCAGGCGACCGATGGAGAAATAGACACGCTTGGTCGCCTGCGGTGCCAGGCGGCAGGAGATGAGGTCGTCCGCGTTCAGGACGAGCTCGGTCTCGGGCGAGATGCTCTTCGAGAGCACGCCGAAGATGTAGTCGGGGTTGGCGTTGCGCATGAACGAGTCGCGGTAGAGGTTGCAGACGAGCAGGATGTCGGGGGTCACGTGCGGCAGCACGAGGCGGCTGGAGAGCTCGTCGAGCTCCATGCAGGCGAACTGCTCGCGCTGGGCGCCGGAGAGCTTCGCGTTCTTGATGAGGGTGCTCTCGATGCCGTTGGCCACGTTGCCGCCCGCGCGGTTGGTCACGGGGTCGAAGCCGTTGGCCTGCAGCAGGTCGTCGAGCAGGTTCGACGTAGTGGTCTTGCCGTTGGTGCCCGTGACGAAGACGATGTGCTCGGGCTTGTCGATATGCGCGAGGAAGGCGGGGTCGATCCGCTCGGCGATGTTGCCGGGAAGCTGGCCGCCGTTGCGGCGCAGCGCCGTGAGGACGGTTGCGGCGAGCTTGCCCACCGCAAGCGCTGCATAGAACCTCAGGCCCTTCTTTTCTGTGGTGCTCATGGGTGCCTCCTTCTGGTTGCGAGGTCTTCTCATTATGGAACAGGGGGACGTGCGGCGCGGGGGCATCTGGACAAAACGCGGAAGCCTGCACATCTATGACGGCTTGCCTCGTGCGCGTGCGGTGTCGCGGGGCCCCATGCGGGCGCGCAAAAGACGCGGCGACGGGCCTGGGTGGCCTGTCACCGCGTCCTGTAGCTGGCGCTTTGCGAGGCTCGGGGCTACATCCCGATGGAGCCGATGCCCTCGCGGATGATCTCGCAGGAGTTGTGCAGCGCGGCGCGCTCGTCGTCGGACAGCTCGAGCTCGTAGACCTTCTCGATGCCCTTGCTGCCGATGAGGCACGGCACGCCCACGGAGACCCGGTCCTCGCCGTACTCCCCGCGCAGGTGCGCCGACACCGAGATGACGCGGCGCTCGTTGTGCAGGATGCACGACACGATGGACGCCACGGTCCCGCCGATGCCGAACTCGGTCACGCCCTTGCCCGCGATGATGTCGGCGCCGGCGCCGCGCACCATCTTCTCGATGCGCTCGAAGTCGAGCTTGTCGGCGTGCTCGGGGCGGATGCGCACGTACTCTTCGAGGTTGATGCCGCCGAGCGTGATGTGCGAGGTGGAGATGAACGACGAGTCGCCGTGCTCGCCCATCACGAAGGCCTGCACCTGGCTGCGCTCCATGCCGATGAGGTTGCCCACGATGCGCTGGAGGCGGTAGGAGTCGAGCGCGGTGCCCGTGCCGAAGCAGCGGCTGCGCGGCAGCTCGAGGTTGCGGTAGAGGTACTCGGCGACCACGTCGGCCGGGTTGGAGACCGAGATGAGCGTGCCGTCGAAGCCCGACTCGCTGATGGGCTGCACGATCTTCTCCATGATCTGGAAGGTGCCGTCGAGCATCTGGCGACGCGACTCGCCCGGCTTGCGGTGCCTGCCTGCCGTCATGATGAGGAAGCGCGCGTCCGCGCAGTCGGCATAGGTGCCCGTACGGATGAGGGTATGGATGTTGAGGGCCGTGCAGAAGTCCTTGAGGTCATACACCTCAGAAGTTGCGGCCGCCTCGTTGATGTCGAGGAAAACTATCTCATCTACCAGCTGGTTTGCCAAAAGGCCCGCCGCGACATGGGAGCCCACGTGGCCCGCGCCGATGATGACAACCTTACGAGAGCCAAACTGATGCATGTGCACCGCCACCGTTCTTCAGGGTTGGTGAATTCGTTAACGGTACTATCCTAGCCGCTTCGCCGGAAAAGGGAACCGAAAAGTGAGAAGGTTCTCAGGTGCGCTGCGCCACGGTGCCGCGGAGCGCGCTATCGAGCGTCTTGGGCCTTGGCGCTCACTTGCCGCTTCGTGGCGACGCGGTTCGAAACACGCTCCAATGAGCGCACTATCCATCTTCTGTGCTCTGCCGCGCACGTTACGAAGCGGCTGAATCCTCAAGGGGGGGTCCTCGGGCTTGAGCTGCTGCTCGAAACAGGCTGTTCCCGTGCCTTCACGTTTGGGCTTGGCGCTGCTCGGCGACCGCGCTCCGCGGCGCTACTCAGCGAGTTCCGTCGGCCACGAGCAGCCCTCGGGCATGGGCGCGTATTGGCTGGCGATCTCGTCAGGTATGCGGTAGTCGGAGTCCATGAGCTCCGAGAGCGTGACGAGCCGGTAGCCTTGCTTGTGCAGTTCGTCAATGATGCGCGGAAGGGCCTCGATGTCTTGCGAGCGGTCTCCCCCGCCGTCGTGCATCAAGATGATGTCGCCGTTCCCGACGTTGGAAGTGCAGTTCTTGACGATGGCGTCTGCGCCCGGCAGCTCCCAGTCGCGGCTGTCGATGGTCCAGATCACCGAGGCGCTCACGGTGCCGCGCGCGCTGATCCAGCAGTTGTTGTTCCAATTCCCATAGGGCGGACGGATGACCGTGGTGTAGACGCCCGCGTAGTCGCGCAGCGCGTCGAAGGCGTCAACCGTCTCCCGATAGGTGTCCTCCGAGGAAATCGCGTAGTTGTCCTGGTGGTTCATCGTGTGGCTCAGGACCTCGCAGCCCGCGTTCTCGAGCTGCTGAATCATGTCGGACCATCCGGCCACGCTCGAACCCAGGGCAAAGAACGTCGCCACAGCGTGCTTCTCCTCGAGGATGCACAGCACGTCGGCCGTATACGAGCTGGGCCCATCGTCGAACGTCAGGCAGACGAGCGCCTGTCCGTCGGACGGCACGGGGTTGACCGACGAGAGCACGCAGTCCCCCGGCTCCTGCACGACCTCTTCGAGGACTTCCTCCCCCGAGACGGACCCGACGCGATAGCGGCTGAGCCCGCTTGTGCCCCACTGGCTCACGAAGGTCACGGCGCCAAGGCCGTCGGCGGGCACGAGGCGCGGCGCGGTCTCACGCTCGACCACCTCGGAGCCTTCGGTCACGTCGTCGCCGTTGACCACCGTGAAGGATTCCTCCCCCTCGACGATGACGCTCGCACACTCCTTCTCCGAGAGCTCCCTGCCGTCAAGCTGCACCGTATACGGCTCGCCGCCGCCATCCGTGATGAGCTGGTCCGTGATCGAATAGAGGTCGCCTGCCTCGGGCACCACGCCCGCTTTGTCGCAGATGTCGGCAAACGTGGAGCGGAACCTGATCTCGACGGGCTCGCCGTTGAGGTAGACGACCACGTCGCGTTGGAGCCAGAAGAGGTAGCCCCCGAAACCCAGCGCGGCCGCAACAACGACCACGGCAAGGGCGATCAGCCAGCCCCGTCCGCGCTTCGGCTCTTCATCAATTTCTATATGTTTGGCTGTGTGCATGCTGCGTTCAATCTTCGTGTTCCTGCCCACGACAGATTATGCCCCGTCAGACGCGCGGCGCTTTCAGGCTTACGCCCATTTCGGCGAATCGGCCCGTTCTTGGGATTGAGTGTTCAGCTAGCCAAACTGTGTCCAGATACAGAGGGGATGACCCGCTGGCAAGGCTGGTCGCAGAAGAGAATGGGGGCTTAGTCAGCCAAACTGGTCGCGGAGGAGAGCGGGCGCTCGGCCAGCAAACCCATACCCAGAAAAAACGGCCCCGCACCGAAGTGCGGGGCCGCAGGCTTGCTAGCAGCTAGGGCGTGCTACGCAGCGCTTAGAGCTCAGCGTAGAGGTCCTTGAGCTTGAGCAGGTGCTCGTAGCGGGCGATGGCCGCTTCCTCGTTGCGCGCGAAGAGCTCCTTGGCACGCTCGGGGAACTCGCGGGTGAGGCGGTTGTAGCGGGCCTCGTTCATCAGGAACTCCTGATAGCCGCCGGCCGGGGCCTTGCTGGTGAGCGTGAACTTCTTGCCCTTGGGGGCAGCCGGGTTGAAGGTGAAGAGGTTCCAGTAGCCGCAGTCAACGGCCTTCTTCATCTCGGACTGGCAGTTGGTCATGCCGCCCTTGATGGCATGCATCTCGCACGGGCTGTAGCCGATGATCAGGGACGGGCCGTCGTAGGCCTCGGCCTCCTGGATGGCCTTGAGGGTCTGAGCCGGGTTGGCGCCCATGGCGACCTGCGCGACGTAGACGTAGCCATAGCTCATCGCGATCTCGGCGAGGCTCTTCTTCTTGATCTCCTTACCAGCAGCGGCGAACTGGGCGACCTGGCCGATGTTGGAAGCCTTGGAAGCCTGGCCACCGGTGTTGGAGTAGACCTCGGTGTCGAAGACGAAGACGTTCACGTTGTTGCCGGAGGCAAGCACGTGATCGAGGCCGCCGAAGCCGATGTCATAGGCCCAGCCGTCGCCGCCGAAGATCCAGAAGGACTTCTTGGTCAGGTACGCCTTGTCGGCGAGGATGGCCTTGGCGGCGTCGGAGCCGTCAGCCTCGAGAGCGGCGACAAGCGCGGCTGCCGTGGTCTTGCTGGCATCGGTGTCGTCCTTGGCCTCGAGCCATGCGGTGGCAGCGTCCTTGACGGCGTCGGAGGTGCCGTCGGCCTGGATCAGGCAAGCGACCTGCTCGACGACCTTGTTCTGGACGGCCTTGTAGCCAAGGTACATACCCAGGCCGTGCTCGGCGTTGTCCTCGAACAGGGAGTTGTTCCACGCGGGGCCATGGCCCTCAGCGGTGGTGGTATAGGGGCTGGTGGCAGCCGGG
The DNA here is from genome assembly GCA_902772435.1 of uncultured Coriobacteriaceae bacterium. Taxonomy (GTDB): domain Bacteria; phylum Actinomycetota; class Coriobacteriia; order Coriobacteriales; family Atopobiaceae; genus UBA1367. The sequence goes on along the minus strand of CACYAX010000010.1, from coordinate 14,053 downwards.
TTGCCCCAAATGGAGGAGCAGCCGGTGGCGTTGGAGATGAACATGCGGTCACCAGCGACCTGGGTGACGAGGCGCGCGTACGCGGTCTCGGCGCAGCCAGCGCAGGAGCCGGAGAACTCAAGCAGCGGCTTCTTGAACTGGACGCCCTTGAGGTTGGCGGCAACGACGCCTTCCTTCTCGGTGACGTTGGCGACGGCGTAGTCGAAGCTGGCCTGCTCGACGAGCTCGGCCTCCTGGCCGCTCATGGAGAGGGCACCCTTCGGGCAGACGCCCACGCAGACGCCGCAGCCCATGCAGTCGAGCGGCGAGATGACGAGCGCGTACTTCATGTCGGGGTACTTCTTGGCGGGCGTCAGCGGGAGCATGCGCATGGTCTCAGGCGCGGCAGCAGCCTCGTCGGCGCTGAGGGCGAACGGACGGATGGTGGCATGCGGGCAGACGTTGGCGCAGTTGTTGCACTGGATGCACTTGGACTCGTCCCAGTGCGGCACGAAGGCGGCAACGCCGCGCTTCTCGTACGCGGAGGCACCAAGCTCGAACTGGCCGTCAGCGATGTCCTTGAAGGCGGAGACGGGCAGGCTGTCGCCGTCCATGAGGTCGATCGGGTGCAGGAGCTCCTTGACCTGCTTGACAATGGCCTCGCGGCCCTCGAGGGTGAGGACGGTCGGCTCGTCGGTAGCGGTCTTCCAGCTCTCGGGGATCTCAACCTCGGTGAAGGCGGTGGCACCGGCGTCGATGGCGCGATGGTTGGCGTCGACGATGTCCTGGCCCTTCTTCATGTACGAATGCGTGGCGGCATCCTTCATGTACTGGATGGCCTCCTCCTGCGGCAGGACGCCGGAGAGGGTGAAGAACGCGGACTGGAGGATGGTGTTGGTGCGCTTGCCCATGCCGACCTGACGGGCGAGGTCGATGGCGTTGATCAGGTAGACGTGCACGTCGTTGTTGGCGATGTAGCGCTTGGCGTCGGCGTTGAGCTGCTGCTCGAACTCAGCGAAGTCCCACTGGCAGTTGACCAGGAAGGAGCCGCCGGGCTTGACGTCGCGGACCATCTTGAAGCCCTTGGTGATGTAGCTGGGGTTGTGGCAAGCCACGAAGTCAGCCTTGGTCACGTAGTAGGGCGAGCGGATCGGGGAATCGCCGAAGCGCAGGTGCGAGACGGTGACGCCGCCGGTCTTCTTGGAGTCGTACTGGAAGTACGCCTGGATGTACTTGTCGGTGTGGTCTCCGATGATCTTGATGGAGTTCTTGTTGGCGCCCACGGTACCGTCGCCGCCGAGGCCCCAGAACTTGCACTCGATGGTCGAGGGGTCGGCCGTGTTGGGGGCGTCTTCCATCTCGGAGAGCGAGAGGTTGGTGACGTCGTCCACGATGCCGATGGTGAACTCGCGCTTGGGGTCGTCCTTCTTGAGCTCGTCGTAAACGGCGAAGGCAGACGCGGGAGGCGTGTCCTTGCTGCCGAGGCCGTAGCGGCCGCCGACGACCTTGATGCCGGAGATGCCGGCCTCATAGAGGGAGGTGATGACGTCCTGGTAGAGGGGCTCGCCGATGGAACCCGGCTCCTTGGTGCGGTCCATGACGGCGATCTTCTTGACCGTCTTGGGCAGAGCGGCCACGAAGTGCTCGATGGACCACGGACGATACAGACGGACCTTGACCAGGCCGACCTTCTCGCCGTGAGCGTTCAGGTAGTCGATGACCTCCTCGAGCACGTCGCAGAAGGAGCCCATGCAGACGACGACGCGGTCAGCGTCATCGGCGCCGTAGTAATCGAACAGGTGATAGCTGGTGCCCAGCTTCTCGTTCACCTTGTTCATGTAGTCCTCGACGATGGCGGGCAGCGCGTCGTAGGCCGGGTTGCAGGCCTCGCGGTGCTGGAAGAAGATGTCGCCGTTCTCGTGAGAGCCGCGGGCATGCGGATGCTCGGGGTTGAGGGCGTGATCGCGGAACGCCTGGACGGCGTCCATGTCGCAAAGCTCCTTGAGGTCCTCATAGTCCCAAAGGGCGACCTTCTGGATCTCGTGGGAGGTGCGGAAGCCGTCGAAGAAGTTGAGGAACGGCAGGCTGCCCTTGATGGCAGCGAGGTGGGCGACGGCGGAGAGGTCCATGACCTCCTGGACGTTGCCCTCGGCGAGCATGGCGAAGCCGGTCTGGCGGCAGGCCATGACGTCAGAGTGATCGCCGAAGATGTTGAGCGCGTGGCTGGCGACGGTACGTGCGGACACGTGGAAGACGCCAGGCAGGCCCTCGCCCGCGATCTTGTACATGTTGGGGATCATCAGAAGCAGGCCCTGCGACGCGGTGTACGTCGTGGTCAGGGCGCCGGTGCCGAGCGAGCCGTGGACGGCGCCCGCCGCGCCAGCCTCAGACTCCATCTCGATGACCTTGACGGGCGTGCCGAAGATGTTCTTCTGGCCCTGGGCTGCCCACTGGTCGACATAGTCGGCCATGGGGCTGGACGGGGTGATCGGGTAGATGCCCGCCACCTCGGTAAACGCATACGACACATATGCCGCAGCGTTGTTACCGTCCATTGACTTGAACTTTCTCGCCATATCCTCTCCTTTACGTGTATACCGGACGTTGTGCCCGGGACTATCCTTCCCGCGGCCACTGCTGGCGCGCGGGGCGGTCCCTCTCCTTACCGCCCCAGGGGTACGCCCTGCCCGCAGCATAGGCATACCGCTATATATGATAGTGAAAACTTTCCGATTGGTGTTTGTGGACACAAAACGTCTTGGGTAGCCGCCAAACGTGCCACGGCAAGCGGAATTCGGTAGCCAAATATAGCCCGCTACCTTGGTGTTATTCACTATGCTCCCCGCAGGGACGCTCCACAGAACCAGCGTAGGATGACAGCCGACTAGGCTATTCGCGCCGTCTTCTCGAAGAGCCTTTGGTAGCTCGCCGCGAACTTCTCGGACAGCGTGCTGGGCAGGTTCCGCGCAGCCACCACGCCATGCTCGTCAGAGACCAGGAACGCGCCGTCGTACGCAACCGACCCGCTGCCCACGAGCTCGGCCAGGCCCGGTTGGCGGGCCACGCGCAGCCCCAGCGTATGGGCGAGGTCGTTCACGAGGGTCGACGCGCCCGAGGGGTCGTGGTCGCGGTCTATGCCCCAGACGAGCGTATCCCCCTGCACGAGCCAGAGGCATTCCGGCGCGATGCCCGTGCGCTCGGCCTCGTCGTGCGCGAGGGCCGCCCGGGCAGCGAGGTCCAGGACACCCGTCTGGGCGAGGGGCTCATAGGGGCCGACCGTCATCGCGGCCTGGCCCGCCTCATCGATCACCAGCATGAGCACGCCGTCGGGATGGGCAAACGCACCCTCCTTGAGCGTCCACTCAAGATGCTGCTTGACCCACGCGACCAGCGTCGTGGGGACCTTCTCCTCGCCCAGCGTGCGCTTCGAAAGGGCGCGCACGTGGCGGTTCTCCAGCAGCACCTGCCTGTTGGCGAGGCGCCAGCGGCACACGATTGCCGGCGTGCCCAGCACGAAATCGCGCATCTCGGACATGTTCTCGGACCCCATGGCGCCTCCTATCTCGAATCATCAGGTACTCAAGGATAGCGCTCTGACGTGCGTTGGCCGTGCACGATGGCGGGCTTCACAACAGAAGAAGGCCCGCCACATGGGCGGGCCTTCCGGAAGGGCGAGGCTAGGAGAGACCAGCCTCGGTGATGCTTCGGTTGTCCTGGCCGCGCGGACCTTGGGCTCCATGGAGCCCTTGCCGAACTGACCGGCATCGGCGTACTCGCGCGCCTGGTCGGCGGTGATGTCGGTGAGGTCCTCCTGGTTGGGCTTGCCGAAGTTGATGGCCACGTGCTCGACGGCCGTCAGCAGCACGAGCATGTCGGCACGGCAGTCCTCGGCGAGCAGCTCGCCGGCCATGTCCTTGTCGATGACGGCCGCGACGCCCTTGTAGGCGCCCTTGTCGTTGTAGTCGCGCACCACCGGCACGCCGCCGCCACCGCAGGCGATGACGATGAACTCGTCGTCGAGCAGGTTGATGATGGAGTCGGCCTCGACGATCTTGCGGGGGACGGGGCTGGCCACGACGCGACGATAGCCACGGCCGGAGTCCTCGACGAGGGTCCAGTCAGGATGCTCGGCCTTCTCGGCGGCCGCCTGCGCCTCGGTCAGGAAGACGCCGATGGGCTTGGTGGGGTTGAGGAACGCGGGGTCGTCCGGGTCGACCTCGATCTGCGTCACGACGGTGGCCACGTGCCAGCGCTTGTAGGCCTTGTGCATGGCCACGCCGATGGCCTGCTGCAGGTGGTAGCCGATGTAGCCCTGGCTCATGGCGCCGCACTCGGGCAGGTCGATGAGGGGGTACTTGGCGTCGACCTCGTGGGCGGTGGCGAAGGCGTTCTGGATCATGCCGACCTGCGGGCCGTTGCCGTGGGTGATGATGATCTCGTTGCCCATCTCGATGACCTTGAGAAGGGTCGGGGCAGCCTCGCGGACGCGGGCGATCTGCTCTTCGGGGGTGTCGCCGAGGGCGTTGCCGCCAAGGGCGATGACGACGCGGTCGGGGGATTCGTACTTGGCCATGGGGTGCTCCTAATCTGTTTGGACGTTGGTTGCCATCCCATCGGGGGGTCTGGCTCGTTTCATTGCCAACAGCATCGTAGGGCCTTTGCCCAAACAAGTCTTTCGTGACTGGCCTCAAGCGGTCATTTTTCAAGTTTTAGCGGAAGTTTATTCTAGTTTACACGCTATTTAGGGAGGTTTACCGCTATTTTATGCAATATTCTGGTTCGCTTTTTAGGGACTGTTGACGTTGTGTGAGCACTCTTGGGCCCCGTTAGTCCTACCATGGTACCCATGAATGCAGCCGCTCCCACATCGCACGGCGCCGGACGCCCGGCTGTGGTTGGTCGCTTTGCGCCAACCCCTTCTGGTCGCATGCACCTGGGGAATGCCTTTTCGTGCCTCATGGCCTGGCTTGCCGTGCGCTCCGCAGGCGGCCGCATGGTCATGCGCATCGAGGACCTCGACCCGCGCGCACAGAGCCGCGAGCACGCGGAGCTCCTCATGGAGGACCTCCACTGGCTGGGGCTCGACTGGGACGAGGGGCCGTACTTCCAGAGCGAGCGCGGCGAGCTCTATGCCGCGGCAATCGAGCGGCTCGGCGCGCGCGGCCTCACGTATCCCTGTTTCTGTACCCGCGCGGAGCTGCATGCCGCCACGGCACCACACGCCTCCGACGGCACCTACGTCTATCAGGGCACCTGTCGCGGCCTCGGCGCGGAGGAGGTCATGCGCCGCTCCGCTCTCAGGGCGCCTGCCACGCGCGTCAGGGTACCCGAGGCCAACGACCCCCGCGGGACCATCGACTTCGTGGACGAGACGTACGGTGCCCAACACGAGGTGCTCGCCACCGAGTGCGGCGACTTCCTGCTGCGACGCAGCGACGGCGTGATCGCGTACCAGCTGGCGGTCGTGGTGGATGACGGCGAGATGGGCGTCACGCAGGTAGTGCGCGGCCGCGACCTCCTCGGCTCTTCCGCGCGGCAGACGTGGCTCGCACGCGAGCTGGGATACGAGCCGCCGGCTTTCGCACACGTCCCGCTGCTGGTCGCTCCCGACGGCCGCCGCCTGTCCAAGCGCGACCGCGACCTCGACCTAGGCGTCATCCGTGAGCATGAGCGTGGCCCTGAGCGCGTGATCGGGCTCCTTGCTGCGGCCGTCGGCATCGCCGAGCCCGGCGAACCGGTCGATGCGCATGAGCTGGTCAAACGCTTCAGCTGGGACGCCTTGCGCGCACATCGCGACGACGTGGTTGCCGACGAAAGCTTCCTTGCCTAGGCGCAGCTGGTTGCCCGCATTCAGGAGCGCGGATATTCGTCCATAATCCCAACTTATTCGAGTTTGTTGTGTGACTTTTCTCGCAAGTTCGCTATCATATTCTGTTGCATACGGAGAGCTGACCGAGAGGCCGAAGGTGCTCGCCTGCTAAGCGAGTATAGGACTCAATCCTATCTGGGGTTCGAATCCCCAGCTCTCCGCCAGAATGATACGGCGCCCCAAGCTAGGGGCGCTTTTCTTTTGAGTGGACGGT
>CACYAX010000010.1:0-7926 GCA_902772435.1 uncultured Coriobacteriaceae bacterium | reverse complement strand
GCGCAAGCGTCCGGTGGACGCTCACGAAGCCGAGCGTCCCCGCGAGGCTTGCGCCATGGCTGGCATGTCGCGGGCGGAGCGCCGAAAGGCGCGTAGCCGTCGAGCGTTGCCGCAGGCAACGCGGCGAATCCCCAGCTCTCCGCCAGATTGATACGGCGCCCCAAGTCAGGGGCGCTTTTCTTTTACCTAGCCACAGCGCACGTCAGAGCCGCTAGGGGCCCCGACGCCACGGGCTGGTCAGTTGTCACTTCGCCTTAGTTGTTGTCGCCCTCGAACTCGGACCAACCGTCCTCGTCGTCGAAGAGGCTCCAGTCGTCTTCGCTGCGCTCGTGCTCCTTATATATGGCACGCGTACGGCGCTCGAGCACGAGCGAGATGATGAGGAATATCAGGATGCCGCCGCCCAGGAGCACGAGCACGCCCGTGCGGGTGCCAAAGAGCCAAGAAAAGAATCCGCTGATGGCTTCCATGTTCAGCCTTTCGCGTCGTATATATTCGCAAGCGACCGTCTGAGGCCGTTATGCTTCCTGCAGATATGACCTGCTTTTGGCCATCGGGCGCCGCAAGTCCAGTTGTAAGTATATACTTGATGGGCCTGTTGAGCTCCCGCGCTCACATGCGCTGCGCACAAAGCGCGGCATGGCACAACCGAAAGGACACCAATGCTAGACATCAAATTCGTGCGCGAGAACCCCGACGTCGTCGATGCGGCCTGCGCCTCTCGTCAGAACGCCCACTGGGACCGCGAGCGCTTCTTCGAGCTCGACACCGAGCGCCGCGCCCTGATCTCCGAGGTCGAGGGCCTGCAGGCCGAGCGCAACGCCGTCTCCAAGCAGATCGGCCAGCTCATGCGCGAGGGCAAGCGCGACGAGGCCGAGGCCGCCAAGGCCACGGTTGCCGCCAACAAGGACCGCATCGCCGAGCTCGACACCAAGCGCGGCGAAGTCGAGCAGGCGCTCTTTGACCTCGTTGCCGGCATCCCCAACATCCCCGATGAGACCGTGCCCTACGGCAAGGACGACTCCGACAACCCCGAGGTCCGTCGCTGGGGCACCCCGCGCGAGTTCGACTTCGAGCCCAAGGCGCACTGGGACCTCGGTCCGGCTCTCGGCATGATCGACTTCGACCGCGGCGTCAAGATCGCTGGTTCGCGCTTCTACGTGCTCGGCGGCATGGGCGCCCGCATGGAGCGCGCGCTCATCAACTTCATGATCGACATGCACGCCAAGGCCGGCTTCAAGGAGTGGTGGCCGCCCGTCATCACCAACGCCGCCACGCTCTTCGGCACGGGCCAGCTGCCCAAGTTCGAGGAGGACCTCTACCACGTCAGCCCCGACCTCTACCTCATCCCCACGGCCGAGGTCATGCTCACCAACCTGCATCGTGACGAGGTGCTCGACGGCTCCAAGCTCCCGCTTTGGTACTGCGCCTTCACGCCGTGCTTCCGCGAGGAGGCTGGCTCCGCCGGCCGTGACACCCGCGGCATCATCCGCGTGCACGAGTTCGACAAGGTCGAAATGGTCAAGTTCGCCAAGCCCGAGGACTCCATGAACCAGCTCGAGAGCATGGTCAACGAGGCCGAGGAAGTGCTCAAGGCGCTGGGCCTCCCCTATCACGTGGTCACGCTCTGCACCGGCGACATCGGCTTCTCTGCCCGCAAGTGCTACGACATCGAGGTCTGGCTGCCCAGCTACAACGCCTACAAGGAGATCTCGAGCTGCTCCAACTGCTGGGATTTCCAGGCACGTCGCGCCAACATCAAGTACCGCGACCCGTCCGAGTTCAAGGGCACGCGCCTCGTGCACACCCTCAACGGCTCCGGCCTCGCCGTGGGCCGCACGATGGCCGCCATCATGGAGAACTACCAGAACCCCGACGGCACCATCACCGTCCCGGAGGCGCTCGTGCCCTACATGGGTGGCGTCGAGACCATCGTCCCCGAGGCGTAAGCCGCAGCGCGACAACCGCACGAACTGGGGTGGGCAGTCAACGGGCTGCCCACCCCTATTTCATGGGACGGCATGGGGTGCCTTGGCTCTGTGTAAAGAACATATGTACTCATGCAAACTGATATGTTACAATCTTTACAAACAAATGTACCCTTTAGGGAGGACGCATGACACGAGGCACTGAGCGCGAGACATGGATTGAGCTACTGAGGGAGGAGGCGCCTGACGAGCTTCGCATCGTCAGCTACCGCACAACGCCCACCACGACGGAGATCAGCGAGCAGACGGATGGTGCCCACACGATGCTTGTGTTCGGAGCGCTCTCGCGCAGGCAGACCATCACCCTCACCCCGGAGAGCGCACGCTTCATGGTTGGCTTCCTCACCGAGGCGGCTTCCCGCGCAGGGCTTGATGAGGGGCTTCACAGTTTCTTCTCAGAGGGCGCCTATCTCAGCGATCTGCAAGACCTGCTCGATACCGCCAAGGTCTCATACACATATTCCGTGGTCAGCGGCGCACACGCGGCCTTTCGTCCCCAGGGGACGTAGGGATCGCAGTGCGCAAAAGGTGGGGAAGCGCCAAGGTTTTCCAAATTTCTTCTTGACTCTTTCCCCCAGTGCGGTATATTTAGCAGTGCATTCGCGGCGTTAGCTCAGCTGGATAGAGCGTGTGACTACGAATCACAAGGTCGGGGGTTCGAATCCCTCACGCCGCACCACTGCAATTCCGGAGCCCCTAGCAAGGGGCTCTTTTCTTTTGCCGAAAATGCGTGGGCCTGAGCCCACCAAACAAAAAAGACCTCGGCGTTTGCCGAGGCCTCCTTGGAATCATGGTGCGGGCGAAAGGACTTGAACCTTCACGGGGTTGCCCCCATACGGACCTGAACCGTACGCGTCTGCCAATTCCGCCACGCCCGCGTGCGGAAGGATTCTACTACGAAACACCATTTGCCGTCAATGGTATTTGGCAGATTTGCTCTAAACGGCTACCCTATACAGAACCATATACTGCGATCAGACATCGTGGGCCGCCTGTCTAGACCCACGATAAAACGGGAACAGTATGCCACGAGCATACATGCAGCTTAAACGATACAGGGGAGGCCGTGGCAAGCTCGATTCGTCAACAGTCTCCGGCTCATCTTTCGCCGGAGTCCAGACAACCTAACGCCACCGCGCGCGGGGCGTCCATCCTCGGCCGCTACCGCATCATGGAGTCTTGCGGCACGGGCGGCTTTGGCACGGTCCTGACCTGTTGGGACACGCGCCTGCAGCGCCGCGTGGCCATCAAGCGCATGCCGCTCAGCACGCGCGGGGAAGCGCCCGGCATGGCATCTACGCTGGCAGAAGGCCTTGCCGAGGCCCGCACCTCCTCCATGCTTGCCCACCCCAACATCATCACGGTCTTTGATTTCGAGCGCGACGACGAGTGCGCCTACCTCGTCATGGAGTACGTGGAGGGCATCACCCTCTCGGAGCTCCTGCAGCGCGTCGAGGGGGGCACGCTCACGCCCGACGAGTGCGCGTATCTCGTCAACTCGCTCGGCTCGGCCCTCGCCTACGCACACGAGAACGGCGTCCTGCACCTCGACATCAAGCCGTCCAACATCATGATTGACCGTACAGGGAAGGTTAAGCTTTGTGACTTCGGTATGGCCACGCTCGCTTCCGCCACCGGATTTGGTGACGCCCGCGGCGGGACCGTGGGCTACATGCCGCCCGAGCAGATCGAAGGTCTTGTGGTGGACGAGCGCACCGATGTGTTCGCGCTCGGCGTCGTGATCTGGCAGGCCCTCACGGGCGAATGCCCCTTTGCCGCCGCGACCGCCGAGCAGTCGCTCAAGCTGATCAAACGCGGGCCCAAGATGAGCATCTCCAAGATGGTGCCCGATGCGTCGGGCATGACCGAGCAGGCCCTTCTGGGAGCCCTCGAGCCCAACCCCGCCCTGCGCACGCCGTCGATCTCCGACTTCGCCAACGAGGTCAGCTTCGCCCTCGGCGACACCTCACGAGGGTCGGACTCCATCCGCCTCCTGCTGTCGCAGACGGGCGAGGAGGACGAGGTTGACGACGAGGCCGTGGCCGCTGAGCTACCCCTGCACTTCAGGTATCCCTGGATCGAGGGGGCCATCCAGCGCGTGCTCGCCGCGGCGCTCTCGGGATGGCTCGTCTACGAGGTGGGATCGTTCGTCTTCAACACGGGCAACACGGCCCTCATTGCGGCCCTGACCTGCGCAGTCGCCGCTGCCGCATGGCCGCCTCTGGGCAGCGTCGCGGTCTTCGCGCTCATCGCCTTCGCCCTGGTGACCACCACGAGCGGCGTGACGTCCATCCTCTTGGGTGGGGTCTTCGCCTTCCTCGTCGTGACCTGGTGGGCCATCTCGGGATGGAACTCCAAGCACTCGACTGCCGCCGCGCTCCTCCCCCTCGCCACGCGCGTGCCCATAGCCTCGGCCGCCTACGCGGGAGCGTTCCTCACGCCAGGCAACGCCTTCCTCACGGCCACCATCGGCTGGCTCGCGTCCATGCTCTACCAGACGGCGCTCGCGACGGGCTTCGACGCGAGCATGACCGCCCAGGCCCTGCTGGAGCTCGCGCTCATGCCGAGCAACTGGATCTCAGCCGCGAGCTGCGTCTTCGCCGCCACGCTAGCCGCCGCGGTCACGCGCGCCCGCCCCGGCATCGCGTTCTCCATTCTTGGCCAAGTGCTTGGCCTCGCGCTCGTCTGCGGGGGCCAACTCCTCGCAAAACGAGTGGAAAATGGCGGCATATGGGTCGCTCCCACATGGGATACCGTCGGCATTGCGGTAGTCTTATGGGTGTTTGCGTGCGCGGTCCGCATCCTCGTGGGGCCAGCTCATGAAAATCAGGAGGCTGACGTAGATGAACTTGCTTAAGACCTTTGAACAGCGCGTGGCCGATGCGTTCGGTGCCGCTCCTCAGGGATATACTGCGCCTTTCTCTTTCAAGCGCCTCGCCAAGCGGGCTGCCCGCGAGATGGAGCGCGAGACCTTCGTCATCGACGACGTCGACACGGCGCCGGCCCTCTATACCATCCTCGTCTCCCCCACCGACGACGTGGCCATGCGGATGCTCTATCCGCGTCTCACCACCGAGGTCGTGGAGTACGTCAAGGGCGAGGCCGCGCGTAAGGGCTACGTGTTCGTAGGCGAGCCGCTCGCCCGCTTCATGGTGGACGACACGCTGCGCTCGGGCAAGTTCGCCGTGTTCGCGGAGAACATCGACGCCCGCACCCTCCAGGCCCTGCGCCAGGAGGAGGCCACCTTCCTGCAGGGCTCCTCTGCGCTCGGCGGCGCCGCGGCAGACCTCGCCAGCCCGAGCAAGCCCGTCAAGAAGCGCCCGGCGCGCCGCCTGCGCACCACGGCCAGCGAGGCTCCCTCCTCGCCGCGTCCCTCCCAGGCGCAGGGTTCGGCTGCCGCCCCGCAGATCAAGACGATCCCGACGATCAACTCCAACAACGATCCCAGCCAGATCTTCTCCGCGGCCTCGATCCCGCCCCTCGACGACGCGTCGTCCGTGGGCCTCGACGTGATCCCCATGGACTTCCTGGACGAGCACATCCCCGTCCCCGCGTCCGATTCGGCTGACCCGCTGGCCGGGCCGCTGCCGTCCGCCCCGCTCGGCTCTTCGCTCCCCTCGGTGATCGAAGAGGACGAGGAAGAGGCCGTCACCTGCATGCTCATCGACCACCAGACCGGCCGCACCTATATCGGCAAGGCCCCCTCGACCCTCATCGGGCGCGAGCGCACCACGGGCAACATCGTGCTGCGCGACCCCAACGTCTCGCGCATCCACGCCGAGCTGAACTTCGACGGCCACGTGTGGCGCATCAGGGACCTCGGCTCCACCAATGGCACGCTGGTGAACGACATGGACATCACCCAGAAGGTGCTGCGTGACGGCGACATCGTCACGATCGGCCTCATGAACCTTGAATTCCGGGAGAACTAAGCATGATAGACCTCGTACTCTTCGCGGGACGCATCCTGCTCGTCATCATGCTGTACCTGTTCCTGCTCGCGACCATGAAGACGGGCATCGGCCTCGTGCGCGGCCAGCGCCGCGACACCGCCATCTGGTCCGTCGACGTCGAGAAGGGTGCTCGCAGCCTCCGCGGCCTGCACGTCGACATCCTCGGCCCCGTCGTGGTAGGCCGCTCGCCGTCCTCCGACATCGTCATCGACGAGCCCTACGTGTCGGCCACCCACGCGCGCTTCACGCTGCAGGGCCCGGCAATCGTGCTCGAAGACCTCAAGTCCACGAATGGCACGCTGGTAAACGGCCACCCCATCGGACAGCCCGTCACCCTGCGTGACGGCGACGACGTGCAGGTGGGCGACACCGTGCTGAGGGTGAGCCGCCGATGAGCGAGCTCCTTGAACACGAGGACGAGCTGAGCGTCGAGGCGACCTCAGAGGCTGAGATCTTGGTCGACGAGACCGAGGTCACCCCTGTCGTGAGCCCCGGCCATGAGACCATATCCATCGAGGCCCGCGAGGGCTCGCACAGCGATACGGGCATGACCGCCCGCATCTCCTGGGGAGCACGCACCGACGTGGGCCTCGTACGCGAGCACAACGAGGACTCCTACCTGGTGCAGGCCCCCGTCTTCGCTGTGTGCGACGGCATGGGCGGCCATGCGGCGGGAGAGGTCGCGAGCTCCATCGCGGTCGAGACCATCGCCAAACAGGCACCCCTGCACGCTGACGACGTGCTTCTCGGCGCCGCGGTCGAGGCCGCCAACACGGCCGTGATCGAGGGCGCCATCTCGGGACGCGGCCGCCAGGGCCATCGCCCACGTGGGCGATTCCCGCATCTACCTGCTGCGCCACGGCACGCTGGTGCGCCTGACCCACGACCACTCCTATGTGGAGGAGCTCGTGGACGCAGGCGAGATCACGGCCGACGAGGCGCGCGTGCACCCCTCGCGCTCGGTCATCACGCGCGCGCTGGGCTCTGACCCCGACATGTACGCGGACCACTTCATGGTCGAGGTGCTCGAGGGCGACCGCATCGTGCTGTGCTCCGACGGCCTCTCCTCCATGGTCGAGGACTCCGAGATCGAGGCCATTGCCGTCTCGTCGCCCACGCCCCAGTCCGCGGCGGACAACCTCGTCTCGGCCGCGCTCACCGAGGGCGGCCACGACAATGTGTCAGTCATCGTGGTCGACGTCCTCGACGACGGCGTGATCGACGAGCAGCACGGGCGCATCCGCAAAGCAGCCGCGACCATCATCGCGATCCTGATCTCGCTCACCGCGCTGACGGGGGCGCTGCTCGCGTTCTTCATCAACACCTCGTGGTACGTGGGGGTCAGCGGCGGCAACGTGACCATCTACCACGGCATCCAAGGCAGCTTCATGGGCCTTGAGCTCTCACGGGAGTTCAAGGTGACGAGCGTCTTGGCCTCCGACCTGCCCGAGGCGACGCAGAAGCTCCTCGCTGACGGCGTCGTCGTGGAGTCCGAGGACGCGGCGCGCGCCACCATCCAGAGCTACCGCGAGCAGATCGACGCCTCCAAGACAGCGGCTGCCGATGCCGCCGACAAGACCACCAGCTCTACGGACGCCTCACCAGATAATCCCGTCGAGCCACAAGGCCCAGACGAGAACGCCCCGACCGAGGGCGAGGCGACCGGGCTCGAGACGACGGCGGCCAATTCCAGCGTATCCAGCGACAACACGGCAAACAAGGCCAAGACGAAGGACGGAGGTGCATGATGGCAGGATTTGAAGGCAACACGCGCCGCAACACCGAGCTGCTCCTGCTCTGCCTCGGCGCCATCCCCGTACTGCTGCTCTACGCCCTTTATGTCGTGAACATGCAGGTCTCGCTCTCGATAAGCTCGCTTGCCGTACCCCTCGGGCTCTTTGCGGCGTTCGCCGTGGCCCACATCGCCATCCGCCACTTCGCGCCGGGGGCTGACTCTGCCATACTGCCCATTACCTTCGTGCTCT
>CACYAX010000009.1 GCA_902772435.1 uncultured Coriobacteriaceae bacterium | reverse complement strand
TGCTGCTACGCGGGCGACGACGAGCTGTGGCTGAACGTGCCGTGCAGGCCGGCTGCCCTCGCGCTGAGCGCGGATGGAAACACGCTGCTCGTGCTGGATGACGGCTCCAAGTGGGGCGGGTCGCCGCGCGCCTATGCGTTCGGGACGAAGGGTGCGGGCTGGCCTGCGGCGGGGTCTGCCGAGCGGATCGCTCCTGCGGCTACGGAGGATGAGGGTGCGCCAGTGGAAGCGGGCTGGCCTGCGGATGCGGGCGTACCGGCGGCTGTGGACGCGGCGGCGCAGGAGCGGAAGGCTGGTCCCGTGGCTGCGGCGGCTGCGGGCGGCCCCGTGGCGCGCATCTTCTACCTCATGACCTCGGGTTCGCTGTCGAGAGGCGAGCTGGACCGGATCATCTCGGGCTACATGATGGCGATTCCCGAGTTCAAGGAAGCCGGCGGACAAGTGCAGGTGCTCACGGAGGAACGCGTGCCCGTGCGCGAGCTTGATGACCCGGAGCGTCGCCTTTGCCACCTCATTCGCTCAACGAACACCCAGCGCTATGTGACGAGCGGCAACTCGCTCGCGTTCGGCAAGGGCTGCCTCAGTTCGGGCGAGCCCTACGCCGGGGCGGTTCTCTTCGAGGGACTGCACGAGGACTATCCTGATGCGCTCGGCTATCTGTCGGACTACCGCGACATCCTGGGGATCTAGACGCCGTTCGGGCGGGGAGGGAATTGACATGGGTCTCTTCAGCTGGAAGAAGAAGGTGCTGGGGTTCTTCCTCATGGCAAAGGAGGAGCTATCTACCGGGGACGCGACTTGGGTCTGCCAGATCGTTGCGTCGCAGTTCTTGAAGGACTACAAGTGGGACGGAAAGGTGAGGACCTGCTACAACCTGCCGTTCGAGCGCTTCGACACGCCTGAGCACGCCATATGCCACGTCATTCAGGAGGGCGGCCTTGCGGGCGAGATCACGGACAAGAACTCCGTGTACTACAGCGAGCCCGATTCGTGGCCCGATCCCGACGTGTGCTACTGCGTGCTCATCAAGGGTAGGGTCGATGGGCTGCGCAGTGCGCAGGAGGCACTCGGCAGGTATGTTGGGGTGCCGATGCGTGCGCCGAAGCAGGTGCAACCTGCGTGGCAGGCGGCGGCGCAGAGCGCGGGGTCGGGCGCGGGGTCTCCGGGTGCGGCGCAGGGCGCGGGGAACGCTTCCATGCCGGCGCTTTCGGTTTCGGGGAGCTATAACGATCCGTTCGAGGACGTCGGCAACCTGCCGTACGAGGTGTCGATATACGTGCGGGGGGCGGAGCAGGCGGAGGACCGGGGCGACCTCATGAACGCAGCGCTTTCGTATTTGATGGCGTTGCAAGCGGATGACCGGAACGTGCCCATCATGCGGCGTTTCGCGCGGGTGGGTCTGCAGATCGACGAGCTGAAGCCGCGGGTGTTCTGGATCGTCAACGAGGTGTTTTCGCAGGTGGGGGTCTCGGCGCTCACGGGAAGGGACTTCTCGCTTCTGGCGCAGAGCCTCTACGCGCACGTTGCCGCGGGGACGACAGCCGAGATTGATGCCGAGCTTGCGGCGGCAGGCGGTACGGCGCAGGGCTATATGATCCAGGCGATCAGCGACGCGCGCTATCTCGGCTACGACGGGCCGGAGCTCGCGCAGATGGAAGCGGCCGTGAAGGGGGCGACCAAGAAGGGCGCGAAGTCGAGCTACTTCTTCAATCGCACGAGGTAGGGGGGCTGCGGCTGGCGGCGCGGCTGGTGGCGGAACGTGCTGCCACCCCGGGCGAGATGTCGCCACTTCCGTCCCGAACTGGCGACAAGCGGCATCCCCCCGGGCGAGATGTCGCCATTTTGGCCCCGAACTGGCGACAAGCGGCATCCCCCCGGGCGAGATGTCGCCACTTCCGTCCCGAACTGGTGACAAGCGGCATCCCCCCGGGCGAGATGGACAAGCGGCATCCCCCCGGGCGAGATGTCGCCACTTCCGCCCCGAACTGGCGACAAGCGGCATCCCCCCGGGCGAGATGTCGCCACTTCCGCCCCCAACTGGCGACATTTCGCATGCCGTCCGCCGCCAGCGAACGCACCTCGGCCGCGCCCAGCCACCCCATTCCTTCTCCACTAAGAAAATCTAATACAAAGACACTTAGATGTGCATACCTTGCCGTCAAGCGGGAACAATGACTGTGTACAAACAGACGGGCCGCATGCGGCCGAAGGAGGCACACATGAGAATTGATAAGTGGGCAGTCACAGCCCAGGAAGCATTTCAGGCGGCGCTCGGCGTAGCGGCTGACGCAGAAGCGGGGCAGATGAAGTCGATTCACCTGCTCAAGGCCCTGCTCAGCTCGGGCGAGCGCAACATCCGCGCCATCATCGAGCGCGTCGGCGGCAACCCCGCCATGATCGAGCAGCAGACCGACACCATCATCGCCAACGCGCCCAAGGTGTCCGGCGACGTCAGCCAGATGGGCATGGACTCCGGCCTCGCCCGCACCATCGACGCGGCCGAGAAGCTCGCCACCAAGATGGGCGACAGCTACGTCACGAGCGAGCACCTGCTCTGCGCGCTGGCAGACGACAAGGGCGACGCGGGCAACGTCCTGCGCGCGGCCGGCGTCACGGGCAAGCGTGTGCGCGAGGCCTACGACAACCTGCGCGGCGACGACCGCGTGACCAGCCAGGACGCCAAGCCGCAGTTCGAGGCCCTCGAGCAGTACGGCCGCAACGTCACTGACCTCGCCCGCCAGGGCAAGCTCGACCCGGTCATCGGCCGCGTCGAGGAGGTCCGCCGCACCATCCAGGTGCTCAGCCGCCGCACCAAGAACAACCCCGTGCTCATCGGCGAGCCGGGCGTGGGCAAGACCGCCATCGTGGAGGGCCTGGCCCAGCGCATCGTCTCGGGCGACGTGCCGTCCACCATCAAGGACAAGGACATCGTCGAGCTCGACATGTCGGCGCTGGTCGCGGGCGCGAAGTACCGCGGCGAGTTCGAGGACCGCCTCAAGAGCGTGCTCAAGGAGGTCCAGAAGTCCGACGGCCGCGTGATCCTCTTCATCGACGAGCTGCACCTCATCGTGGGTGCGGGCGCGACCGAGGGCTCCATGGACGCGGGCAACATCCTCAAGCCGGCCCTGGCGCGCGGCGAGCTGCACGCCATCGGCGCGACCACGCTCGACGAGTACCGCAAGTACGTGGAGAAGGACGCCGCCCTGGCCCGCCGCTTCCAGACCGTCATGGTGAGCGAGCCCAGCGTGGAGGACACCATCTCCATCCTGCGCGGCATCAAGGAGCGCTACGAGCAGCATCACCGCGTGCGCATCACCGACGCGGCGCTGGTCAGCGCGGCCGACCTCTCCAACCGCTACATCTCCGACCGCTTCCTGCCCGACAAGGCCATCGACCTCGTGGACGAGGCCGCGAGCCGCCTGCGCATGGAGCTCGACAGCATGCCGGCCGAGATCGACGCCGTGGACCGCGAGCTCACCCAGATGCAGATCGAGGAGCAGGCCCTCATGAAGGAGGAGGACGCGGCTTCGCAGGAGCGCCTGGAGCGCCTGCGCGGGCGCATCTCCGAGACGCAGGAGCGCCTCGACGGCATGAAGGCCAACTGGCAGAACGAGCGCGGCGCGATCGACCGCGTGCAGGACCTCAAGCGCAAGATCGAGGAGGCCCGCAGCGAGATGGAGCGCGTGACCCGCGAGGGCAACCTCGCGCGCGCCTCGGAGCTGCGCTACTCCACCATTCCGTCGCTGGAGCGCGAGTACCAGGAAGCCGAGCAGGCGCTCACCGCCAAGCAGGAGGAGGGCGGCCTGCTCAAGGAGGAGGTCACCCGCGAGGAGATCGCCGAGGTCGTGAGCAGCTGGACGGGCGTGCCCGTGAGCAAGATGATGCAGGGCGAGCTCGAGAAGCTGAAGCACCTCGAGGACGAGCTGCACAAGCGCGTCATCGGCCAGGACGAGGCCGTCTCGGCCGTGGCCGCCGCCGTGCGCCGCAGCCGCGCCGGGCTCTCCGATCCCAACCGCCCGATTGGCAGCTTCTTCTTCCTCGGCCCGACCGGCGTGGGCAAGACCGAGCTCGCGAAGGCCCTGGCAGAGTGCCTGTTCGACGACGAGAAGTCGCTCGTGCGCATCGACATGAGCGAGTACATGGAGAAGTTCTCCGTGCAGCGCCTCATCGGCGCGCCTCCCGGATACGTGGGCTATGACGAGGGCGGCCAGCTCACCGAGGCCGTGCGCCGCAAGCCCTACAGCGTCATCCTGCTCGACGAGATGGAGAAGGCGCATCCCGACGTGTTCAACGTGCTGCTGCAGGTGCTTGACGACGGCCGCCTGACCGACGGCCAGGGTCGCGTGGTGAGCTTCAAGAACACGATCATCATCATGACGAGCAACGTGGGCAGCCAGTTCATTGCGGCGGCCAACGCGGCCAACGACCCGGACGAGGTGCAGAATCAGGTCAACGAGGCGCTGCGCCAGGCCTTCAAGCCGGAGTTCCTCAACCGCATCGACGACGTGGTGGTCTTCCACTCGCTCGGGCTCTTCGACATCGAGCAGATCGTGGACATCCAGCTGCGCGACGTGCGCGAGCGCCTCGACCGCGAGCGCATCAAGCTCGAGCTGTCGCCGTCGGCGGTGCAGTCGCTTGCGTTCGACGGCCTTGACCCGGTCTACGGCGCGCGTCCGCTCAAGCGCCTCATCCAGCGCCAGGTGGTCGACAACGTGGCCAACCTCATCATCGCTGGCGAGGTCGGTGAGGGTGACACCGTGGTCATCGACGTGGGTCCCGACGACCGCCTCTTCGCGGCGAAGGCGGGCGAGAAGGCCATCGAGCCCGACGTTGTGGAGTAGCTCGGCGCGCGGACGGCGCGCGAGGTAGCGTGCTGGTACATTGGGGATACTCCCCTTTGTACCACGTGGACAAAAGGGAGTATCCCTAATGTCCACCTGCGAGATAAGGGCGGGGCCGGGTGCATGAGCGCCCGGCCCCTTCGTTTTTGAGGTGCCGGCGTTATGCTGCGCGCGGAGAGCTCGGCAATTCAGGGTTTTCGCGCCTGCGACCCCTCAAAGTCGGAAAAGTACGGGGTTCCCAGCGCCTCGGAGGGCTCTTTGGGGCTCTGCTTGGGATTTCGCCCGCGTTAAGAGCGGATATATGTATCAAGGAAGTCCATTTTCGGGCTGAAGCGCTTTTTGGCCCACGTTTTCGCAGGTCGTTTCGAGCCAATATCCGCAAACAAGTGAGTGTGATACATATATCCGCCCTTAACGCGGGCGAAAGTTCGCGGACCCTCAGATAGACGCGGGCAAAACCGATTACGTCCGCTGGAAGGGGGTCGAAAACGCGTTAATTTGCGAAAAGCGCCGGGGGCAGGGCATGAGGCGCCGATGCCGGAGCGCGAGGTGTCAGGGCGCGAGGCGTTGGGGCCAGAGCGAAACGTGCCGGGACCAGGCGGTGGGGCACCGATGCCGAGGTGCGAGGTGGCTGGGCGCGAGGCGGAACGTGCCGGGGCCAGACGCGTTCGCCTGGCCCCGGCACCCTCAACAATCGACTTAAGTCCGCGTTGCCCCGCAGCTACACCTGCCAGCCCGCGGTCTCGGTCTGCAGGCTCACCATGCGGGCGAACATCCCGTCGGCTGCCAGCAGCTCCTGCGGCGTGCCCTGCTCAGCCACGGTGCCGTCGGCAAGCACGATCACCTTGTCGGCGCCCATGACGGTGCGCATGCGGTGCGCGATGACCATGACGGTCTTTCCCGCGAGCAGGCGCGAAAGCGCTGCCTGCACCTTGGTCTCGTTCTCCACGTCGAGCGACGCGGTGGCCTCGTCGAGCAGCACGACCGGCGCGTCCTTGAGCAGCGCACGCGCGATGGAGATGCGCTGGCGCTCGCCGCCGGAGAGCCGGGCGCCGTTCTCGCCGATCAGCGTCGCGTAGCCCTCAGGCAGGCGCTCGACGAACTCGTCGCAGTTGGCTGCCGCCGCGGCAGCGCGCACTTCCTCGTCGGACGCGCCGTGGCGTCCGAGGCGGATGTTCTCCATCACGCTGTCGTCGAAGAGCGTGACGTCCTGGAACACCATCGAGAAGTCGCCCATGAGCGTCTCGGGATCGATGTCGAGCACCTCCACGCCGCCCACGGTGAGCGAGCCGCCGTCGTGGTCCCACAGGCGCGCGGCCAGGCGCGCGCAGGTGCTTTTGCCGCTGCCCGAAGGCCCGACCAGGGCCGTGACCTCGCCTTCCTTGGCCGTGAAGCTCACGGAGCGCAGCGCCGCCTCGTCGCCCTCCGCATAGGAGAAGCTCACGTCGTCGAAGACCACGTCGTGCCCCTGCGGCGCGAAGCTCTCGCTGCCCGTCGCCACGGGCGCGTCGAAGACCTCATTCAGGCGCTGCACCGACACGTCGGACACGAAGACCTCGGCGATGAGCGCGAGCGACTGGTCAAACGGTGCGTAGATGCGCGTGACCATGAGCAGATACATGAAGAAGGTCATGAAGTCGATGCTGCCCGAGAGAATGAGGCCCGCCCCCACGAGCACCGTGGTGGCCATGCCGAGGCGCATCACGACGCTCGCGGAGTTGACGAAGATGCCCGTGCGCAGCTCGGCGGCGGACACGAGGCGCTCGGAAACGTCGATCTTCGCGTTCACGCCGGCCAGGTAGCGCTCCTCCTGGTTGGTCGCGCGGATCTCGCGCATCTCCTCAATGGTCTCCTGGATGCTGTCGGCCACGTCGAGGCTAGCGGCCTTGGCGCGGGCGCTGTACGCCGCGAACACCCGGCGCGAGCCGTAGAGCAGCGCAAACGCCACGGGCACGCCCCACAGGCAGGCAAGCCCCAGCTTCCAGTTGTAGGCCATCACCATCACGGCGATGACGGCCGTGGAGATGTAGCCGCCGTAGAGATAGCCCAGCACGTGGCTCCACACGTGCTCGAGGCGGTCGACGTCGCTCATCATGGTCTCGGTGAGCTCGGCCAGGTCGCGGTGGGAGAAGAACGAGAGCGGCAGCTTGCGCAGGCGCTCGGCCAGGTTGGTGCGCACGGTGCCGACCTCGTCGTAGACCACCGAATAGGTGTAGTGGTACTGCTTGAGGTGCGTGTAGAACGAGAGCGCGATGAACGCCACGAGCCCTGCCAGGTAGGGGAGCGCGGGCGGCAGCGGCGCGCCCTCGGTGAGCGTGGCCATGAAGCCCTGCATGAGCATATACAGGCAGCCGATGCCGGCCATGACCACGAGATTGGTGGCTACGGTCCAGAACGTGCCGCGCTTGGCGTTGGCCTCGCCGGCCTCGCTGAGCGCGTACTTCTTCCTAAACTTCTCGCCGAAGATCATCTAGGCCACCTCCCTCTGGATCTTCCACTGGGCGGCCTTGCCGTAGTCCGCCCACATGCGCGCGTAGAGTCCGCCGGCGGCGACGAGCCGCTCGTGCGTGCCCTCCTCCGCGACATGGCCCTGGTCGAGCACCACGATCTTGTCGGCGCCCACCACGGTGGAGAGGCGGTGCGCGATCATGACCACGGTGCGGCCCTCGAGCAGGCGCTCGAACGCCTTCTGGATGAGGGCCTCGTTCTCGGGGTCGGCGAAGGCCGTGGCCTCGTCGAGCACTACGATGGGCGCGTCCTTCAGGATGGCGCGCGCTAACGCGACACGCTGCTGCTCGCCGCCCGAGAGGTAGGTGCCCGCTGAGCCGATCTGGGTGTCCACGCCCTCGGGCAGCTTGGCGATGATGTCGTCGCACTGCGCGGCGTGCAGGGCCTCGAGCACCTGCTCGCGCGTGGCGTCGGGCCGTGCGGCGCGCACGTTCTCGAGGATGGAGGTCGAGAAGAGGTGGGTGTTCTGGAAGACGAAGGCCACGCGGTCCATGAGGACGTGCGGGTCCATGTCGCGTACGTCGACGCCGCCCACGCGCACGGAGCCGGCATCGACGTCCCAGAAGCGCGGGATGAGGCTCGCCGCCGTGGTCTTGCCGCCGCCCGACGGGCCCACGAGCGCCACGGTCTGCCCAGGGGCCACCGCGAAGCTCACGCCGTCAAGGGCCGGCTGCTCGGCGCCCTCGTAGCTGAAGGTCACGCCCTCGAAGACGACAGAGCTGTCCTCCGGCGTCTGGGGGTTGCTCGTCACGGGCAGCGTGGGAGCCGCGAGCACCTCGTTGATGCGCTTGAGCGCGTCGCCCGCCTGGGTGAGGCCGCCTGCCGCGAACATGATCTTTGCGAGCGCCGTGGAAAGGACCGCCGAGAACACGGCGTAGAACGCGAAGTTGGTCACG
Source organism: uncultured Coriobacteriaceae bacterium (assembly GCA_902772435.1). Classification (GTDB taxonomy): domain Bacteria; phylum Actinomycetota; class Coriobacteriia; order Coriobacteriales; family Atopobiaceae; genus UBA1367. Next base: position 13,564 of record CACYAX010000009.1, on the reverse strand, counting down.
AAGCCCGCGAAGTCGCCGCTCGCCAGCGCGCTTGGCGCGATGAGCAGCACCACGGGCACGAGGAAGATGAAGGCGCCCTCGGTCACGGTGAGGTTCACGGCCTGCGGGACCTTGCACACCACGCCCTGGTAGTAGGAGGCCCGCTCGGAGTACGCGTCGATGGCCGCCTTGAACGCGCGGAACGAGTACACCGTCTGCTGGAAGACCTTGACCACGGGGATGCCGCGCACGTATTCGGTGCCGGCCTTGCTCGCGGTGTCGAGCGCGTCGTAGTACTCGGCCATGAGGTTGGCGTTCTTGCCGCCCATCATGGCGAAGAGCGCGGCGATGGAGATGACCGCGGCGAGCAGGCAGGCCAGGCCCATGCGCCAGTCGAAGACGAAGAGCAGCACGAGCAGCGTGACGAACATGGTCACGGTGCCCGAGATGTCGGCCAGGTTGTGCGCGAGCAGCGTCTCGGTCTGGGCGGCGGCGCCGTCGATGCGGCGGCGCAGCAGGCCGGAGGCGTGCGTGCCGAAGTAGCCGAGCGGTGCGTGCGACAGGTGCTCCATGCAGCGCTTGCGGATGTTGGTCGCCGTGCGGAACGCCGCGAGGTGCGTGCACATGAGCGCGGCGAAGTACACGAGGATGCCTGCCACGGCAAAGCCGAAGGCCGCCCAGCCGTATTGGGCGATGTCGGTTGCCTCCTGCCAGTTGGGCGCCACGCGCACCAGGCTGCGGATCACCAGCCAGATGCACACGTACGGCACCATGTTGATGGCCATTGCCACCGCCGCGAGAGCGCATCCCACGTAGGTGAGGCTGCGGCGCTCGCCGGCGAAGTCGAGCAGGGTGGCGATGGTGCCCTTGCTCTTCTCTTGTGCCATGTGTCCCTCCCTTTCTCCCGGTGTTGAGGGTACTGCATTATGTTTGATAAGGTTAACTTTTAGTGGTGGATGCGCTAAGCTGGGGAGACAAGGGCTGAACGCACGCCTAACTCTTGCGAACGGACGCGAAAGCCGGCGTCCGCTGCACGGATGACGGCGGGCCCGCGCGAGCAGGCGGTGAGCTCGCTGGCGGTCGCGAGGCACGGTCGCGCAACGAGCGACGGGCCCGCGCGAGCAGGCGTCCGCTGCACGCCATCGACGACCGTAAGGAGGGCGCGATGCCAGACATTCCCGCGGAGATGCAGGAGCAACTCGAAGCCGTTCCCGAGGGGTTGTGGTCGATCTTCCTGCCGCAGTTGCTGCAGCTAGGAGCCCATACGTTTCCTGTGCCCTGCGGCGTGGCGGCGCGCCTCGACGGGGCCGTCGCGACGGGCTGGTTCTGGGCGATCGCGATTGACGACGACTGCCTCGTCACCACCATGCACATGGCCACGCGCCGCGCGTTCGTGCTGCACGAGCAGCCCGCGATGGACTACCTCGTGCTGGGGCTCCTTTCCAACTCGGATGCCGACCTCATCAACGACATGCGCGAGGCGCAGGGCGCGCCGGGCGGGCAGGCCGAGCCGTTCTTCGGCGAATTCACCCCCACCCTCGCGCGCAACGTGCTCGCCTTCCCCATGGTGCACGGCGACCGCTACTTCGAGATGCCGGCAGGGTCGCTGTACGACAGCTGCAACATCTGCATGCTGCCGTCCTTCGTGGAGCGCATGCGTGAGACGCTGGGTCCCGCGGCACCCGATCTAGCTGCGGCGATGTCGGCTGGCCTCGAGCTGAACGAGTGCGAGCGACTCCGTGCCACCATGCATGCCATCGATCCCACGGCTGCCTCGCGGGCAGGGGCTGCGCTGCATTATCGCGCGTTGGTGTACGAGGCGCTTGCCGAGCTGGCGTCATCCCTGCGGGAGAGCGGGCGCGGCGGGGAGCGCCTGGACCTCAATGGGTCGCGCGACGTGGCGGATGCCGTGAACGCCGCGCTGCTCGCGTCGCTTGCACACCCGCCCACGCTGGACGAGCTTGCCGACAGGCTCTTCATGGGCAAGACGCGCCTGTGCCAGGCGTTTCGCGCCGAGACGGGCGTGAGCATAGGGGAGCGCGCGACGGAGCTGCGCGTGAGCGAGGCCAAGCGTCGGCTCACGCATGGCGGGGAGTCCATCGCCGAGATAGCGCGGTCGCTGGGTTTTGCGCATCCTTCGAGCTTCACGGCTATGTTTTCGCGCGAGGTGGGCATGAGCCCGTCAGCGTGGCGCGCGGGTCAGCGTGGCTAGGCGCGTCGCCGGCTTGCGCGACGAGAGGGCTGCCCCCGGTTGCGAGTATACAGATGGGCCCGTGGGCCACGATTGGATAGCCTGCTTTGCCGCTAGCGTGTCCAGCTCGTGCGCTCGGGTACGACGCGGCGCGAAGAGGACGCCCGCTGACCAGTTTGGCGCACGACAAACGTCCGTCGACCGGCGCGGCACGCGAATCGGACGAGTTCGCCAAGCGGATTTTGCCTTCGAAAGGGGCTCTGGAGAAATTTCGCCCGCATTAAAGGCGGATATATGTATGTCAGTGAAGAACAACCGGGATACGCGTTGGAGCGACCTGCGAAAACACGGCTGAATGGGAGCCTTTGCTCAAAAACGTGCCTCTTTGATACATATATCCGCCTTTAACGCGGGCGAAATTCTTCACAGCATCCAAATAGTTGCCCAACATGGCCCGCAAACGTGTCGATATGGGCGCCGAAGCTCTGGCCAGCATCGTATTGCCGCGTGCGGGGGCGTCCCCGCCGCAATTCTTGGCCACCCACGCCGCGGGCGCGTGCGAAGAGGGCCGCCAACGCCGCGGACACACGCGGTCACGCCGCGCTCACCTGTCGATTACACGTAAATGCGCGGTCGGCTACCGCGTGCGTGCGGCCCGCTTTGCGGCAAGCGTGTCCAGTCCGTGGCGAACCGTCATGACGGGGTGCGAGAAGAGCATCCGAGGCCCGGCATAGCGCATAACCTCGCGGATGCGCTCGCGCATGGCGGGCGCATAGCAATGCGTCTCGCAGCGCGAGCAAAACGTCTTGGTGGCCATCTTGGGGCAGCGTCGCACGCGATTCTCGGCGTACGAGGCCAGCTCGGTGCAGGTGGGGCAGAGCTCGCCCTTGCGTGTGCCATGCCTTCCGTGACAGTACGCGGCAATCATCTCAAGCACGACCGCGCGCTCACGCTCGCGCTTTGCCTCAACCTGCTGGGGCGAGAGAGGGCGCGCCATGGCTAGTCCCCTTCGGGGCGCGTGGGCAGGTGCGCGAAGAACAGCCACACGTGGAAGAGTTCGACCGCGACGAGGATCCACTTGGCGGGCGTAGCGCGCATCATGTAGAACGCGAAGGCAAGAAGCGCGGTGACCATGATGAACGACGTGACTTTGGAGCGCATCGTCATGCCTTTACCTGCGCAGATGGGCGCGACATGGTCGGCGTAGAAGCCCGTGCCCTCAAACCACGCGGAAAGGCGCTCGCTGCCATTGGCGAGACAGATGCCGGCGAGGAGGTAAAGCGGCACGGTGGGGAGAATGGGCAGGAAGATCCCTATGGTGCCGGCCGCGAAGCAGATGAGCCCCGCCGCCACGAAGAACGCTTTGCGTGCCGTTGACATAAGTAAGCCTCCTCTAACTATCATTACCGAAATGATAGCAGAGGGGCATTCGCGTGGCAGAGATGGCTGGTTGCGAGCTGCGGCGGCCGCTTTTGCGCCGTGGGAGCGATAGGCGGGCGTCGGCTGCGGGCGGCTCGGCCCCCGCTCCACCGCGTGCATCGTCACGAGGCTGGCGCACGATGTCGCAAAGAGACAATCGCCAGCCATTCTGTCAACCGCCACCAATCGTGAAGCAAATACATAGATAAACACCCACCAACTTACGGTAGAATGCTTAACCAGGTATGCGCAAACAGGAGGCATACCCAGCCTTGAACTTGCAGATAAACCGAACCACAGGCCAGTTCTTTGGAGTTGCACCATGCACGGAAGCAAACCGCTCGTACGATCGACGAGGAGTGTGAGGTTCTTCGCACTGCTCCTTGCCCTCGTTGCAACGATCTTGGCAGCCCCAAGTTCCGCTCTTGCGGCGAACGGCGATCAGCTGACCACCATCGCTAACCCGGCGAACACCACCATCGAGGTGTTCGACTACTGGGTGTACAACGCCAATGGCCAAAGCGTTGGCCCCGACAACAAGTACGGCATCAACCAGGTCGGCGTCTCGGGAGTGGAGGGCACAAACCCGAGCCTGTGGTTCTGGAGCAACACCAGCAACAACAATCATGGTGCAGAAAACAAGTGGACCGGTGCTGGCGGCGGCGCCTACCAGGGACTCGTCTCCAGGACGCTCGACGCAAACGGCTATCCCGTCCTGACCTTCGGCAACCAGGAGTCGCTGTCCTACCTGTTCGATAGCAACGACATCAACGTCACGGTCAACGGCCAGACGCTGCCTGCCAAGCGCGCCTACTCCGGCGACCAGCTGCTCACGGTCGACGGCGATGGCAACTACTTCTTCGACTCCAAGATCCACAAGGGAAAGCTGAACACCACGGAGCCCAACCCCAACACGGGCAAGTGTGACTTCACGGTCACCGAGCAGAGCAACGGGGAGTTCTATCCGTTTTCTGACACGAGCCCCGACAAGTTCTTCTTCGGCGTGCACGTGAAGTCGGAGTTCTCCATCCCCGAGGACGGCATCGTCATCAACCCCAGCGGTGAAGAGAAGGAGATGGTCTTCGACTTCACGGGCGACGACGACGTCTGGGTCTACATCGACGGCGTGCTCATCGGCGACGTGGGCGGCATCCACGACACCGAGGAGCTCTCCATCAACTTCGCGACCGGCAAGGTCTCCGTGTGGAACCCCGACAACGACACGGCCGCCAACAGGCACGACACCACCATCAAGGCGATGGCGGAGGCCGCGGGTGCCGCGGACAAGTTCACCTGGAACGGCGATACCATCGCCAGCGGCTACCACACCATGGACTTCTTCTACCTCGAGCGCGGCGCCGGCAAGTCCAACATGAAGCTCAGCTACAACCTCGTGAGCACCTACGACTTCACGGCGCACAAGGCCCTCTACAAGACGGGCGGCGAGGACGAGCAGACGCTCGCGGAGAACCAGTTCAGGTACCGCCTGACGGGCTACGCCTGCGACTACGACGACCCCGAGACGGGCACCACGCGCAAGCTCGAGGCGGTCATGCCCAAGGTTCGGCCTGACGAGGACATCTACTGGAGCGCGACGTATGGGCACGACCCTGGCATCGAACTCGATACCGAGCCGGCAGACAATCCCAAGGTGCTCGAGGTAGGCGTTTCGGCTGACGGCAACGTCAACTTTGGCAACGCGCTGCTCGAGGGCAGTCCCACGGACGAGACCTGCGAACTCTACAAGTACAACGGCAAGACCTTCAAGTACGTGATCGAGGAGCTCCCGCCCGAGGGAGCCGTGCTCAACGACGACGGCACCTACACCTACAAGGGCAAGACCATCTCTCCAAATGCCGACGGCTCGTACACCTTTGACAGCATCACGTACGACAAGACCAAGTTCTACTTCACGGGCACCATATCGCCCGAGGGCTGGGTCAACAAGACCTACTACACCGACGACACCTACACGACGGTTGCCGCGGGCGTGAACTTCGCCGACTTCAGGAACTATTACAGTTCCACGGGCAAGACGCAGCTCATGGCGACCAAGAAGTACGTGGACGGCTACGGCAACACGCTCACGCAGAAGAAGGACCAATTCTCCTTCAAAGTGACGCAGGTCGACGCCACGGGCGCCACGGTCGTGGACGGCGACGGCAACCCCGTCTTCGTGCAGACGGCAACCAACGCCGCCGACGGTTCGGTCACGTTCGACACGATCAAGTACGACCAGAGCGACCTGCCCGGCTCCGCGACCACCAACACCTACTACTACAAGGTTGAGGAGGTGCCCGGCAGCGACGCCGACATCACCTACGCGACCGACGTCTACTATGCGAAGGTTTCGCTTACTGACAATGGCTCGGGCGAGATCAACGTCGTGACCAAGTACTACAAGGATGCGGCCTGCACGAGCGAAATCGCCCAGCAGAGCGTCGTGTTCACCAACACCAACAGCAAGACGACGGTGAAGGCGAAGAAGGTGTGGAACGACGACAACAACCGCGATGGTCTGCGCGCGGACGTGACGCTGCAACTGATGCAGTCCGTGAACGGTGCGACGGCGACTGTGGTCGAAGGTCAGGAAACGAAGACCATTGCCGCGACTGCCTCGGGCGGTGCGCTCACCGTCACGTGGTCCGACCTGCCCATCCTCGATGGCAACGGCAACATAATCACGTACAGCGTGAAGGAGACCACGGTACCTACGGGCTACAGCGTGTCGTACAGCAAGCCGACGGTGAGCAATGGCGTCACGAACTACACCGTGACCAACAAGCACACGCCTGTGCGCGTGAGCGTGAAGGTGACCAAGGTTTGGTGTGACAATGGCAACGCGGACAGTGTTCGTCCCGTGAGCGTTGACGTGACGCTCATGAACGGCGAAACGGCGGTTTCGCAGTCGGGCATCACGGCAACGCAGACCCTGAACGCCGATAGCAGCTGGACGTATACCTGGAAGAACCTCTATAAGTTCGCTTCGGGCGAGGCCATCACCTACACCGTGGCGGAGCTTGCGGTCGAGGGCTACGGCGTGACCATCTCGGAGGACATAGACGCCTCCGCCAACTTCGAGTACACCGTCACCAACGCGCGCACGACGCTCGACACCGAGACCAACCCCCTGCTGAAGAAGACCGTCGAGGCGGCGGGTACCGCGTGGGGACCCAAGACCTTCACGTTCACCATCGCTGCTGGTACGGCTACCTATAGCGATAGCACGACGGGCACCTCGCCGCTTGCCAAGGACGACCAGGGCGCCGATATCACCACGGGCACCGCCACGTTCAGTGAGGCCGGCACGAAGGTGATCGATTTCGGTACGATCGTCTATACGAAGGCGGGCACCTACACCTACACCGTCAACGAGAACACCCCGTGGGCGGGAAGCGGCTGGCAATACGACAACAGGCCGAAGACCGTCACCGTTACGGTGACCGAGGGGGAGGACGGGAACCTCACGGCCACGGTGACGCCCGTGACGATTACGAATAAATACAACGCGACGGGTTCGGTGACGTTCGCCGGCACCAAGACCATCCAAAACAAGCCCGCCTCGATGGACTACGACGGTTTCGTGTTCACGATCCACGAGGTGAAGGAAGGCCAGCGGCCGGCCACCATCGGCACGGGCAAATGCCATGCCAACACGGGCAACACGATCGTGTTCCATACGCCCACCATCGGCTATACGCTCAAGGACGTGGGCACCCATACCTATACGATCACCGAGGACGCAGTGCTTGATGGCGGCAAGCCCATGAAGCCAGGCGTGTCGATCGACTCCCGCACCTACACCGTGACGGTCAAGGTTGAGGACAATGGCGATGGCACGCTCAAGGTCACCACGTTGTCCGGTGCCCCGGAGAAGCTCGACTTCGTGAACGTGTATAAGTCCGCGGGCTCCGCGACGATCTCGGTCTCCAAGGAGCTCGTCGGCCGCGCCTGGAAGGACGGAGAGAGCTACACCTTCACGCTCTACGAGGGCGAGACGGCGCTCGGCACGAGGACGGTCGACGCGGACGAGTCCGTGAGCTTCGACGCCATCGGCTACACCCAGGCTGACATGGTCGACGCGAGCGGCGCCTACGCCGCCGAGGTCACCAAGACCTACACCATCAAGGAGTCCGGCGACCTCGCCGCCAACGGCCTGACGCCCTCCGGCGACGTGACCGCCACGGTCACGCTGACAGACGACGGCCAGGGCCACATTTCCACCTCCGTGGCCTACAGCGGCGGCGCGGGCGACGCGAAGAACAGAATCACCAACACCTACGAGGCTACGGGCACACTCGACCTCTCTGGCAAGAAGAAGCTCGAAGGCGGAACGCTCGAGGCGGATGCGTTCGGCTTCAAGGTGACCGAGGTCGCCGACGCCGAGGGCACCGCGCTCGCGGGCGCATACACCGAGACCGTCTACAACAAGGGTGACGGCACGTTCGCCTTCGCCACCATCACCTACACCAAGAACGCCCAGAAGAACGACGAGGGCACCCACTACTACAAGGTCGAGGAGCTCGTGCCCGACCAGACGGGCAGCATCACCTACGTCACCGCTCCCTACATCGTGACGGTGAAGGTCACCGACGCCGGCGACGGCACGCTGAGCGTCTCTCCGTCCAGCAACTACAACGCTCTCAACTTCGTGAACACGATCGAGAAGGTATCCGTGAGCGTCACCAAGGTCTGGGACGACCAGGATGACGCCGACGGGAAGCGGCCTGAGAACCTGCAGGTTCAGCTCTACGCGAACGGCAGCGCCTCGGGCGACCCCGTGACGCTGACCGAGGGCAACTGGAGCCACACCTGGAGCGAGCTCGACAAGAACCTGAACGGAAAGGCCATCACATACACGGTGGATGAGGTCGCGGTGCCTGTGAGCTACGCCAAGACCGTCTCGGCCGATACGGACGAGTCTGAGAACTTCGCCTACACCATCACCAACAAGCACACGTCCAACGAGAAGCATGCCTTCACGGGGAGCGTCGAGCAGCGCGTCGACGGCGAGCTGGTCACGGCTGGCCAGGAGCTCGGCTACGAGATCGCGTACGCGAACAACACGAACGCCACCGGCGACGTGACCGTGAAGGACACCATCCCCGCGAACACCACCTATGTCGATGGCAGCGCGGGCACGGGCGTCTACGACGCCGCGACCCGCACCATCACGTGGACCATCCCGGGTGTGGTGGCCGGTGCCTCGGGCACCGTGACCTTCAAGGTGACCGTGGACGACGCGGCGGCGGGCACCACGCTCAAGAACGATGCCACGGTGATTGACGGCGGCAACGAGAGCGGCTACAAGACCAATCCCGTCGAGAACCCGGTCAAACACGGCGACGTGACGCTGGCCGCCTCCAAGGAGCTCGCGGGTCGTGCATGGCACGACGGCGAGAGCTACACCTTCACGCTCTCCGCGGGCACCAACACGGCTGAGGGCGGGATTGCCACGCCGCTGCCCGCTGCTGGCGGTGAGACTGTTACGTTTTCTGCCGACGGTGCGCTGAGCTTCGGCAAGATCGACTTCACGCGACCCGGCACGTATCGCTACACCATCGCCGAGACGAGCGAGCTGCCGGGCGGCGTGGCCAAGTCCGATGACATCGAGGTCGTGGTGACCGTCACCGAGAACGACACGCAGGTCTTCGACGTGGTCGCGACCTACACGCCGGAGAACGCGACCATCGTGAACACGTACACGGCCGAGGGCGCGCAGGACGTGAACGCGAGCAAGACCGTGCAGTTCTTCGACCTCGCGAAGCTCTACGACGAGGATGTGGCCGCTGGCATGTTCAAGTTCTCGCTGGTGGCGGTGGATGCCGAGGGCAATCCGCTCGAGGGTGATGCTGCGTACAGCGAGACGGTGGCCAACGATGCCGAGGGCAAGGTGGCCTTCAGTGCGATCAAGTACACGCTGGACGACCTTGGCGCGCATCACTATCAGCTGAGCGAGGTGGCCGGAACTGCGAGCTACATCACCTATGACGAGTCGGTATACACGGTGACTGTCGAGGTGGGCGACCACGGCGATGGCACGCTGGACACCTTCCTGAGCATCCTTGATGCCGACGGCAATGCGGTGGACGAGGCCGCGTTCGAGAATGTCTACAACGCGAGCAACAAGGTTCAGCTGACGGCACTCAAGAAGCTTACGGGCATTGAGCTCGAGGAGGGGCAGTTCAGCTTCGAGCTGCGCGACGCTGACGGCAACGTTCTGCAGACCAAGACGAATGACGCCACGGGTTCGGTCACGTTTGACGAGCTGTCGTTTGACGTGAGCACGATTCCCGAGAGCGCGTGGACGTACGCGGCGGGCGACGATGCTGCCGAGAGTAACGCCGCGACTGACGATGGCTCTGAAACCGGCGACCAGGCTGCTGGCAGCGATGAGGCAGATACCGGCGAGGGTGCTGGCAGTGCAGATAACGCGAACGCAGGTGACACCGCCGCGGATTCCGTTGCTGCCGACAGCTCCGATGCAGATACCGGCAGCTCCGAGGCTCCGGTGAGCGACGCCCTCGCCGACGATGGGGCAGCTACGAGCGAGGCTGAGGCAGATACCGACTCTGCTGATGGCAACGATGTGGAAGTCTCTGCGGCAGCTGCGCGCAAGAGTGGCGGGCTCTTCCCGCTCCTCCGCTCGTTTTTCGGATTCCAGACGGCTCTGGCTGCTGAGGACGATGCCCTTGTCACCGATGCCGGGAGCGCGAAGCGCACGGCAACCTTCACCTATACGATTGCCGAGGTCAACGGCGGCGCTGCGGGCTACACCTACGACGAGCACCTCGAGACCGTGACCGTGACCGTGGAGGACGACGGCCAAGGCAACCTTACCGTGACCGCGACCTACGACGAAGACGGAGCCGAGTTCGTGAACACCTTCGTGTACGAGCCCGTGTCCGTTGACCCGCCCGTGAGCAAGACCGTTACGGGCGACACGCCCGAGGTCGCCGGCACCTTCCAGTTCACCATGACGGTGGATGCGGCTGCAAGCACGCTGCCTGCGGACATGAGCGAGCTGCCGATGCCCGAGGACTCTGACGGCCAGACCAAGACCATCACGGGCGCGGGCGCGGGCACCTATGAGTTCGGGGAGATCACCTTCACCGAGCCGGGCACCTATGTGTACACGTTCAGCGAGGTCAAGGTGGGGGAGCGCGGCTACACCTATGACGGCAGCGTGTACACGGTGACGCACGTGGTTACCGCTGAGGGCAACGTGCTCTCTGCTGAGACGACCATCACCAAGGACGGCGAGCCCGCCGACGCCGTGGTGTTCGAGAACGTCTATCGCAAGGACGTGCCGGGTCTGGCTGTTGATAAGACGACGACCAGCGCGCCCGCTGACGGCAAGGCGTACCTCGCTGGTGAGACGATTGCCTACAAGATCGTCGTCACCAACACGGGCAACATCGACTTAGCCAACGTGGCTGTGGTTGACCCGCTGACGGGCGACGCGTGGACCGTGGCAGAACTCGCCACGGGTGCGAGCCAGGAGTTCACGACGAGCCATGTGGTGAGCGAGGCCGAGGCGAAGGCGGGCACGGTGGTCAACACCGTGACGGCCGATGCCGAGAACCCGGTTGATCCGAGCAGCCCGCTGCACGACGACGACGCGGTCGAGGACCCGACGCAGGTGAAGAGCACGCCCCCTGTGCCGCCGATCGTGCCGCATACGTCCGACATCAAGCTCCCGTTCATGCTGTTCGCGGGTGCGGGCGCGGTGGTGCTGGTGATTGGCATCGTGATGAAGATGATGAAGCGCAAGTGAGCTAGGCGCGTTTGCTGCAGGCATTGGCTATGCAGCCGTGAGCCACAAATAGAGAGTTGAGGCGGCCCCGCGAGTGCGGGGCCGCCTCTATTTGGCAGTTTCATATGACGCGCTGATGTCGAGCTCAAACGTTCGTCCCATATAGCAAATGGGCTTCTAGAGACAGTTAAGAAACTTTAAGAAATTGTATGCTGTTCGTGAATCCCTCTCCCATGTTTGGGGTGTTATTAATAATTTAACGAATATTACTTAAATAAGTTATAATGCTCAAATCACATGACGTCATGCTTGACTAGAAAGCTGTCATTCTTGCAATGCTGGGGGGTCAAAGCCTTCACGATGGTACGCAAGCTTTCACGCGCCGAGGCGGCAACCCTGCGAGACGGGCATCCACACGCCTCAGACCTTGACCTTAAGATTCGTCATACGGCATCTGTGCGGGAAGCGTTTGTCGAGCTTGTCGACCAAGGACTTGGGCGCAAGCGCATCTCGCATGAGCTGGATCTCTCGATATACGCCGTACGCGACTGGCAGCGCATGTACGAGGCGTTAGGGCGCGAGCAGTTCCTCGACCTGACGCCAGAGCGTACCTCCTATCCCTATGAGACAAAACTTGCGGCTGTTCATGACGTGACGGAAGGTCGGCTCACGCGTGCGGAGGCGCTGAAGAAGCACGGCATCGCCCACCCTGCGACGCTCACGCGCTGGATCAAGCTCTACCGTGCTGGTGGCGATGAGGCGCTCGTCGAGAAGAAGCGCGGCCGCCGAAAGCACGTATGACCCAACGCAACCTGGCTTGAAGCTCAATCGTATCCAACGATACGTGTGCCCCGCGTGCGAACCGCGGGGCATGCCGAGCATGCCGAGATAACGCATCAGAGTTCATGCCGTCATACGAACGAGGCTGGCTTGTGAATGGTGGCAAAGCGGCAGTCACAGCTCGTATATGACCACGTAGAACTAATTTACCCCTCATTAATGCACGAGTGGAGGGGGTTACCTATTTAACCGATACATTTTCAGCCTATGGTATGCCGCGCATTATGCCCTATTCACATGCCAAATTGACATGGAGAGGGAAAAGCGTGGCTAAGGGCTCGGGAGGACTGTACAGGAAAGAGCGCCTGTAGTCCGATCGGGGCCGGCCGAGCACGGGAAGGCCAGGGCATGTTGTGCTGCGACAGGCGCTGGAAGCTACACGGGAAGGTCAAGGAGCGAGATGAACAAAAGCAGATCAAAAACAGCAAAGAGACGCATCTCAAGAGACGCGCTCAACCGGTTCCTGACGGTCCTCTTGACCGTCGCGATGGTCTTGCAGACCTCGCCGCTCTCATATGCGGAGGAGCTGCTGGTTGATGATGCGGTCAAGGAGACTGTGTCGGCCGTCGACGAGCAGGCAGAAGCTACGGTCGACGAGCAGGCAGAAGCTACTGTCGACGAGCAGGCAGAAGCTACTGTCGACGAGCAGGCAGAAGCTACTGTCGACGAGCAGGCTGAGGTAGACGCAGAGGCCGAGTCCGAGACCGATGCAGAGTCTGAGGCGGAGCCAGAGTCCGAGACCGTAGCGGAGTCCGAGGAGCAGGTCGAGGTCGTGGCCGAGGAAGAGGTCGAGACCGTCTCTGAGGAATCTGCTGACGCGCAGGTATTGCCAGAGGATGAGGACGCCCTTACTACAGAGGAAGATGGCGACCAACCCGAGGGCATTGCGTACGTTCCGGAGCCAGGCATAGTGACGTATGGTTCGGAGAACGAGAACAAGTTTGTTCAGGATAAGACCGCCACGCCGCTCGACTGGAACGACGACACGACGGTAACGTTGACGATTGGCTCGGATCAGGAGAGTGCTCCGTCCGACATCGTCTTCGTCGTCGACAAGTCAACGTCTGACAAGCTCTCAAGTGGAGAGGTCACCGATCTTCTGGCCACGCTTCTCGCCGCCAGCCAAGCCAATAACGCCACCATAAAGGTCGGCGTGTCGCTCTTTAACTTCAAAGGCAATGAGTGGTTGCCCCTGACCGAGGTTACCAACGACAACTACGCGACCCTTTTCAACAACATCCCCGTGAGCACCTCAAACAAGACCGCCTCTGCTGATATCCCGCGCATGCAGGGTGGTACCAACCTTGAGGCCGGCCTCCAGGTGGCCAAGGACATGTTGGCTGAGGATACCGCAGTTCCCGCCGACCACAAGTTCATGA
>CACYAX010000008.1 GCA_902772435.1 uncultured Coriobacteriaceae bacterium | reverse complement strand
CTGACCTTCTTCAGGTCCAACGAGACCTATACGAACAAGAGCACCGGCACGTTCACCGACATCAAGGGCAACACCTACAGCGGCACCGTGTACGCCGGGGTCGAGACGAGTACGTACTGGCTGGAAAGGACGCCTTGGTACGAGCAGCGCGCATCCGTCACGTCCGTCGCCATCGCGCAGGGCCAGGCCATCAAGCCCAGGTCGACCGCATACTGGTTCCATAGGTGCTACAACGCAACAACGATGGACCTCTCGCGCCTCGACACGTCCAGCGTCACGAGCATGCACGGCATGTTCCAACAATGCGACAACCTCACGTCCATCGACGTCTCGGGCTTCGACACCGGCAAAGTCACGGACATGGGCTGGATGTTCCTACAATGCTACAACCTCACTACTCCCCTCGACGTATCGGGCTTCGACACCAGCAACGTCACGAGCATGGACGACATGTTCGAAAGCTGCCGCTCCCTCACTTCCCTCGACGTCTCGGGCTTCGACACCAGCAAAGTCACGGACATGGGCTGGATGTTCTGCGGCTGCAAACTCACGTCCCTCGACGTCTCGGGCTTCGACACCAGCAGCGTCACGAAAATGAGCTCCATGTTCTCCGGCTGCTCCTCCCTCGAGTCCCTCGACCTCTCGGGCTGGGACACCGGCAAAGTCACGCACATGTCTAGCATGTTCAACAACTGCTCCTCCCTCGAGAGCGTCACGCTCGGCCGCAAGTTCACCTTCAAGGGGAGCGGGTCGAGTCCGAAGACCGCCCTGCCCGACCCGCCCCGCTGGAACGGATACACGGGCAAGTGGGTGAACGAGGAGAAGCCCAAGTCCGGCACCAACCCGGCCACCGCGGCGAACCTCGCCAGGGCCTATGACGGGTCCGACACCATGGTCGGCACCTGGGTGTGGGACGACTCCTGGGGCAAGGTCGTGTTCGACGCAAACGGCGGCTACACGACAGCCGAGCGCGTGCGCGTGCCCTCCGCCGAGACCGAGGTCACCATGCCCGGCGCCGACACCACGGAGCGCCCGCACTTCACGCTGGCCGGCTGGAACACGGAGGCCGACGGCAGCGGCACCGCCTACGAGTGCGGCGGGTCCTACGCGGGCGTCGCGGTCATGGACAGCACCGTCACCCTCTACGCCCAGTGGGCCGAGTCCGACGAGCGCTTCTACAAGGTCAAGCACTACCTGCAGCCCGCGAGCCTGAGCGACGACCACGCCGACTACGCGCTGGTCGAGACCGAGACCCTCACGGCTGACAGGGGCACCGAGGTCACCCCGGCGACCAGGGCGTACGCCGGCTTCGCCGCGCCCGAGGCGCAGACCGCCACCGTGGCCGACGACGACTCCACCGTGGTCAGCTACTACTACGACCGCTCCAAGTTCGACATCGTCTTCGACGGCAACGGCGCCACCTCCGGGAGCATGGAGCCCCAGGGGATGCTCGTGGGCATCTCCGCCGAGCTGAGCGCCAACGCCTACGCCAAGACGGGCTCGCTCTTCACCGGCTGGAACACCGCGGCCGACGGCAGCGGCAGGTCTTACACCGACGGGCAGGCGGTCAAGGTCGTCGACGAGGACGGCGCCCTCGTGCTGCAGGCCGAGGACGGCGCGATCATCGCCCTCGCGGACACGCCCTCGACGACCCTCTACGCGCAGTGGCTCGAGAACGGCAACGCGCTGACGCCCACGAACGGCAAGGTGACCGTCAAGTGCAAGGCCGGCGAGACCATCGTCCTGCCCGACCTGCCCGCAGGCACCACCTACACCATCACCGAGGTCGGCGTCCCCGCGGGCTGGGCCCAGTCCGGCACCGTCGGCACCGACGGCACCATCGTGGCGAACGAGACCAGCCCCGCCACCGTCACCAACACCTACGCGGCCACGGGCAGCTTCAGGCTCGAGGCGCACAAGAGGCTGGAGGGCGGCGAGCTCGCGTCCGGTGCCTACACGTTCCAGCTCAAGGACGCCGGCGGCAAGAAGCTGCAGGAGAAGTCCAACGGCGACGTCGACGAGACGAAGACCGTCACCGACTCCGAGGGCAACAGCTCCGCGAACCCGTGGCTCGGCACCGCGCCCGTCGAGTTCGACGAGATCAAGCTCACGCAGGACGACATCGGCAAGACGTACGAGTACAAGATCGCGGAGGTCGCGGGCAGCGACGGCACCATCACGTACGACACCCACACCGAGAGCGTCACGGTCGAGGTGCGCGACGCCGGCCACGGCCTCGTGGTCGCCGACGTGACCTACGACGACGACGGCGCGCTCTTCACCAACACGGAAAAGGTCACCTCGCTCGAGATCGAGAAGACCGTCGACGCGCCCAGCGAGCTCTCCGACACCGAGTTCGAGTTCACGGTCACGCTCAAGGGCAAGGACGGCGAGGAGCTCGACGGCGAGTACAGGCTGGTCACGCACCACGCCGACTCCGACGAGGAGTCGACCGTCTCCAGCGGCGGCACCGTGACGCTCGTCGGCGGCGAGACCGCCGAGATCAGCGGCCTGCCCGTGGGCGGCTCCTACGAGGTCAAGGAGACCCCGGCCGAGGGCTGGGAGACCGTCTCCAACGGCGAGGGCGGCGCGCTCGAGGCCGACAAGGTCGCGAGGGCGGAGTTCACCAACACCTGGGACACCACCCAGCCGTCGAAGGGCAAGGCCGCGATCGTGGCCCACAAGGTCCTGACGTCCGGCACCATCGACGAGGCCGACGACTTCAGCTTCCAGCTGCTCGACTCCAAGGGCACCGTGCTGCAGACCAAGACCGTCGACGAGGCCGGCGCCGCCACGGGCGACGTCACCTTCGACCCGATCGCCTACACCACCAAGGATGCCGACAAGACGTTCTCCTACCGCGTGCGCGAGGTCGCGGGCGACGACGAGAGCGTCGTGTACGACGACTCCGTCCACACCGTGATGGTGAGCGTCGGGCCGGAGAGGCACAACGGCGTGCTGACGACCGACGTGCGCTACGTGAGGTTCGACGCCGAGGCCACGGTGGCAGACAGCGTGACCACCGCCTCCGCGACGAGCGGCGACCTGACGGTCGGGGCCGAGGTCGTGGACGAGGTCCCGGAGGAGGGCTTCGCGCCCGGCGACACGGTCAGCTACCTCGTGACGGTGACCAACAGCGGCACCGGCGACATCGCCGGCCTCAAGGCGACCGACTCCCTTGGTGACCTCGACTACGCCCACGACGGCACGCTCGGCGGCGACAACAAGAGCGTCCAGTTCGGCATGACGCACGTGGTCACCGCCAAGGACGTCGTCGCCGGCAAGCTGGCCGACACCATCACGGTCACCGCGACGGGCGGCGAGACCGAGCTCAGCGCCGAGGTCGGGCTGACCGTCGGCACCGAGACCTGGGTCGAGGTCACCGAGGACCCGGCGACCTTCACCAACACGGTCGAGCGCGTCGAGATCAGCGGCACCAAGGTCTGGAACGACGGCGACGACGCCGACGGCAGCCGCCCGTCGACCGTCTACATCAAGCTGCTCGCCAACGGCTACAGGGTCGCCACCACCACGGCGACCGCCGCCGACGGCTGGGCCTGGAAGTTCGAGAACCTGGCCAAGTCCGACGACCAGGGCAACGAGATCGCCTACACCGTCGCCGAGGCGTCCGTCGAGGACTACGCGAGCGAGGTGTCCAAGAACGACGACGGCACCTTCACCGTCACCAACACCGAACTGACCGAGATCGACATCACCAAGCGCTGGGACGACAGCGACGACGAGGACGAGATCCGCCCGACCGCGGAGGAGTTCGCCGCCATGGTGCACCTGTGGGCCGGCGAGACCGAGGTCACGGAACCCGAGGCGACCGTGACCGACAACGGCGACGGCACCTACACCGTGGCCTGGGGCAGCCTGCCCAAGTACGACGGCCAGGGCAACGAGATCGCCTACAAGGTCACCGAGGACGCCCCCGAGGGCTACAGGGCCGACGCCGACTCCGTCCTGCCCGGCGAGACCCTCGTCAACACCCACAAGCCCGGCAAGGTCAGCGTGGAGATCACGAAGGCCTGGTCCGACGGCGACGACGCCGACGGCGTCCGCCCGACCGCCCAGGACTTCGCCGACGGCGCGCACCTGTTCGCCAACGGCGTGGAGGTCACCGGCGCGAGGCCGACCGTGACCGACAGGGGCGACGGTACCTACCTCGTGAGCTACGGCTTCCTGGAGAAGTACGACGCCGAGGGCGTCGAGATTGCCTACACCGTCTCCGAGGACGCGGTCGCGGGCTACGAGGCCAGCGCGGACGGCCCGGTCGCGCCCGGCTCCACCATCACCAACACCCACGCGCCCGAGACGACCGAGGTCTCCATCACGAAGTCCTGGTCCGACTCCGACGACGCCGACGGCGTCCGCCCGACCGCCGAGGAGTTCGCGGCGATGGTGCACCTGTACGCCGACGGCGTCGAGGTGGCCGGTGCCGAGGCCGCCGTCACCGACAACGGCGACGGCACCTACACCGTCACCTGGAGCGACCTTCCCAAGAACGCCGGCGGCAGGGCCATCGCCTACACCGCCTCCGAGGACGCGGTCGCGGGCTACGAGTCCAGCGCGGACGGCCCGGTCACGCCCGGCTCCACCATCACCAACACCCACGAGTTCGAGACCGTCGAGGTCTCCGGCTCCAAGACCTGGGACGACGGCGGCGACGAGGCGTCCCGCCCGGAGTCCATCACCATCCGCCTGCTCGCCGACGGCGTCGAGGTCGGCTCCAGGACCGTGACGGCCGACGACGGCTGGGCGTGGTCGTGGACCGGCCTGCCCAAGCGCTCCGGCGGCGAGGAGATCGCCTACGCGGTCGTCGAGGACGCCATCGAGGGCTGGGCCACCACCGTCAGCGGCTACGACGTGGTGAACACCCCCGCGCCGGACACCACCAGCGTCAGCGTCAGCAAGGTCTGGGCCGACAACGGCGCGCGGGGCGGCCGCCCGGCGAGCGTGACCGTGAGGCTCACCGCCGACGGCGCGAAGGTGGGGGAGGACGTCGTGCTCGACGCCGCCAACGGCTGGTCGCACACCTGGTCCGGCCTGGCCGTGGGCCCGGCCTACGCCGTGGAGGAGGTCTCCGTGCCCGCCGGCTACGAGGCGTCCGTGGCGAGGGACGGCAGCCACTTCACCGTCACCAACAGGCGCAAGCCCGGCAAGCCCGTGACGCCCTTCGTCCCGAAGACGGGCGACCTGCCGCTCCCGCTCGCGCCGCTCGCGGCGCTCGGGATCGCGGCCGCGGCCGGCGGCCTCGCCCTCAGGAGGAGGCGCAGGCGCGCCTAGGGCGTGACCGCTTCATAGCGTGACCCGGCGGGGGCCGGACCGTGAGGTCCGGCCCCCGCTTTTGTTTGGGCGGGCGGCGAGCGTCCCAGGACTGGGACTGGAACAAGGGACGGAGGTTTGTTCCACTTGTTCCGCGACCTTGCGCTGGGGGCCGCCCAAAGTCGCAGAACGCGCCCCCGGATCGCGACCTTGCGCTGGCAGCCCGCCCAAAGTCGCAGAACGCGCCCCCGGATTGCGACCTTGCGCCCGAGGCTTGCCCAAAGTCGCACCAAGCGCTGGCGTATACTGCATGGCAGGACATACGGCAACGCATCAATCACGCGGTGGGGGAGGGGCCATGGCAACGAGCACCATAACCAGGCCCTACCACGGGAAGGCGATGTACCTCAATGCGGTTCGCCCGATGTCCGACGAGGAGCGCAACAGGGACTTCGCGTACGGCATCACTATGATGGTCCTGTTCCTCATCATTCCGCTGCTGGGAGCTGGCGTCGCGGCCACAACGGGAAACACCTCAGCGGGCGCCGCGATTGTGTTCACGTCGCTTGGTCTTGCGCTCGCGCTGGGCCTGAACACGCGCCGTCGCATCCTCAGCGAGTTCTTCCGTGTCGGCGACGCGAGCCCGTTCACCTCGCTACGTAACGTCACGAACAGACCGCAGCTCGATGAGCTGGTTAAACGTCCTTCGTTGGTCTTCAAGGGCGCGCCTGACGCAGGAAAACTGACCTTAATCTACAACTGGCTGCTCGCAAGGCATGCCATCGAGGAAAGGAGTGTCCTTGAGGCCTACCGGCTGGAAGGCAGCGACCTGACGCGCTGGCTTGAAATTGGCTTTGAGCTCAACACCAACTACCTGGTGGTGCCCTACGATCGGCCCGCTTCGGTGAGCGACGAGATACGGCTCGTCTCGGAGATGGAGCAGGTGGAGGCCGGCTGGCTTTCTGCCCTCGTGAGGGCGGTCGAGGAGGAAGAGCGCGCCTATCGGGCTGGGCAGGCAGGATCTTCGGTGGCAGATGATGGGGATGCGCCGGCGGAGACAAATGCGGCCGGCACGCCAATCGGGGAGCTGCACAACAAAGGGCAGGCCCTCCCACGGTAAAGCCCCGTGCATGCGTATTCGGAGTTGATGGCAGCGCTTGCTCTCGTTAGGCAAGCTCGCCGGTGTCCGTGCGACGCTTTCGGCTTGCGCGTAGAGGGCGCAGATGTGCTCAAAGGCCCAATTGGGGCTCATAGAAAGATGGTTCTGGACGCAAGTGCTTCTTATGCGTCATTTTTCGGGTACACCTCGAGTATCCAGCAGTGTTTCTGCAGGTCATGCGGCGCCGATACATGGGGATGCGCAAAAAAATGACGCACAAGAAGCACTCGCGTCCAGAACCATCTTCAGTTGATGCCAAAATGGCGTCCGCCTTGAGCCAAGGGGACAGGGTGTGGAACAAACCTCCGTCCCTTGTTCCACGTCCCTTGTTCCACGTCCCTTGTTCCAAAAACGGCGCCCGCCTTCGCTTGAAGATCGGTTTTGGAGCTCCCGCACGCCCCTTGATCACCGGCGGCAGTCCCGTCCAGGGCAATTTCCTCCACGGCCCTACAGGAAAAGCGCACCAAGCAGGAAGCAGCCCTGCGCGCAGGCGTTGATGCCCTGCTCGATCCAGTTCCCGCGCACGTCGTAGCGGTCGAAGCGCTTTGCGCAGACGACCATGGCGCACATGCCGAGCACGCAGAGCGCGAAGAACGCTGCTGCAGGTAGGCGCGTCGCGGCTCCAAGCAGGGCCGCCGCAGCGCTCCGCTCAGCCGTCATCGCGCCCGCGATCATGAGCACAAATCCCAGGGGCATGAGGTAGCGCAGCTGGGCGCCGAGCACCTTCACGTCTCGGTCGGCGAGGGCGATCAGCAGCTTCCAGAGCACCTTGCCCAGACCTGCGGCAACGCACACGAGCGCGCCGCACGAGAAGAGCGCGCTTCCCAGCTTGACGCCCACGATCGCGGCGCCCGCGCCAAAGAACGCGACCGGCAGCGCGTCCACAAGCGCGAGCTGCCAGCCGAACTTCTCCTCGCCCGTCATGCCACGAGCCACGTGTACTTCGCCACGCTGTAGAGCGGCACGAACGGAATCATGATCGGGGTCGTGCGCACGTACTCTTGGTAGACGGGGTCGTTGCCGTACGTGCGGTTCTGCCGCAGCTCGAGGCGCCGCGCGCCGCCGAACATGACGTAGATGATGCCCAGATACCCCAGCAGGGCCACGATCCACTGCACCGCGCCCTGGTAGATGGGCAGGCCACCCACGAAGACGCCCGTCCAGAAGAGCATCTCGCCCAGGTAGTTAGGGCAGCGCACGAGGCGGTAGAGCCCCGTGTCCACGAAGCGCCGGGGGTTGGCCTTCTTGGCGGCGTTCTTCTGCAGGTCGGCGAGGCTTTCCACCACGAGGCCGATGACGCTTATGAGCATGCCCACGACGAGCAGGGCGTCCACCCCTTTACCGGCGGAAACCCTGAACGCCACCGGTGCGGTCTCGGCTGCGTAGAGCAGTGCGGCGGAGACCCAGATGCCGCATTTGGCCACGAGCGGCATGTTGCTGCCGTCCTTGATCTCCGTCTGCATCTTCTTGTTGTAGCTGCTGCTACGCAGCTCGCGAAACGCGAGGTAGCCGCCCAGGCGCAGGCCGTATGCCACAAAGAGCAGGCACGCGCAGATGACGCCCGCGCCCAGCTTCGCGCCGCCGGCAATGAGCAGCGCCACGCCGATTGCCGCCACAGCAAACCCGTAGCCAATGGAGATGAACCAGACATACTTCTTGAAGCCGATGCCGCTGAACACCAGCGCAACCGCAAACATGATCCAGAACAAGCTCATCGCAACCGCCCCGCAATCGCTCTCGCATCAATTTCCGACGCAATACTCTAGCACGCATAGTGGGGGATTGACGCTACTTTTGATGTGTGGTGCGACGAGCTGGGGAGATTGTGGAACAAGGGACGGAGGTTTGTTCCACGTTTCCGTCTCCCGCTCCAAGCCGTGCGGGCTAAGGGGGTCAAGAGCCAGAGGACAGGCCGTTTGACTCACCGTGACAAGCAAGTTTGGCCAAGGGGACGGGCTGTTTGGCGCACTTTTGCGTCCATCCACAACGCCGCGTGGACGCAAGTGCTTCTTATGCGCCTTTTTATCCGCAAATCCCAAGTATCGCGGGCCATTTCCGCAGGTAATGTGAGCCTGATACTCGGGAATTCGAAAAAGAATGACGCACAGGAAGCACTTGCGTCCAAAACCACCTTCGATTGACACCATGAGGCGCACTTCGAGCAAAGGGGGATGGGCCAAATGGCTCATCCCCTGGTTCTCGTGAGTCAGACGGCCCGCCCCTGACTCAATGTGCGGTACGACGAGCTGGGGGGGATTGACGGACGTCGAACAAACCACCGCCCCGCTCCAAGACGCGCAAGCAAAACCTACCCGAGGTCCTGCCCGTTCGAGGCGATGACCCGTTGGTACCACCAGAAGCTATCCTTGCGGTAGCGGTCATAGCTGCCCTTGCCCTCGTTGTCCGCGTCCACGTAGATGAAGCCGTAGCGCTTGTCCATCTCGGTCTTCGAAGCGGACACCAGGTCGATGCAGCCCCACGGCGTATACCCGAGCACCTCCACACCGTCGTCGATGGCGTGTCCGATCTCCTCGATATGTTGGCGCAGGTAGTCGATGCGGTAGTCGTCGTGGATGCGCTTCTGCCCGTCCTCCTCGACCACGTTGTCGTAAGCGCCGAGGCCATTCTCCACGACCATGATCGGCAGCTCGTAGCGGTCGTAGATGCGGTTGAGCGTGATGCGCAGGCCCACGGGATCGATGGGCCAGTTCCAGTCGGACAGCTTCAGGTAGGGGTTGCGTAGGTGGCGGACGAAGCACCCCAGCGGCTCCTGCTTCTCCACGTCTCCGCTTGCCACCCAGGTCATGTAGTAGGAGATGGCCACGTAGTCGATGCTGGAAGACGCCAGGGTCTGCGCGTCGCCCTCCTCCATGGTGATGTCGATGTCGTTCTCGCGGAAATACGACAGCATGGTGCTGGAGTAGCTGCCGCGCACGGCCACGTCGAGGAAGCCGAAGTTGAACTGGTCGTCCTTGAGCGCGCGCAGCTCGTCCTCGGGGTTGCAGGTCTGGGCGTACACCTCCTGGCGGTTGATCATGAGGCCGATCTTGCACTGCGGGGCCGTCTCGTGGCAGTAGGCGACGGTCCGCGCGGAGGCGACGAGCTGGTGGTGCAGCGCCTGCCACATGCAGCTCTGCTCGTTCTTCTTCCGGGTCTTCTCCACGAAGAGCCCGCCGCCGATGAACGGCGCGTGCGTGGTCATATTGATCTCGTTGAAGGTGATCCAGTACGTGACGTCGTCCCGGTATTCGTCGAGGAGCGTCCGTGCGTAGCGGCAGTACGCCTCCATGGTCTCGCGCGACTCCCAGCCGTTGTACTTGAGCGTGAGGTTGAGCGGGATCTCGTAATGGATCATGGTGACGACGGGCTCGATGCCATATTTGTGCAGCTCATCGAAGACGTTGTGATAGAAGGCGATGCCCTCGGGGTTGGGCTCGAGCTCCTCGCCCGTGGGGAAGATGCGCGGCCACGACACGCTCATGCGGAAGCATTTGAAGCCCATCTCCGCGAACAGCGCGATGTCCTCCTGGTAGCGGTGATAGAAGTCGGTGCCGCGGCGGTAGGCGAGGTTCGACTCGCTCTCGTGCGCGCGGAAGTACTCGAAGCGCTCGAGGCTCTGGTTGAACGTGAAGGGCAGCCTCTTGCGGTCCTCCTCGCTCAGGCAGGGGATGAAGTCCATATGTCCCAGGCCGCGCCCGCCTTGGTCGAACCCGCCCTCGTATTGCACTGACGACGTCGCCCCGCCCCACAGGAAGGTGCTCGGAAAGCTCATGACAGACTCCTTTGTTCGATTGCGCCTGACGCCAAGGATAACCATCGCCGCGCGAGGCGCACGCGATGCGGCGGGGATTGTCGCTGTGCGCGGCCCGTGGAACAGGGGACGGAGGTTTGTTCACACGGTCATGAACAAACCTCCGTCCCCTGTTCACGTCGTCTCGCGCGCTTGCGAAGGCCGCATTTGCCTTCATGAGTGACGCCGCTTGGATGCGAACGCTTCTTATGCGTCATTTATTTGTGTATCGTCGAGTATCGGGCGCCCGATTCCTGCGAAAACGCGGCGAGCTACTTGGGTTGTACCAATAAAACAACGCATGGGAAGCACTTGCGTCCGCGCTTACTTCTCGGAGCAGGGGGAGAGGGCCGCAGGAGCCAAGATGGCAGGCCGTTCGGCTCATGTCAGTGCCGCGTGAACAAACCTCCGTCCCTTGTTCACGCCACGCCCCGCTCCGTCCCTTGTTCACGACTCGCTCACGCGATAGATGAGGCGCTCGTAGTCGTTGATGGCGTGGTACGAGGCCGTCTCGCCAGCAATCTCGATGAGCTGGTCGAGCGTGGGGCAGACGCACACCAGGACCGATTTGTTGAGGTATTCGTCGCGCAGCGCGACGCGGGTCCCGCTCGCATTGCGGAAGAGTCCGAGAGGGATCTCGCTCACGGGTCCGAAGCTCTCCTGGTCGAGAGATATGACGATGAGCCCGTTGCTCTCAAAGACGTCGTGGTGCTGGTATCGTCCCTCGATAAGGCCGGCGTCCTGCGTAGCCCGTATCGAATCGATGCCTTCGACCGTCAGCGAGGAGGTCTTGAGGGGCGTGCCGTCAGCCCCCGAGAGCAGGATGAGGTATCCCGCCCTGTCCTGCATGAGCACGTTCCCTGACGCGCTGTCGGCATAGACGCATTGGAAGGCGTTCTCGATCTTCGCGGATTCCCACAGGAGGCTGCCTTGTCCGATGTCGTAGAGGCGCACCGAACCGTCGGCGCAGGCAACGGCAAGACGCGTGCCAGAGCCGTCGATGGAAACGCACGAGCTCAGGCCACCCCAAGGCCGTGCACCGTCCCAAGGCGACCCGAGCTCGCTGCCGTCGGAGGCGCGGTAGGTCTTGAGGTGGATGCCGGCCGTGTTGCCCGAAAGGTAGTCCATGCGGTTGAGAAGAAAATCTATGCTGGCGCTCTCGGCGCTTGCGTATCCATGGCTCACCACGACCTTCCCCCGCGCGTACCAGCAGTCGTTGACAGGCTCGTCGCACAAGATGCGGCAAAGCTCCTCTCCCGTGGCGAGGTCGAGAAGCAGGACGTTGAGCTCGTCATGTACAAGGAGGCAGCTCCTGCCGTCCGGCGTCTCGCATTCCCTGAGGGCGCAGGGGTCGTCCGCATCGAGCGCTATGCCGGAAAGCGACAGAGAGCTGTCCTGATCGGCGCCTTCGGGGGAGAGGACGTAGATGAAGCTCGTTGCTTCGTCGCCCTGCTGCGTAGACCCATAGGCGTAGAGCCTCCCGTTGTCCGTGCGATAGATGCCCGGATGGTCCACCTGCGACAGGGCGGGCAGCTCCCCGAGGGCAACTGTGCGCGTCGTCTCGAGCGTCTCTGGGTCGAGCAGGCAGATCCCATCGGTGGTGAGCAGGGCATTCTGTGACCAAACGGGCATGTTCCACATGGTCGTTTCGTACCTCTGCAGAGCGTAGTGCTCGCTCGAGAGAATGCCCATCCCACCGTAGTCATAGATACGGCACCGGTCGGGCTCCCTGTTCCAGAGCACGAGCGAGATGCCACCTTGATGCACATGGAAGTGGGCGGCCGTGGCCGCTCCCAGGTTCGCGTTGAAGGAGTTCCACGTGGAGACGAACTCGCTCATGCCGTGGAAGACCAGGCTGCCTGCGGTCGTGATGATATGGTACGAATTGCCGACGGGCAGGCAGTCCAAGATGGGCTCCTTGGGCTCGTAGCGGTAGGTCTCCTCTCCCGTCGTCGCATCGAGGGCGACGATGGCGCTGCGCAGAAGCACAAACTCCCGGTCTTCGGTAGTGCCATCGCTCGAGAACGACCCGTACAGCCCGGCGTGCGAGTTGAGGTACACCCCGTCATCACCGACTGCGACCGTCTCTTCGGTGGTGTATGACCACAGCTCCTCCAGTGATGCGCTCAGACGTTGGACCGCTGCCGGCTGCACGAGCACTGTCGTGTCCGTACCAAGCGTCTGCTCGGAGAGCGCGAGGAGTTCGTCGCCCCTGAACTGCAGCTCGACGACCTCGTCCTGGGCGAGCTCCACCTGGCTGACGCCTCCCGTGGCCCGGTCGAGTACGAACGCACGGCCACTCATGCCGACGGCCAGCTTCGAGTCGTCATCGGAGAAGGTGGCGCAGGGGTTTTCCAGGTTCAGGCTGTCTGACGGCCAGTCGGGGCAGTCGTAGGAGAATTCGTCGACGATTGTGCCGTCCGCGACGCGCGCAACGACTGTGCGCCTGGTGTTGGCCTCCTTGCCGGGCATGGTCAGCGTGAAGAGCGAGCTGTCGGCGTTGAGGGCAAAGGCCGAGCTTGGCGTGCTCCCCTCGAAGGCCTGCGTCCACACCTCTTCCTGCGTCTCGAGGTCGTAGAGCGCGACGGTTCCGACGCTTGCGCAGAGCAGGTCATCGTTTGCGAAGCAGAGGCGCGGCGCGTAGGTGTAGGCGGTACCCGCTCCTGCGACGTGCGGGGTGACCTCAGCGTCGATCGAGGCGGTCTCGTAGCCGTTGCAGTCGAACACGCGAATGACGCCATCGGTGTCCCGAGCCGCGATGGAGCCGTCGGGTGCGTAGGCCGCGCCCGCCGGCTCTAGGCCGCGCAGGGAGAAGTCGCAGGTCCAATAGAAGTTGTCGAGCCTGTTGGGGTAGATGTTCAAGGCGTGCTCCAGCGCCATCTGGGCTGCGGGGACATAGGGACGGTCGGTTGATTCGGCGCTTTCGGGCAGCGCGGAGAGGCTCACTGCCACAGCCTGGTAGCGATCGCCCTGTTCGTACAGCTCCTCAGCCTCCTCGGCCAGGAGTTCGGATTCGTTGATCTGTGCCAGACGGAGGTTCTCGCGTATCTGGGCGCGTTGCCAGAGGGCGAAGGAGCCAAACGACACGGAGACCGCCGATACGACCGCCGCCGCAGCGAGGGCGACGCGCTGGCGACGGGCGCGCATGCGCTGACGCAGGTCGTCGTAGCCGCAGCCGAGAATGGAGGCCACGAGGCGCAACCGCTCGGTGTCGAAATGCTTGCGCGAGAGGTCGCGGAAGTCGGCGGCGAGGGGCTCCTCTTCCACCTCTGACAGGCTTCCATCGGCCCCGACAACGGTCTTGGTCAACAGCAGCTCGGGGAAGCTCTCGTCGGGCTCGCCCTCGATGAGAGCGATGCGGATGCGGCTGCGTCCGTGGTACGCGGCGAAGGTCTCAATCTCGCGTTGCACCCACTGGCTCTCGCGCATCTGCGGGCTGCTGATCACGATGAGGATGGACGAACGCCTGAGGGCCTCATCGATCTGGTTGGGAAGCGAGCTGGCTATGGGCAACTCGTCCTCGTCGCGGAAGAGCTTGCCGAGGCGCTTCTTGGCAGGGTCCTTGCGTAGGGCCTTCGGGATGCGGAAGCCCTCGAGGGAGCGCTGCAGGCGGACGGCGACCTGGTGGTCGTGCGGCAGGTGGCGGTAGCTGATGAAGGCCTCGTAGACGTAGTCGTCATAGGTGGGGGCGTCGAGGAGGGGCCGATCGCACCAGGGGCAGAAGGCTGCCTCGTCGATGAGGGTGTGGCCGCAATGGGGGCAGTTCATGGAAGCTCCTGTCTCGGCGTGCCGCCTGACCGCTGCGAGGCTGCGCGGGCCTTACGTGCGCAGCTGTAACCAGTGTATCGGAGCAGGTGGGGAGAACGCGGCGCGAACGGCCCAACGTGCGCGTACGGCGAGTGCAAGGTGCGTCCTCCCGGGAGCGTGAGCGGGGGTGGAGGCTTGTTCACGCCGCTCCATTAGCTCGAGGAGGCCCCGTTTGCCCTCACGCGAGACGCCGCCTGGACGCAAGTGCTTCTTATGCGTCAATTTTTTGCGTACCGCCGAGTATCAAGCGCCCAAATCCTGCGAAAACGCGGCGAGCTACTTGGGTTATACCAATAAAACAACGCATAAGAAGCACTTGCGTCCCGAGTTGCCTCTCGGAGCTGGGGGGGCCAAAGGAGCCAAGGGGAGCCATGCGCGAGCCAAATGATTTGTCCCCCGGCTCTTCATAGAACGGGGGACGAGCGTGAACAAGCTTACGTCCCATGTTCACGGCCGAGTCCCTGGAACGTTGGCCTAACAAAAAAAGCTCCCTAGAGATAGGAAGCTTGATTGATCATGGTGCCCCCAACGGGACTCGCCGCGCCGCGCTGCGCGCGACGCTCGACGGCTCCGCGCCTGCGGCGCTCCGCCCGGGACATGCCAGAGGGCATGTCCCGCCCCTAACGGGGTTCGAGTCCCTGGGGTGTTTAGCTAACAAAAAAGCTTCCCAGAGATAGGAAGCTTGATTGATCATGGTGCCCCCAACGGGACTCGAACCCGTGTTACTGCCTTGAAAGGGCAATGTCCTAGGCCGCTAGACGATGGGGACGCATGGATGAGTATAGCAGATGAAAACTGTTCGTGATGCGCGCGCCGGCTCGCCATCAAGACATCTTTTCAGGTGCAGCGAACAACGCGATTCGACCCATAATGTGGTGGAATTGCGATGGTGTGATAACCATTTTCTGAAAATGCTCCGAGAGCGGCTGCAAATTGGGTTTGAGCGCCGTACTATTCCATCTGAACATGACAGAACCAAGTAAATAGGTATACTTCTTATTAGGTTGTCCACAACTTGTTTGCTGTACAAACTCAATGCAAACCCACAGGAGGCATTCCATGCGCTCCATCAACACAGATGGCCAGACGAAGGCCCAAAGTGGCAGCGTTCCGACGCCCTACCAGGAGTCGGACACGCAGACCAAACGGATAAGTCGTAGCAAGCTCGGCAAGTCCGCCTCGTCAACGCTTCACTCCCAGCTCTCCGATCTCATGCGCGAGAAGGTCTACTCGCGCGCGTGGGCCGCGGGCAGCAAGATTCCCTCGGAACACGAGCTCATGGACAGGTTCGGCCTCTCGCGCGGTACGGTGCGCCATGCCATAAAGTCTCTGGTAGACGAGGGGCTCCTCGTCCAGTCGCATGGTCGTGGCACCTTTGTGGCCGAGGGCGGCATCTCGCATCCCGCAGGCGACAGGCCTATTTCGTTTGCCGAGTCGCTGCGCAAGCAGGGCAAGTCTTTCGTGACCGAGGTGCTCGACCAGGAGATGCTTCCCGCACCGACAGACGTAGCATACGAGCTGAAGGAGGCCCCCGGCACCCCCATGCTCTTCATGCGCCGCGTGCGCAGCGTGGGCGGCGAGCCCATCATGTGCATCGAGAGCTGGATTTCCGTCGACCGCTGCCCAGGCATCGAGAACGCCGACTATACGAAGGAAGGCCAGTTCGAGGTCGTCGAGCGCTGTTCGGGGAAGCATCCCGCGCACGCGAAGGTGCGCTATACCGCCCGTGCGGCGGGCACGGAGCACGGCGCCTACCTGCACTGCGACGAATCCGCACCGCTTCTCGTGCTCGAGCAGACCATCAGCTTCGAGGACCGAACGCCCTTCGAGTGGAGCCTTTCGTGGCTGACGGCGGGGCAGGCGGTTGTCGGTGAGGTCACGCAGCGCGTCTCCGACTAAGGCGGTATTCAGGCAAGCTCGTGGGGCGGAATGCTGCGTGGCTTTCGCCTGTCGTGCCGCATCTCGAACCGTTGCGAGAATAACGCGCAGCCAACGATTCCAGAGGCTTTTCCCAGCTCCTATACTCAGAGCGTATGCTGTGTGCGCGAGGCTCCCCGAGGGGGCCGGCGCCAGAGGACGGGATGGGAGGAGCACATGTCGGTCGGTAAGAAACGCATCCTCATTTCCTGCGGGAGTGGGGCCGTTACCTCGATGGTTGCGCGCAAGAAGGTCGAGGCGCTCCTCATCGCCCACGGATACGAGGGCCGCTACGAGATTGACCAGGTCCCCCTCTCCGAAGCCGTGGAAGAGTCGCGCAACTACGATTTCATCGTCGCCACGGCCATCTCACCGAATGAGGTGCACTGCCCGTTCGTGAACGGCGTCACGTATCTCATGGGCGTCGGCACCGAGACCTCCGACGCCGAGATCCTCCGCCTGATGGAGGCGTAGACGGCGGGACGCACTCCGGAGGGGAACCCTGCGTGATGTGCTGCCACATGTCCATGATGTTCATTGCCCGCACGTAGCCCGGTGTCGCTTGCGGGCAAAATTGTGCCGCTCATGAGCAAATTAGCCGTTCAGAGACCTGGAATGACAACTTGTATAGATTTTACTGGATAAGTAATATGAACAGGAATATACTGCAAAGCAACATGTACACGAATATCTGTACCAGTTGAGGAGGCAGACAATGGAGAAAGCGGTTCTGCATCGTCCGTTCTTTGTGGTCAACCCCAAGTCATATCTGTATGGGGAGGAGCTCCGCAAGCTCGCGAAGAAGACTGACGAGCTGGCTGGCAAGTACGGCTTCGAGTGCCTGTTCACGGCCCAGCTGATCGACCTTCCGTGGGTCGTCGAGAACTGCCCCAACCTGCTTCCGTGTGCGCAGGCCATGGAGAGCCTCAAGCCTGGCCGCGGCATGGGCCATATCCTGCCCGAGGCCCTCGCGGCTGCCGGCGTCAAGGCGACCTTCCTCAACCACGCCGAGAACCCCCTCACGGTGGGCGAGCTTGCCAAGTGCATCGTCCGCGCCCGTGAGCTGGGCATTCTCACCTGCGTCTGCGCTGACTCCGTCGAGGAGGCCGCGGCTATTGCCGAGCTGCATCCCGACATCATGACCTGCGAGCTCAACAGCCTCATCGGCACCGGCCAGATTGCGGGCGAAGATTACATCCGCGCCTCCACCAAGGCTGTCAAGGACGTCTCGCCCGAGACCTTCGTGCTCCAGGCAGCTGGCATCTCTACGGGCCAGGACGTCTACGACGCCATCTTCTATGGCGGCGACGCCACGGGTGGTACCTCGGGCATCGTCGCCGCTGACGACCCGTTTGCGGTGCTCGAAGAGATGTTCGCCGCGCTCGATCGCGTGCGCGCCGACATCGCCAAGTAGTTTGAGGGAGGAGATCGAAATGGCAGTCTACAAGGGCGAGCTCAAGGTCCAGACCGTAGCCGGCAAGCCTGACTACAAGGACATCACCAAGCAGATCGCGGACATCGTGGCCGAGAGCGGCATCAAGGAGGGCGTTGCCACCGTCATCTCCTGTCACACCACCTGCGCGCTCTTCATCGAGGAGTTCGACCACGACTACACGCCCGCGGGCGACACCTTCCTGCAGGCCGACCTGAGCGACGGCCTCGAGGCCATCTTCCCCGAGCAGCACGACTGGTCCACGTTCCGCTACCCGGGTCTCAAGCACTTCGAAGAGGTTGAGTCGTGGCCCGACGCCGACGCGTACCTGCCTGGCGGCGACCGCACCCTGCTCTGGAACGGCGACGCGCACCTGCGCTCCACGCTGATCGGTTCGAGCGTGCAGCTCGAGGTGGGCGACGGCAAGCTCCAGACCAACGGCCTGGCGAGCGTGTTCCTCGTCGACTTCGACCGTACCCGCGAGCGCACGCGTCGCGCCCGCGTCATCGTGATGGGCGAGTAGGCGCACCTACCGCACGCCCATTACGAAGGTGCGACCCCCTCTGCAAGCTCCTAAAATGGAGGAAAGTCGCCGAGATGGCGACATGAGAGATAAGGTTTTGGAGGTAACCATGGTTCAGATCGTTCTTGCGTGTGGCTCCGGCATCGCCACGTCTACGGCTGTCGCGGCCAAGATCAGGGACCTGCTTGACGATAACGGCTATCGTGGCCAGTTCACCATCACCCAGTGCTCCATCGCTGAGGCCGTGCCCAAGTCCGCCTCTGCTGACCTCGTCATCGCCACGACCGTCAAGCCTGAGGGCATCGAGTGCGCGTTCATCTCCGGCATCCCGTTCCTCACGGGCATCGGCCGTCCGGCAGCCGAGAAGGCAGTCCTCGACTTCATGGCGAAGCAGTAACGGCAAGCGCTGGCAGATTCTTCCGAGTGGCGGGAGCGCACGGCTGCGCTAGGCCACATCCAGGACCCGTCTGCCAAGTAATCTGACATTGAGCATTCTGCTAAAGCGCAGGGTTGTTGAGTTGCGCAATAATGGTAACCAGCGGACCCATAAGGGAGGGCCCGTGTGAAAGCGAATCCGCTCCGGATTCGCGGAAGGAAGGGAAGGAGAGAGCATGGACGCAATAGTTGTCTTCTTTGGCGGCGTTTCCAGCCTCGGAGTATCGGTTGTCATGCCGATCGTACTCACCATCATCGGTGTCTGCTTTGGTGCAGGCTTTGGTAAGAGCCTGAAGGCAGGCCTTACCGTCGGTATCGGTTTTATTGGCCTCAACCTCGTCATCAACCAGCTCATGGGCACCGACCTTGCCACCGGCGTCACCGCCATGGTCAACCGCTTCGGCCTGCAGCTATCCGTCATGGACGTGGGCTGGCCCGCGGCTTCTGCAATCGCCATGGGCTCCGTCGTGGGCACCATCATCATCCCGCTTGGCCTGCTCGTGAACGTGCTCATGCTGCTCACGAACACCACCCAAACCGCTGACGTTGACATCTGGAACTACTGGCACTTCGCCTTCACCGGCTCCCTTGTCGCCATCGTCACCAACAGCGTCGCGTTCGGCATCGCTGCCGCCATCATCAACGAGGTCGTCGTCCTCGTCCTCGGCGACATCACCGCCGACCAGGTCGAAAAGTCGCTCGGTCTGCCGGGCGTCTCGATTCCCCACGGCTTCTCTGGTGCCTACGCCCCCATCGCCATGGCGTTCAACAAGCTCATCGACATGATCCCTGGCGTGCGTGACATCAACATCAACGTCCGCACGATGCAGCAGAAGTTCGGCGTCTTTGGTGACCCCGTGCTCCTCGGCACCGCCATCGGCATCATCATCGGCATCCTCGCCGGCTATGGCTTCCTGCCTGGCGAGAACCCCAGCTTCCTCACGCTCGGCGTCTCCATGGGTGCCGTCATGGTGCTCATCCCCAAGATGGCCGCCCTGCTCATGGAGGGCCTGCTCCCCATCTCTGATGCTGCCCAGACCTTCATCCAGAAGCACTTCCAGAACCGTGGCAAGATCTACATCGGCCTCGACTCCGCCGTCGGCACCGGCCATCCCGTCACGCTGACCCTCTCGCTCATCCTCGTGCCGGTCACCGTGTTCTTGGCCTTCATCCTGCCGGGCAACAAGGTCGTGCCGCTGGTTGACCTCGCCGTCATCCCCTACATGTTCGTCCTCATCACCCCGATCGTTGAGGAGAACGGCTTCCGTGGCCTGCTCATCGGCATCATCATCATCGCCGTGGGCCTCTACATCGCCACCGACCTCGCTCCCTACATCACCTCCGCCGCAGCTCAGGTGGGCTTCGACATGGGCGGCG
This sequence comes from uncultured Coriobacteriaceae bacterium, assembly GCA_902772435.1. GTDB lineage: Bacteria > Actinomycetota > Coriobacteriia > Coriobacteriales > Atopobiaceae > UBA1367. The sequence continues at coordinate 750 of CACYAX010000008.1, read as the reverse complement.
CTGCCTCCATCTCGTCCATCTGCGACGGTGCTAACCCGCTGTCCTGGATCATCGTCCGCCTCGGCCAGCTCGGCAACGGCATCGGCCTCGTCGTGCCCGCCGCCGGCGCCGTCGCGCTTGCCATCTGGAACCGCATGCGCATCATGAAGGAAGCTGCAGAGCTCCACGCAGCCGAGTAACAACCACTTGGGACCCCTCGCGAGAGGGGTCCCACACGTACGGCCCGCAATTCGAGCACTAAGGAGATGACCGTGGAGAAGACGTACACGCACGACGCCCAGCGTTACTTCGTGAACACCACCTTCACAGGCATCTTCAGCGCCTTCATTGCCGTAGCCGCCCTCGTGCTTGCCTCGCCTGCCTTCGGCCAGCCCGTAGGACTCATGGTTCTCGTGGCTGCGGTAGGCGTCTACACGGTGTTCAACACCTTCGTGAGCCACGCGTATCCGTCCCAGGTCACGCTGGCAGACGACCACGTGAGCTTCACGAGCTATGGGCGCACCGACACCTACGCCTTCGACCAGATCGAGCAGTTCTCGGTGCGTGAGTTTCCCGGCGCCTGGCGCTCCTACGTGCGCATAAACGGCGGTAGCCTCACGCGCGGCCGCTACTGGGTGCGCGGCATGTACTTCACGGACGGCGAGGAGCTCTATCACGCCCTCTCCGATATCGACGACCGCCACTCTGCGCAGCAATCCGACCTGCGGCGCGGCAAGTCCCACGCCGTTCGCCTTGTGCATGGTCTCCGCC
>CACYAX010000007.1 GCA_902772435.1 uncultured Coriobacteriaceae bacterium | reverse complement strand
GTTCTGCATGACGCTCTGCAAACAGTATCGCAGCATCACACGAGATGGCCATTGCCTCCAGTTCCTGCTGCTTGTCAGTAGCCTCCGGGTCATTGATATAATCCAGCGCCTTTATGCGCTGTTCTATGCGTGCCTTCACGTCCAGAAGGCCTTCGTGGTACATCTTTCCGTCCATAGCAGTATGACCTGCCGCACGCTGTTCCATGAACTCAGTGAAGACACCTGCATGGTATGCTTCTTCCCATTCTTTGGAAACATGGTTGAAAATGCGTTCGCGCTGGGTCTTGCCTGCCCAGTAGGGAATAACCTCGCGTTCATAGGTATCGATGTCTTCCTGGGAAATGTGGTAGCTCTGCAACTCACGGGTATCGAGAGTATGGAGGTCCTCAACAGAGTGGCAAGTAAGCTCCGGAAAGGTCGGAACGGCCTTGGGAACAGGGCCGCATTTCGTGGGAACGCGCGCGGCTGCGGGCTCGCCTGCCCAATCGTCTGCGCCCCACAGGGGGTGGGATGCTAATCTCTAGGCAGGTGCATGCCGCTCTGAGGGGGACTGAGCATGAGTCGCAATTCATTCCAGCACAGGATTCGCGGGTACTTCAACCTGCGCGAAGGCCGCGCGAGCTACGAGGGCATGCGCAAGCGCATCATCGCCGGCGCGCGCATCGACGGCATCCACATGTTCGAGCTCATGGCCGCGATGCTCATCGCGTCCATCGGCCTCAACGTCGATTCCACGGAGGCCGTGGTCGGCGCCATGCTCATCTGCCCGCTCATGGGCTCGGTCCTAGGACTGGCGTATGGCGTGGCGTCGGTGGACGTGAAGATACTGCGCCAGTCGGCCTCGGGCCTGTTCGCGCAGATCGTGGTCTGCCTCGTGACGTCCACGATCTACTTCCTCATCTCGCCGCTCTCCGGCCAGACGGAAGCCCTCGTGAGCAACTCCACGCCCACCATCTGGGACCTGACCATCGCGCTTGTGGGCGGTTTTGCCGGCGGTCTGGGCATGTCGCGTCAGCAGGAACCGGCAATCCTGCTTTCGGGCGTTGCCGTCGCCACGGCACTCATGCCGCCGCTCTGTTCGACGGGTTACGGCCTCGCGCTGCGCAACGCCATCTTTGCCGCCTCGGCATTCTACGAGTTCCTCATCAACGTGGTGTTCATCGCGCTCGGCGCAGAGTTCGTCTTCCTGATGCTGCGCGTTCCCCTGCATGCCGACCTCAACGATGACGGCGTGGTGACCGAGGAAGAGGAGCGGAGGGTAAAGCTCACCTCCCGCGTGATGCGCCGCAACATCGTCATCGCGACGGGCATCTTCGTCATTCCCTGCGTCTTCATCTCGGCGAACGTCGTGAAGAGCACGTTGGCCGAGAACGGCACGGTCTTCGAGGTGTTCGATCAGTACCAGACCGAGGCGACAACCCTTGAGCTCAAGGTGGCGTGCCCTGGGTTCGTGAACTACAGCATCGGTTCAGAAGACTCCTACAACATCGAGACGGATACCCTTGAGCAGCATGTCATCGCCACGGTCGTGACGGAAGAGGAGCTCAGCGTGGGGGAGAAGACCGAGGCCGAGGCCCTCATCCAGATCAATGTGCCAAATCTCGAGAGGGTGGATTTCGAAGTGGATGAGTCTGCTGCCTAGAGCTCCCAGGACGTGATGCCCTCTGCCTCCATGCGCCGTGCGAGCTCTTGGATGATGGCGACTCCTGACGAAGTGCCGATGCGGCGTGCTCCTGCGCGCACCATGGCGAGGAAGGCGTCCGCATCGCGGATGCCGCCCGCTGCTTTGACCTGCACCTCATCGCCCACGTGCTCCTTCATGAGCGCGACGTCGTGCACCGTGGCACCGCCCGTGCCAAAGCCCGTCGAGGTCTTCACGAAGGTCGGGCGCACTGCGCGGGCAATCTCGCACAGGCGGATCTTCTCGTCGTCAGTGAGGTAGCAATTCTCGAAGATGACCTTGGAAGGCACGCCGGCCTCGTCGCAGACGGCCACGATCTGACGCATCTCGTCGGCCACGTAATCCCAGTCGTGCATCTTGACGCGCGTGACGTTGACCACGTAATCGATCTCGTTGGCACCGTTGGCCAGCGCATCGCGCGTCTCGAAGACCTTTGCGACGATGGAGGTCTGGCCCAGGGGGAAGGCGATGGCCGCACCCGTGTCGATGTCGGTGCCCGCGAGCTCCTGCGCGCAGAAGCGCGCCTGCACCTGGTTGATGGCCACCATCTTGAAGTGGTGGTGCTTGGCCTCGTCGCAGAGCGTGCGCATGTCGGCTTCCGTCGCATCGGCATGCAGGTTGGTGTGGTCGATGAGACGCGCGAAGTGGTCGAGGGTCCAGGTGCTCATGGTCGGCTCCTATGCGGTAAGCGTGCGTTGGTCGGGCATGTGTATGAGCTTACAACAAGGGTGGCTGGGTGCCCGCGATTTCCCGTTTGCGAAGTCGCGAGCGCACGGCGCCGCAGGTATGCGCCCACGGTGTTGCCCCTCCAGGGCCCGGCAAAACGCCGTGGGCCTCCGACGCTTTCCGCGTCAGAGGCCCACGTAATGGCCTATGTAGGTTTGAGCCTTACAGGTCCTGCAGCGCCACGACGCCGAGGCTCCCCATGCGGGCCTGCTCGATGGCCTCGACCATCGCCTGTGCCTGCGAGAGCGTGGTGCAGTTGGTCACGCGATGGTGCACGGCCAGCCTGCGCAGCTCGTAGTAGTCGGCACGCATGGACTCGCCCTGCTCGGCACCGCCCGGCGTGTTGATGATGAGGCAGATCTCGCCGCTCGCGACCATCGTGGCCACGTTGGGCTTCATCTCGGAGGCACGGCGGACCGCCTGGCAGGGGATGCCCGCGGCCTCGAGGGCCTTCGCGGTGCCCGTGGTGCCGGCGAGCTTGTAGCCCATGAGGGTGAGCTCGCGCGCGAGGCCCGCCACGGCACGCTTGTCAGCGTCGCGCACGGACACGAACACCTTGCCCTGGCTCGGATCGGTGGGCAGGCCGTAGCTGATGGCCAGCTGGGTCTTGGCGTAGGCGGAGGGGAAGTTCTTGGCGATGCCCATGACCTCGCCCGTGGACTTCATCTCGGGGCCGAGCACGGTACTGGCGCCGGGGAAGCGGTCGAAGGGGAGCACGGCCTCCTTGCAGGCGAAGTGGTCGTTATCGCCGCCCATCTCAGCGGGCAGGTCGAGGTCGGCGAGCTTCTCGCCGCTCATGACGCGCGCCGCGATGGCCGCCAGGGGCACGCCGGTCGCCTTGCTCGAGAAGGGCACGGTGCGGCTTGCGCGCGGGTTCAGCTCGATGCAGTAGAGGGTGCCGTTGTGCACGGCGTACTGCACGTTGAAGGCGCCCACGACGCCCACGGCGAGCACGAGCCTGCGCGTGGTCTCGAGGACCTCGTCGAGCATGGCCTGGGCCAGGGAGTAGGGCGGGCAGCAGCAGGCGGAGTCGCCGGAGTGGATGCCGGCCTCCTCGATCTGCTCGAGCACGGCGCCCACGTAGCACTGCTCGCCGTCGGCCACGCCGTCAACGTCGAGCTCGACGGCGTCCTGCAGGAAGGAGTCGAGGTAGACGGGGTGGTCCTGCGAGGCGCGGGTGGCCTCGGCGAGGTAGCTGCGGAGCTGCTTGTGGGAGTTGACGATGGCCATGCCGCGGCCGCCGAGCACGTAGCTGGGGCGCACGAGCAGCGGGTAGCCGATGCGCTCGGCGACCTCGGCCGCCTGCGCGTAGGTCTCGGCGACGCCGCTCGCGGGGTAGGCGATCTTCAGCTGGTCGAGGAGAGCAGCGAAGCGGTCGCGGTCCTCGGCGAGGTCGATGGCCTCGGGCTGGGTGCCCATGATGGGCACGCCCGCCGCCGCGAGGCGCGCGGCGAGGTTGATGGGGGTCTGGCCACCGAGCGAGCAGATGACGCCCACCGGGCGCTCGATGTCCACGATGTCCATGACGTCCTCGAAGGTCAGCGGCTCGAAGTAGAGCTTGTCGGAGGTGTCATAGTCGGTGGAGACGGTCTCGGGGTTGCAGTTGACCATGACCGACTCGAAGCCGGCGGCGTGCAGGGCGTAGGCGGCGTGCACGCAGCAGTAGTCGAACTCGATGCCCTGGCCGATGCGGTTGGGGCCGGCGGAGAGGATCATGACGCGCGGCTTGTCGGTGGCGACGCGCTCGTCGCAGGTCACGAGGTTGGCGCCCAGCACGGGACGGGCCTCGTAGGCCTTGTAGTGGTACTCGGCGTGGGCCGCGTGGGCACCGGAGCAGGTGTCGACGGTCTTGACCTCGGGCGTGACGCGGAAGGCCTTGCGCGTGGCGCGGACCTCGGTCTCGGTGGCGCCCACGAAGTGCGCGATCTGAGCGTCGCAGAAGCCCATCTGCTTCACGGCGAGCATCTGGGCGGCGTCCATGTCGTCCAGGCGGTGGTTGGAGAGCCAGCGCTCCACGGCCACGATGTCCTTCAGGCGGTTCAGGAACCAGGGGTCGATGCCCGTGAGGTTGTAGAGGCGCTCGATGGTCCAGTCGCGGCGGAGGGCCTCGACCACGTAGTAGATGCGCTCAGGCGTGGGCACGGAGACGCCCTCGCGGAAGTGCTCCTCGTCGAAGAGCTTGGGGTGGTCGGCGCCGAACATGACCTCGCCGTTCTCCAGCGAGCGCATGGCCTTCTGGAAGCTCTCCTCGAAGGTGCGGCCGAGCGCCATGACCTCGCCGACGGCCTTCATGCGCGTAGTGAGCGTGTCGGAGGTGCCGGGGAACTTCTCGAAGGCGAAGCGCGGGGCCTTGACGACGCAGTAGTCCACGGAGGGGTCGTGCGCGTAGGAATCGGCCTGGGTGATCTCGTTCTGCACCTCGTCGAGGGTGAGGCCCACGGCGAGCTGTGCGGAGACCTTGGCGATGGGGAAGCCCGTGGCCTTGGAGGCGAGGGCGGAGCTGCGGCTAACGCGCGGGTTCATCTCGATGACGATGACGTGGCCGTCCTCGGGGTTCACGGCAAACTGGATGTTGGAGCCGCCGCAGGAGACGCCGACCTTGTCGATGATGCGCAGCGAGTACTCGCGGAGCTTGTCGAGCTCGGGCTGCGTGAGGCTCTGGGCAGGCGCGATGGCGATGGAGTCGCCCGTGTGCACGCCCATGGGGTCGAAGTTCTCGATCGAGCAGATGGCGATGCCCTTGCCTGTGGCGTCGCGCATGACCTCGTACTCGATCTCCTTCCAGCCGAGGACGGACTTCTCGATGAGCACCTCGCCGTTGGCGGAGAGCTCGAGGCCCTGCGCCACGAGCTCGCGGAGCTCCCTGCGGTCGTAGGCCACGCCGCCGCCGGCACCGCCCAGGGTGTAGCTCGGGCGGCAGATCAGCGGGAAGGACATGGTGTCGGCGATGCGCTCGGCGTCCTCGAGCGAGTAGGCGAAGTCGCCGGGGCAGCACTCGAGGCCGATCTCGGCCATGGCCTTGGCGAACTTCTCGCGGTCCTCGCCCACCTGGATGGCCTCGACGTCGCAGCCGATGACCTCAACGCCGTACTTCTCGAGGATGCCGGCCTTGCCGAGCGCCACGGCGCAGTTGAGGCCGGTCTGGCCGCCCATGTTGGGGAGCAGCGCGTCGGGGCGCTCCTTCTCGATGACGGCGGCGATGGACTCGTTGGTGAGGGGCTCGACGTAGGTGCGGTCGGCCACGCTCGTGTCGGTCATGATGGTGGCCGGGTTGGAGTTGACGAGCACGATCTCGTAGCCGAGGGCCTTGAGGGCCTTGCAGGCCTGGGTGCCGGAATAGTCGAACTCGCAGGCCTGGCCGATGACGATGGGGCCAGAGCCGATGATCATGATCTTCTTGAGGTCAGTGCGCTTGGGCATCTAGATCTCCCTCCCTTCGGTCGTGGCGTTGAGCGCCTGCGCGCGGCGGGCGAGCGAGGCGGGGTCAAGGTCGACCGTCGAGATGATGGCGGCAAGGGGGCCGGCGTCGCGCAGGTGCATGGCAAGGGCGCGCGTGTCGACGCCCTCGATGCCCACGATGCCGTTCTTGCGCAGGTAGGAGGGCAAATCGCCCGTCAGGCGGAAGCTCGAGGGCGTGTAGCAGAGGTCACGCATGACGACGCCCGCGAGCACGGGGCGATCGAGCACCTGGTCGTCGGGATTGACGCCGTAGTTGCCGATCTGCGGGTAGGTGAAGACGAGCACCTTGTCCTCGGCGTCGGGGCTGGAGATGGCCTCCTGGTAGCCGGAAGCGCCGTCCTGGCGGACGAGCTCGCCCGTGGTCTCGCCTGCGGCGCCCACAGAAAGACCCTCGAAGACTACGCCGTCTGCGAGGGCCAACAAGGCCTTTGGTTGGTTAGAAAGAAGCGGGTTCACGGTAATTCCCCTCTCTGTGAGAACTTATACCGCGTGACAGCATAGCGGTTAAATGTATACGGCTCATTTCGGTTTACACAGATGTGCATTTTGAGTGAACAAAGATACATCATTTAACTATGTTTGCCTCCGTTTTGGTGTGGGAATGCGTCCCGTCGCTACCTCTGGCACGTCTCTCCCTGTTGACCAAAGGGTTGGCCAACCTACCGTCTACGGGTTTGGTGGCCGCACGTAAGGGGCCTTTCAGCCCTGCTGGGTAGACTAACTGACGAAAAACGCAACAGAAACGGGGCAGATGATGGGACGCTTTCTCTATCCGCGTGCGATGTCGAGACGAGACTTTCTGCGTTTCGTTGGTGTGGGGACCCTGTCATATTCGCTGTCTGCCTGCGGAATCGTGGAGGATGACGAGCCCGTCACCGGCGAATCTGGCGACACTGCCCCCGCGACGCGCAGCGTGACGCCTGCTGAGCCAGAGCCGGACGAAGGGGAGGGCGCTTCCCTGACGGCCACGTTCTTTGACGTGGGCAAGGCGGACGCGATGGTCTTGCAGTCGGGCAACGCGTGCCTCATGGTCGACACGGGCGCGGCCGACACGGGCAAGGAGCTGGTCGAGGCCCTCGGAGCGCTGGGAATCAGCGGCATCGACGCGCTCGTCATCACGCACTTCGACCAAGACCACGTGGGCGGTGCGGCTGACGTGCTCAATAACCTTTCGGTGGGCAGCGTCTACGTAACCTACCAATCGAAGGAGTCCGACGAGGTGGATGCCTACGAGGCTGCGATGGCGGCACAGGGCCTCGCGGCGACCGAGCTGGCCGTGGGCTCGACGCTCGACCTCACGCTCGGCGCGATGAAGGTGCACCTCATCGCGCCCGAGAAGACGGACTACGGCGAGGACGACACGTCCAACGATTCCTCCCTCATCGCGCGGGTTACCTGCGGAAACGTCGCCTTCCTGCTTGCGGGGGACGTCGAGCGCGGCCGCATGGAGGAGCTGCTGGCAAGCGGTGAGACCCTTACGTGCGACGTGCTCAAGATGCCACATCATGGTGCCTACGAGAAGAACCTCGACGACTTCGTCGAGGCATGCGCGCCCGGCTATGCGATCATCACGTCGTCCAAGGACGAGAAGGAGGACGACAAGACGATTGACCTGCTCGAAGACGCCAAGGTGGACTACTACCTCACGCGCAAGGGCACCGTCACCATCACGACGGACGGTTCTGCCATCGAGGTCACGCAGGATTAGGGCGCGGCGGGCCCTGCGAAAGTTTGGGCGTTAGCTTACGGTATTCGGGTCGCCCACAGAATCCGTCTGACTCGGGTCATCGTGCGCGCGCAAATCGAAGCGTTTGGCAAGGACGTCTTCCAACGGCTGTTCAGCGGCCCGTGCGAGCAGCGCGTCCTTCTCTGCGCGCGCAAGCCGTTTGAAGTGGAACTCGGCCGCCATGGCCTCGTGGCGACTCGTGAACCGCGCAGTTGCGACGAGCGTGACGGGCCTTCGGGCCCGCGTGTAGCGGGCGCCGCGCGGCGACCCGTTATGCTCGCTGACGCGGCGCTCCACATCGGTCGCATAGCCCGTGTACAGCGAGCCATCCGCGCATGCGACCACGTACATGTAATAGAATTCAGCCATGCCTGGATTGTAGCCCACTCCGCGCGGGCGCTCATACGGCGGGTGGCACAGGCCTCACACGAATCGGGCCGAAAGGGGCTCCCATGAACATCACCGAGGCACTGCCCAAGCGTTTCTCCTGCAGGGCGTTTGACACGCGTGAGGTCGAGGCGGAGAAGCTCGACCTGCTGCGCTCCGAGGTCGAGCGCGCCAATGCCGAGAGCGGGCTGCACCTGCAGCTCTTTGGTCCGGGCGAGGGCAGGCTCGACCTCAGCAAGAAGATGTTCGCAGGTGAGGCACCCTGTTACCTCGCTTTCGTGGGTGAGGACACACCCGTCGGCAAGGAGCGCGCCGGCTACTTTGGGGAGCGCGTGGTGCTTTCGGCGACGGCTTTGGGCCTGGGCACCTGCTGGGTTGCCGGCACCTTCGACCGCAAGACGGTGGTCGCCGAGGTGGGGGAGGGCGAGGTGCTCCACGACGTGATCCCGTTTGGCTACGCGCCCGCCAAGCAACCGCTCAAGCAGCGCACCATCCGCGCGGGCATCCGCAGCCGTGACCGCAAGCCCAGCTCCTACCTCGAGGGTATCGCAAGCTACGACGAGGCACCTGCCTGGATTCGCGCGGGCATCGATGCGGTCATCGCGGGCCCCTCCGCCGTCAACGGCCAGCCCGTGACCTTCACGTGGGACGGCACGACGCTCACGGCCACGCTCAGGACGCACAAGCTCAAGCTCGAGGAGACCGACCTCGGCATCGCGAAGCTGCACTTCGAGCTCGCGGCCGCGGCTGCAGGGCAGCCTGGCAGCTGGCAGTGGGGCGACGGAGCCGCCTACGTGACGGCGTAGGCTCGGAGGCACGAGACGTCACTGAAGAGGCGGCGGACCAAACGGCCCACCGCCTCTTTTGCTGTCGCGCTGGTTGCGCTGGCTATGCCACCCGGCAGATGCAGGGGCAGGGATTCTTCTCGGTCTCGGTGATGGTCGTCTTCGTGGGGTCGACCGCCGGGTCGTCGAAGATGATCTCGCCGATGCGCGGTGCCACGATGCGGCCGTCATAGGGGTTCTTCACGCTCACGATGGGCGCGCTGAGCTCGATGTCGATGTCCGAGCAGTACTCGAAGGCGAGGTCGGTGTTGATGAGGCGGCAGTTGCGCATCGTGAGGTGGTCGATGTAGCAGAAGCCCTGCAGGCTCTGGATCGTGCAGTTCTCGAAGGTGAGGTTGCGCGAGTTCCAGCCCACGTATTCCGCCACGATGAAGGAGTTGCGCACCGTGACGTTCTCGCAGTTCCAGAAGGCGTCCTTGGTGATGAGGCGAGAGTCCTCCACGACCACGTTCTCGCAGCCGTCGAAGCTGTACTTGCCGTCGAGCTGCAGGTTGCGCACGCGAACGTTGCGCGAGCCCTGCAGGAGGTAGTCGCCCTTGGCCACCACGTCCACGAGCTCGACGTCGTCATTCCACCAGAGGGTCTCCTCGGCATTGGTGAAATTGACGCGCTCGATACGCACGTTGTGGCATTTGCGGATGCCCTTGGGCCCTGCGTAGGAGCAGTCGCGCAGCTCGACGTCGTTTGCGTACCAAAGGCCGGCGCGCACGTCCGCGAGGAAGGTGCTGTCGCTCACCCGCACGTGGTCGCTGTACCAAAGCGGGTAGCGCCAGCCAAAGACGGTGTTGGTGACATTGATGTCGTGGGACTCCTTGAGGGGCGACTCGCCATCGTCGAAGATGCAACCGTCGATCATCTGGCTCTGAGCTTTGAACAGGGCTCGCTCGCCCGTGAAGTGCTGGTTCGTGATGCTGTTCATGACAGTCTCCTTTGCTGCGTTAGGCAACGCTGCGCGTCTCGAGGTCACGGATGAGCCAGTCACACACGTCGATGGGACGCTGTGCCTCGTGCATGGCCTGCACGAGCTGGCAGCGGTGACAGCGCAGCAGTCTGAGACAGGCCTCTACGTCTCCGCGTTCCTCCAGCTCGTGGAAACGCTGGGCGAGCTCATCGGTGCAGCCGGCATCGGCAAGGCAGGCATCTGTGGTGGCCATGGTCTTCCTCCTCGGTTGGTTGTTGATATTCACCTTATGCCGATGGGCTATCGATAACAAATGCCTATTAGAAATGGTATGTGATAAAATCTGTGCATCGTTAGTCAGGATGCGCTCGCATCCTGCCATGCCCTAACCATGAGGAGGCACGATGGAACTCCGAACCCTGCGCTCGTTTCTTGCCGTGGCCCGCGAGGGCAACGTGACCCGTGCGGCAAGGTCGTTGCACATCACACAGCCCGCCCTTTCGCGCCAGCTCTCCGAGCTCGAGCGCGAGCTGGGCTGCGAACTCCTCATCCGCGAGTCACGCGGTGTCACCCTCACCGACGAGGGCATGCTCCTGCGCAAGCGAGCCGAGGAGATCGTGAGCTTGGCCGATCGTACCGAGCTGGAGATCCGCTCGCCTGAGGCGGAGGTCGAAGGCGACGTGTGGATCGGAGCGGGCGAGTCGCGGGCTGTCGAGCTGGTGGCGAAGGCCACGGCGCACATCGCACAGGCACACCCCAACGTGCGCGTGCGCATCCATTCGGGCAACGCGGACGACGTGTGCGAGCGCGTCGACAAGGGTCTGCTCGATTTCGGGCTCGTCTTCGGGCGCGATCCCGAACGACGCTACGATACCTTTGAGCTGCCTTACCAAGACCAGCAAGGCGTACTCGTGCGGCGCGATGACCCTCTCGCGCAAAAGGAGGGCCTTACCCTCGATGACCTGCGCGGACGCAGGATAATCGCAAGTGCGCAGGGAGGCCTCCAGCCAAACGAAAGCGACCGCAGCCTGCAGTTCTTCGGACGCGAAGGCTTCACGATCGTGGCGACCTACACGCTGCTCTACAATGCCTCTCTCCTGGTCGAGCAAGGTGTGGGCGTGGCCTATGCCTTCGACGGCATCGTGGCGACGGGCGAGGGGACGCCCTTTGCCTTCGTGCCGCTCGTGGATATGCCTCCCGTTCCCTCCCGCCTCATCTGGAAGCGCTACCAGCCGCTCTCGCGGGCATGCGAGCTCTTCTTGCGTGAGTTCCGGGCGGCGTGCGAGGGCTGAGCGGTGCCTCGGTTCCGTTCGCGCGGGACGCGGCCGTTCGGATGAAACCATGCGTTGCACCTATGGCATTCAATGAGCAATAGGCATTTGTTATCGTCTTTCAGCTCGCGTACGATACTGCTAGGTTGGAGCCAGGCTCATCGCATCAGGAGCGAGCCCATCCAGCCAGAACCTGCGCGATCTCGCAGGTAGGAAGCGCTGAAGGTGCTGCCCGCGGGGGCGAGGCAGCGCACGGAGAGGAGAATCACCATGGAGTTCAAACCTGCCAAGAAGCTGGGTTTTGGCCTCATGCGCCTGCCACAGACCGACCCGACCGACGGTGCCGCCGTCGATGTCGAGCAGGTCAAGCAGATGGTCGACCTGTTCATGGCCAAGGGCTTCACCTACTTTGACACCGCGTGGATGTACAACGGCTTCGCGAGCGAGCGCGTGGCCAAGGAGGCCCTGGTAGACCGCTATCCGCGCGAGAGCTTCACGCTCGCGACCAAGCTGCACAGCGGATTCTTCAATTCGCTCGAAGGGCGCGACGAGATCTTCAACCAGCAGCTCGAAAAGACGGGCGCCGGGTACTTCGACTACTACCTGCTCCACGGCATCGAGGCGGGATGCCTCCCGCATTTCGAGAAGTACGATTGCTTTAACTGGCTGCTCGCCAAGCGCGACGCGGGTCTCGTGAAGCACGCGGGCTTCTCCTTCCACGACTCGGCCGAGTTGCTCGACCAGATCCTCACCGAGCATCCCGAGATGGAGTTCGTGCAGCTGCAGATCAACTACCTCGACTGGGAGAGCGAGTGGATCCAGAGCCGTGCCTGCTATGAGGTGGCCACGCGTCACGGCAAGCCCGTCATCGTGATGGAGCCCGTGAAGGGCGGCACGCTCGCCCAGGTGCCGGCTGAGGCCGAGGCGCTGCTCAAGGGCATGGATGCCAACCTCTCCGTCCCCAGCTGGGCCATCCGCTTCGTGGCCACGCTTCCCAACGTGATGGTGGTGCTCTCCGGCATGAGCAACCGCGCGCAGATGGAGGACAACCTCTCCTACATGGAGGACTTCCAGCCGCTGACCGACGAGGAACGCGCCTGCTGCCTCAAGGTCGCCGACATCATCAACAACCAGATTACCGTGCCCTGCACCGCCTGCCACTACTGCACCGATGGCTGCCCGATGCAAATCTGCATCCCCGAGTACTTCTCGCTCTACAACGAGGACATGCGCGACGACCTCGAGCACAAGGGATGGACCATCAACTTCACCAACTACGACCGCCTGACCGAGAAGTTCGGCCGTGCGAGCGAGTGCATCGGCTGCGGCCAGTGCGAGAGCGTGTGCCCGCAGCACCTGCCCATCATCGAGACGCTGCAGAAGGTGGCGGAGCACTTCGAGCACTAGGCGGGTTAGTGCAGAACGGAAGGGCGGGACTTCGCGAGGCGCGGGCCCCGCCTTTCTTGTGGGGCAAGATATGCGCGACACGCATGGTAGGAATAGAAAGAGTGAATTCGTTTATGGATTGCGCCCATCGTAAGATGGTGGAGGAGAGAATCGCGTTCACTTGAGATGGGAGCGTCATGGAGTACTTGAACCTCAACACTGGTGCACAGATCCCGATGGTGGGCTTTGGCGTGTTTCGTGTGCCTGACCTGCAGGAATGCGAGAACGTGGTCTATGAGGCCATCAGGATTGGCTACCGGCTGGTCGATACGGCGACCGCCTACAAGAACGAGGAGGCCGTGGGTGCCGCCGTGCGCCGCGCGATTGCCGACGGCATCTGCACGCGCGAAGAGCTCTTCGTGACGAGCAAGCTCTGGGTGACCGATATGTCGGACGAGGAGACCGCGGCACGTGCCATCGACGCCTCGCTTGACCGCCTCGACATCGGCTACCTCGACCTCTACCTCGAGCACCAGGCGCTCAACGACTACTTTGCCGCCTGGCGCTCCATGCAGCGCGCCTACAAGGCGGGCAAGCTCCGCGCAATCGGCGTGAGCAACTTCTATCCCAATATCCTCACCAACTTCTGCGAGGTCGTGGACGTGGTGCCTGCCGTCAACCAGGTGGAGCTGCATCCCTACTACACGCAGGAGGGCGCGCTCGAGACCATGGCGCACTACGGCGTGGTGCCCGAGGCTTGGGCCCCGCTCGGTGGCGGCCGTTACAACCCCTTCGAGGACGAGGGCTTCCGCGCGATCGCCGAGGTGCATGGCAAGACCGTGGGCCAGGTGCTCCTGCGCTGGAACGTGCAGCGCGGCGTGGTCGTCATCCCCAAGTCCACGCACGTGGAGCGCATCGCCGAGAACTTCGACATCTGGGACTTCGAGCTCACGGATGCCGAGATGGCGGCGATTTCGAGCCACAACATGGGCTACACCGGCACGCGCGCCAAGCACTTCGAGCCGGACTTCGTGCGCATGTGCCTCGGGAAGTAACGTTGGTCGCAGTGTAGGCTCTGAGGGCGTGAGTGGCTTCGGGCTGCTCACGCCCTTTTCTGGTGCGCGCGCCGTGCGTGCAGGGCGTCCCAAAGAAGGTGCTCGCCCCACCAGAGGGCGATGACGAGCGCTGCGAACGGCACGAGGTAGCCAGGGTTGCCGAGCACCTGCTCAAACGCAACCAGGGGAGTGCCCAGCATGGGACTGCTCACGAAGAAGAAGTTGGTGCCGAAGCGCGCGTTGAACACGCGGGCGGCCGCGGCACAGGCGGCCGAGAAGAGCACGGCTTTCCAAAGGTCTTGCAGGCGCGGCTGCAGCTCGCCACTGACGAGCAGCATGATCACGAACACGATGATGAGGGAGTGCTCCGCAAAGCCGCAGAGGCTCGGCCACGACCACGCGTCACAGTAGTACCAGCCGGGGAAGAGCAGGGCAAAGGCGGCGCCCGTGAGGCCGAGCGTGAAAAGGACTTCGCCGATAAGGGGTTTGAGGCCATGTCCAGGCACTGACGCAGGCAACAGCGCATAGACGAGGCAGAGCAGCTCGCAGAGGTTGCAGGAATGTAGGGGCCACCAGGAGACCGTGAAGGTGTTCGTGGCCACCATGGCGAGGTCCTGGCTCAGGAGCAGCACGAGCGGGACGGCGGCCACCGCGAGCCGCATGCGGCGCCGTGGGGAGTGCCCGTTGGCGTCTCCGGGCAGGCGCTGATACAAAAGCACGAGCGCGCTGCCGCAGAGGGCGCACGCCGCGAGCCACATGAGGTGCTCGGGCCCGAAGAAGGCCCAGGTGCTCACGATGCCGCGCCGCTCTATCGTGACGGGTGAAGGCTCAAAGAATCCGCTGGTAAACACCGCGCCCACCCCGCTTTAGCTTCGCGGCAGCACGAGGCAGTCATAGCGGATGACCTTGCCTTCAAGTGTGTAGCTCGGCTTCTTGCCTGCGAGGTGCGGCCCTTTGAGCGGCCGCTTGATCACGACCTTGCGTGGGCCGGCGGAAAGTGCTGCCTCGAGCAGCTCCTCCTCCGTGGCGCAGGGCAACTCGAGGCGCTGCAGCATCTGCAGCTTCTTCTTGGCGATGCCGCTCTTCTGCTTGGCGGGAAACATCGGGTCGAGGAGCACGAGGTCGGGGGCGGGCTCGATATGAGGGAGCGCCGCGACGCTGTCGGCCTCCACGAGGCGCATGCGGCCTGCAACTTCCGCGAGCCGTGGGTCGTCGCCCGCGTGCGAGAGCGCGTCACGCAGGAGCGCCGCCGTCACGGGGTTGTGCTCGAAGAGCGTGACCTCAAAGCCTGCCGCCGCGAGCAGAAACGAGTCCTCGCCGAGACCCGCGGTGGCGTCGACCGCCGTGGGATGCTCCACGCCCTTCAGGCGCGCGGCTCGTACCAGCAGCTCCTGCTGGAGGCGTCCCTGCTTGACACGAGGCAGCATGCGTGAGAAATCCCCGCAGAGCTCCATGCCGTCGCCTGCGAGCACGAGCGTGCCATCAGCTGAAAACCGCAGGTCAAGGCCTGCGCGCTGCGCTACGGCGCAGGCGTGCTTAAGCACGTCGTCACCTCTATGTTCCCGCACTTCGGACATGTGGCTACTCGCCAAACTCCATGCAGAAGACGATGCCGTCGGTGTATTCCGTGAGGCGCTTGAAGCCCATGTGCTCATAGAAGCCGATGGCCCGCTCGTTGTTGGACGCCACGCCGAACGAGACGGCGGGCACGCCGTCCTCGCGAAGCTTGTCGAGCAGCGCCAACATGAGCATGCGCCCGTTGCCGCCGCCCGTGTAGGCCTCCTCGATGTCGATGTGCAAGTGCGCGGGATACTTCTCGTACACCGTCTCGTAGTAGTTCAGCTCGTCAACCAGACGGTCGCGGTACTCCTGGCCCAGCTCCTCGATCTGTGCGCGATATGGCGCGAACTTGGGCTTCCATGCCT
This sequence comes from uncultured Coriobacteriaceae bacterium, assembly GCA_902772435.1. Lineage (GTDB taxonomy): Bacteria > Actinomycetota > Coriobacteriia > Coriobacteriales > Atopobiaceae > UBA1367. The sequence continues at coordinate 7,007 of CACYAX010000007.1, read as the reverse complement.
CGTAGTCCTCGCAGGAGAGCGAATAGCCACGGGCGACGCCGTCATCGTCGAGCAGCATGAACGCCACGCCATGCTCAAGATACGGCTCGCAGTACATGAGCAGGGTGAAGCGTGCATGGCGCTCCTCGGTGCGGGCGCGCTCGCTCGCGGTGGCAAGGCAGACTGCCTTCAGCTGCTCGGCGTGCTGGGGATCGTGGTCAAAGGGGACAACGCGCATGGGCGCTCCTTTCCGTAAGGTAGCTTAATGATACAAAAGCGCAGGGGGTGCTCGTTTGGGCGCGCGCAGCGGGGCGATAAATGGATTAGTCCACCTACCTGCGGTGCTATTCGCCGCCATATTCTGCCTTGTGCCGTGTTATGGAGATTATTTGTTGAAAGTTCGCCAGATTATGGGTAACCTAGGACAGTGGCGCGTAAACGCATGGTCACGCACATCAAACGGAGTACCGGACCAGCGAGGAGGACCCTATGTGGACAAGGTCTGAGATCAAGCGGAAGGCTAAGGAAGCCTGCAAGAGAAACCATTGGAAGACGGTGCTGATCGGCCTCATTGCCGCGATGCTCCTAAGCGTTGGCAGCTTTTCCCTGAGCGTTAGCTCTGGCGCGGGCGCCAGAACGGCGGTGACCAACGTCACGAGCGAAACGACCGAGTCGGGCAACATCATAACCACAATTACCACGCTCACGAGCCCCGAAGGCAATCCGCTGACCAACGTGCAGTCCCTGACGCCGTTTGAGATCCTTAAGGGGCTTGGCCTCGACCTGGAGGCTCACGGCATTACCGAGGAACAGGCCGCCCTCTATATCCTCATCGCTCTTGTCGTCGTCATTCTGTTCGCGATAACCTGCGCCATCCTCTTCGACGTGTTCGTCATCAACCCGCTTGAGGTCGGCACCTGCCGCTTCTTCACGGAGAACCTCAACTATGCGGCCGACGCTGCCGAGCTGCTCTACCCCGTTGACAACGGCTTCCGCCGTGTGTGCGGCACCATGTTCAAGCGTGACCTCAAGCTCCTCCTCTGGACGCTGCTGCTCATCGTCCCGGGCATCATCAAGTCCTTCGAGTACCGCATGGTGCCCTACCTCCTCGCCGAGCACCCCGAGCTCAGCTCCAAGGAAGTCTTTGTCGAGTCCAAGCGCCTCATGAAGGGCAACAAGTGGCGCTCCTTCGTGCTTGATCTCTCCTTCCTTGGCTGGGACATCCTCAACATCTTCACCCTTGGCCTGCTGGGCATCTTCAAGATCAATGGCTACAGGTACCAGACCTACGCCGCCCTGTATGAGGCCCTCTGCAACGAGGACGTCAGCTTCAGCTCTGGTTCGTACCAGGGTGGCGGCTCCCACTTCGCGGGCGAGATCGCAGAGTAGAGCAAGGCTGTCTACAACCCAATCACGGTCAGGCGCGCCGTCCGAAAGGGCGGCGCGCTTCTTGTGGGTGCCGTGCGCGACGGTGCCTGCGGCGTCCCTTCGCTTTGACAGTTCTGTGACAGTTTTCTCGCAGCTCAAAGGGGGATTCGCCGCGGCGTTGGGCCGTATTCTGCTATCAGCCGGCACGGGAAAGGCCGGAACAGCAGCTGATAGCCCAAAAGGAGAAATACCATGCGCAACGACAACAAGAACCGCTTTAGCTTTGAGGCCATCAAGAACAGCGCCCTGGCGTTTGCGTTGGTCTCGGCCACCTGCGTTCCTGCCGTGGCGTTCGCGACCACGCAGCAGGCCAACATCGCCGTCGACCAGGTGACGAATCAGGACGAGACCCCTACGAGCGAGGGGGAGACCGAAGGCGATCTCCTCCAGGTGCTCGACGATGAGTCCACGTGCAGCTGTGAGGGGGAGTGCCTGTCCAACGAGGAGTACGTCAACGCGCTCGAGGGCCTCAGCGATGCCGAGAAGCAGGAGCTGATCGCGCTCTACGACAAGCTGGACGCGGCCTGGGAGAGCGCCCTCGAGAACGTCGATGGCGAAGAGGCCGATGGCGACAGCATCGATTGGGACAGCTACGAGAACGCCCTGAGCGACGACGAGCACAACCGTATGGCCGAGCTGGAGAACAAGGCGTACGTGGCCACGCTCGTGGGCTTGAGCGATGCCGAGAAGCAGGAGCTGCTCAGCCTCTACAACAAGGAGTCCCAGCTTTCTGACTCCGATGAGGGCCTGACCGACGAGGAGTACGACCGCATCTGCACGCTCGAGGACAAGGCCTACTATGCCGAGCTGGAGCAGCTGGTGAAGGAGGACACGACCCTCACCGACGCGGAGCGCAGCACCTACCTCGACGCGATCAAGCAGATGAAGGAGCTCGACAAGCAATACGGCGCGCTCGAAGAGCAGTGCGACGCCCTCGACGAGCAGTACCTCAAGCTCATGGATACGGTAGGGGACTACTTCTTCGGCGAGGACTGGGACGACTTCTCCGACGAGGACGCGTTCGACTACTCCGGCGAGGACCTTGCGTATGAGACCGAGGACGCCGTCTACCAGGCGTAGCTCCTCCCGCTGCCCGCGGTCGTGGTAACCCGCCGCGCCCAGCAAACCGCATGACCCCCAGGACCCAACGATTGGCGTACACTGCTGTCGTTGGGTCCTTGCCCCGCTGCAAAGGAGTCTGCATGGCACAGCTCATTTACCTTGCCGATGACGACCAGAGCCTGCTGGATGTCTTCGTGGCCTTCCTCGAGGGGGCGGGGTATGAGGTGTGCGCGTTTCCCACGGGCGACGCGCTGGTGGAGGAATTCGGCCGCCGCGAGCCCGACCTCATCGTGCTCGACGTGATGATGCCCGGCACGGATGGCCTGACCATCTGCAAGAACCTCCGCGATGTTTCGGACGTGCCCATCATCATCCTGACCGCCAAGGACTCCGAGATGGACTACATGCGGGGGCTCGCGCTGGGCAGCGACGACTACCTCGCGAAGCCTTTCTCTCCCTCGATGCTCGTCATGCGCATCAAGGCCTTGCTGCGGCGCGTGGACATGGGGCGCAAAGTCGCGCCCGCCACGCGCGAGCTGCGCTTCGGTGACATAGCGCTCGCCCCCGATGCCCACGAGGCGAGCGTGCGAGGGGAGGCGATTGACCTCACCATGACCGAGTTTGCCCTGCTCACCTGCCTCATGGGGGGAGCAGGCAAGCCCGTCTCCCGCGACAGGCTGCTCTCGGAGGTGTGGGGCATCGACGTGGCTGTCGAGACGCGCGTGACCGACGAGACCGCGCGCAGGGTGCGCCAGAAGCTGAAGGCGGCAGGCAGCGCGGTCTCGATCAAGGCGGTCTGGGGCTTTGGCTACAAGCTCGACGATTCCTCGGCGAAGACGCGGGAGGAAGGCCGATGAGCTGGGAAAAGCTGAAGGGCGTCAGGCTGAGGTACCGGCTCGCCATCTCAGCGGTCTTGGCTGTGGCCCTCACGATGGGCGCAGCCGCTGCCGTCTTCAACTACGTGCTGGGTGGCAGGGTGGCCAGCGAGGCCCGAAACGCCATCGAGATCGTGATGGGGTGGTCCGAGGGCGACAGTTACGACGTCCGCAATGCTTACGCCCTGCCGCTCAACGACAGCTTCGAGATCGAGTACGACGGCGAGGACTGGTATTCCGACGAGGAGATACTGCTGGCCAGCTGGTGCGCCGCGCATCCCGCGGTGGGCGACATCCAGCGTGCCCGCCTGGGCGCCTGGACCTGCTACGTGTGCATCTACGACCTCGCCGGGGACGACTGGGACTACTGGATGGCTTTCGGTGACGATACGGCGAGCGGGTACCTTGCCGTCTACGTCGACGTGACCGAAGAGCAGGCGCTTATCGAGGCGGTTAACATCTCCTTTGCGCTCATCGGGGTAATCGGTGCCGCTGTCGGTGGCTTGTTCGGGTATCTCGCGGGCAAGCGCATCGAGGAGTCGCAGGAGGCCCAGAAGCGGTTCTACGAGAACATGTCCCACGAGCTCAAGACCCCGCTCGCGGCCATTCGCGGATATGCGGAGGGTGTCGAGGCCCAGGTGGTGGATCCTGAAGAGGCGGCCCGCGTCATCACGGGCGAGACCGAGCGCATGAGCGCGCAGATTGACGCGATCCTCAATCTCTCGCGCCTCGAGGCGGGCGGCATCACGCTGAAGCGCGAGCCCCTCGAGGTCGCCGATTTCGTCCAGGACTGCCTCATGCCCTTTGAGGGCGCCGTGCGCGCCCGGGGGCTGGACGTCGCGCTCGATCTGGTAGAGGGCCAGGTGAGTGCAGACGAGAACTGGTTCGCGCATGCCTTCACCAACGTGGTCACCAACGCGGTTCGCCACGCGGGCACGAGGGTGTGCGTGAGCTACGACGGAAGCGAGCTTGCTGTCTGGAATGACGGGGTGGTTCCGTCTGAGGCAGAGCTAGCGCACCTCTTTGACCGGTTCTACGCGGGTGCCAGCGGCGGGACGGGCGTCGGGCTGGCCTTGGCGCGTGAAATCGTGGAGCTGCATGGCTGGACCATGGCCGCGACGCTTGTCGGCAGCGGTCTGCGCGTGGCCATCAGGATGGCGTAGCGGCTCGAGGGCACGGGGGACGCGCGTTTTTGGCCACGTTTGTGCGGTTTTGCGACGCCGCATGGACGCAAGTGCCTCTTATGCGTCCTTTTATTCGAAGCCCTGTGGTATCGGGCGCCTGAATCCTGCGGAAATGTGCCACGATACTTGGAGGTTCCGATAAAAAGGGCGCACAAGAAGCACTTGCGTCCAAGGCCTGACCGCACAGGGCTTATAGTGCCTCAAAAAAAGGGGGAGAAGCCCGTTTTGACGTGTCCGCCGTGCGTGTCGCTAGCCGATGCCCATGCCGATTTGGTCCGCCGCGCGTGTCGCCAGTCGGATGCCCACGCAGGTTTTTGGTCCGTCGCGCCTGCAGCTAGTCGATGCCCACGCCGATGCCCATGAGCAGCGCCCCGTGCAGGCAGAAGTCGTCAAAGCTGTCCACGTGCACGAGGTCGGGAATCAGGTTCTCGGGGATGAGCTTAGCGATTTCGCTGCGGATCTCGTCCACGTCGGGCGTGAGGGCGCTCCTGATGACGATGACCTCGGGCGCGAAGACGGCGATGTTGGCCGCGAGCTCGAGGGCGATTGCACGCAGGGTCGTCTGGCTGTCCCAGATGTCGTCAAACTGGCTGATGTCGGTGGTGTCGGTGCCGAGCAGCAGGGGCATGAGGAGGCTGATCTCGCCTGCGGCCCCGCGGTTGCCCCTGATGAGGCGGCCATTTGCCACGAGCCCCTGCCCGCCAAGCAGGTTGCCGCGCGGCTGGGAGTGCAGCACGACGGAGTGGTACTTGTTCTGCAGGGCATACCACCCGAGCGCCGCGGCGTTCACGTTGTTGGCGGCGAGCACCTCGAAGGGATAGCGCTCCTTGAAGTAGGCGTGCACGTCAAAGCCACGCACGAAGGGCGCATGCGCGTCCATCTGCAGGACGCCGTCGTCAAAGACGCCCGGCACCGTGAGCACGAGCTTGTCGATGCGCGTGTCGGTGGTCGCCCGGATGACGTCCACCACGTCCTCGATGTCGTGCAGGCTCAGCTCGCGCTTCATGTTGGAGCCCTGCAAGAAGATGGAGCCCTGCACGTAGAGGCGCCAGACGATGCGCGTCTGCCGCGCGTTGTAGAACGAGGTGATGACCAGCACGTTCGAGTCGGTGATGGTCGCCTGGATGTCCTCGGTGATGCCGTCGGAGATGCTCCTGTCCGAGAGGCTGCTGTTGACGAAGGCCAGGCACGCGGCCGTGTCGTAGGCACCGAAGATCTTGGCGGGGATGTCGAGCACGCGCACGCCCGGCACGGTCTGGGCGATCTCCTTGTGCCGGTAGGCGACCTGGGGGGCAAGCAGCACGGCAGCGCAGTCATGCGCGTTGCCCGCGAGATAGTCCGCGGAGAGGGCCGAGAACTCGTAGGGGAGTCCGAGGTTCTGGGCGGTCTCGTTGAGACGGCTGACGAAGTACGTCGTGGTGATGCCCGCCGAGCAGGAGAGGATGATCTTGGTCGCCTGCCTCTCGGCGAGAGACAGCAGGGCGTCAACCATCTCGTTGAACAGCTGCTCGGCGTGCGCGCGCTGCTTTACCTGGAAGTGCAGGAAGAAGGCGGCCGTGCTATCGGCGGTGCGCACGATGGAGAGCTCCACGACCTCCTCGGTGTCGGGAACCTGCCAGAACGTGACGAGGCCCATGGCCCAGGGGCACTGCAGTTCGAAGTGGTCGTTGTCGACCTCGACGAGCTCATAGCCCCCGCGCGGGGAGGTCCGTATGAATTCCCGGTAATCCTGTGTGGTGTATGCCATATCCCGACCTCCGCGCTATCGTTCGAGCAGACTGAGGGCGAAGTCGAGCACTGCCTTGCCGTTCACCATGCCGTAGTCTCGCACGGGGATGACGGCAAGGGGTATGAGGTGATCAGGCGCGCGGAGCGGGAGGTTCGCGCACATGAGAATGTCTCTATAGGAGACAAGGATGTAAAACGACAGGACGTCAATGAAGATGTTGCAGATAAGAATAAGATGGATATTGATAAGCAATGTCAGGGGAAAACGATCGTAATGCCACCGCAGGTGAACTTAGTGAATGGCGAGATGCCGCGGGAGCATCCAGTGATAAGGGCCGCAGAAGGTAGTACGGCTAAAAGCAAAAAATGATAAGGAGGCAAATATGTTTAAAGGGTTTGATGTTAAGCTTGACGCGGCGAAGTTTCGTCAGAAGGTCGCAAAGCAGGGGACCGAATTGTGGGACATTTTTGTCCGTAAGGGTAAGGCGTCTCGTAAGGAATTGCGAGATGCCATTGGTGCTAAGATCGCCTCTGGGAAATGGGTACTAAGCGGGAGCGACATAGAGTCGAACTGGTTCCCCAAGCTTATGAACCATGTTTTTATCTCGCACTCTCATCAGGATGAGGACTTGGCATTGGCATTGGCGGGGGCTTTGAGGCACTGGATGAAATTGGATGCATTCGTGGATTCGTCGGTGTGGGGATATTACGCCGATTTGCAGAAGTTGATCTATCAAAAGGTCACTTCGTT
>CACYAX010000006.1 GCA_902772435.1 uncultured Coriobacteriaceae bacterium | reverse complement strand
CCAACATCGTGCAGTTCATGATGGCGGTGGACGAGGTCGTGCCGGGCTTTGCCTCCAACGAGACGCTGCTCTATGCGCCCGAGCTCAAGTTCTACAGCAACCGCGTGTCGATGGACACCCATTTCGACACCAACGTGGCGGGCCTGCATTGCCTGGGCGACAGCTCGGGTTGGACGCGCGGTCTCATGATGAGCTCGGTTATGGGCTTGCTGATGGGGGAGGAGCTGGCCGCCCGCTAACATGCTGACCTGCGGAAACGCAAGCTATGAGGCGCACCGACTGAGTCGGGGCGCCTCTTTTGGTGCTGGCTGTTAGTGCGTGGCGCCGAAGGCCTGGCTCGCCATGACCGAGTCGCGGTAGGCCTCCTCGCCTGTTATCTCGCGGATGACGTGCAGCTCTTCGGGCAGGCATACCACGGCGTCCTCGCTGGACACCTCCACCTTCGCGACGGCCTGGTCATCCCAGCAAGGGTAGACGTCCACGTCGATGTAGAGGTTGCCGTGGGTGAAGGAGTAGCGCGTCTTGCGGATCTCGCGGCGGTCGGGGTCGGCCTGGTGCAGCATCATGCGGTACTCGCCCTTGTTGAGGTGGCGCTGGTGCAGCAGGCGCTTGTCTTCGCCCTCGATCTGCTTCTCGGTGAGGTAGTAGACGCAGTCGTCATCGTTGGTGCCGCGGGAGCGCAGGCGTACCTCGCGGTCGGGCTCGGAGCGCAGGTAGGTCTGCACGATGTTGATCTTGCCGCTGCTCGGCAGGGCATCGAGCCAGGCGAGGTCGGGGTACTCGATGAGGTACTTGTGCTCGATGCGGCGCTCCATGTGCTCGCCGAGGAAGTAGACGACCTCCTTGATGAGGCGGTCCATCTTCTCCTCGAAGCCCGTGGAGTTGTCGATGATGCGGTAGTAGGGGTGGCTGGCCCAGGCCGCGATGAAGCTGTCATCCATCTCGCGGGCCTCTTCGAGCGACTCGTAGCGTGCGCCGTTGTTCTCGAGCTGGTAGTACTTCTCGGCCCCGCGGGCGCACGACACGAGATGGAAGACGGCGTCGTAGCTCTCGCGCAGGGCGACCTCGCTCCAGCCCTGCTCGGCGAGCACGTCGCAGAACTCCTCGTCGGTCATGTAGGCGCGGTTGTCGAGCATGCCGCGGTCGCAGACGATGACGATCTTGTCGGACGGGATGACCGCCGCGGCCTCGTCGTAGATCTGCTCCTTGTAGACCTGCAGGCGCATCTGGCAGCGCTGGTAGTCCTTGGTGGTGATGCAGCCCCAGGGCGTGATGCCGTTGGAGATGAGCTGCGTGGCGCTCTCGGGCACCACGAGCACGGTGTAGCCAAGGCGCGACAGCTCGATCTTGATGCGGGAGAGGGCGGTCGTCTTGCCGCCGCAGGGTCCACCGGTAACAACGATTTTGTGCACGGGCATGCTGCCACCCTCCTTGAGTTTGGATGTGCCTTTACAGTACCCCATGGAGGCGCGCAGGGGGAGCGAGAAGCGGCAAATAATGATGCCTTATAACAGGCATTGACTGCGATTGCTCGGGTGACGCGCCAAAGCGTGTTCGGGAAGCCCGCAGAGTGCGTCATTGTGGCGGAAAGGCCATGCGCATGGCTGTCGGACAAGCGGCGCTGCGGTGAAAGGGCCCTGCGGATAGCTCTCGGACAAGCGGCGTTATGGCGAATAGGCCATGCGGACGGCTTTCGGACAGACAATTTGGGTGCGATCGCGTTCAAATCTGGCCTCAGGCAAACACCGCATGGACGGAAGTGCTTCCTTTGCGCCCTTTTTTCGGGAATAGCCGAGTATTGGAGGACGTTTGCGCAGGAACAACGTCCTCGATACTTGGCAAGTTCAAAAATAAGGGCGCATAAGAAGCACTTGCGTCCATGGGTTGACCTGCAAGGCCTCAGTTGCGCTGTTCCCAGGCCACTTCCGTGATGGCCATGAGCTCGCGCTCGCCCTCGAGGTCGGATTCGTAGGGGTAGCGGCGCGCAACCTTTTCGAACCGCGCCACAACCTTGTCTGCCGCAGCACGGTCGTGGTGTGCGAGCAGCTCGACCGCATGCCGCGTGCGCAACACGGGAGGGAAGTCCTTCATCTGCTTGAGGATGGCTTTGGTGGTGGGGTCATCGAGCTCGGATATATCGGCGTCTGAGCTATCGAGCAGCAGGTCACAGTAGGCGAGGTCGTTGATCATCAGATGTCGGTAGAGCTCGGGGAGCTTCGAATCCGCGTCATCAAGCCACGCGATCAGCGAACGCGCGCCCTTGAGGTCATGCATGTCCATGAGGCGGTTTTCAGAAAGAATCGCCATGCTGGCGATCATGCCGTTCTGCAGCTGTTCGTCGGTAGGCACGAAGAACCATTCGGCGGGCAGGTCCTTGAGGCGCGCGCCGGCTGCCTGCTCCGCGTTGATTGCGAGCTGGGTCCAGAAGCTCTTGAGTGCGAGCGGGTTTTCGCCCATGTGCAGGGCGTTCCAGCCGTCGTTGGGCACCGTCCCGCTGCCAAAAGGGATGCCGTTCATGAGCGCGTAGCCAACGCCGATGACGGCAATCGAGGCGAGAAAGGCCATCACGTAGCGGTTGTTGTGAAAGGGGATGAGCAAAAGCCCGCAGATGAGTGCGGAAACCACGTTGGCGATGACCCCGCCGAGGTTGTACAGCTTGTAGGGGAAGCCCTCCTCGGTGTAGGCAGGAGGAATCATGAGGCACTGGCCGCCCGTGCCCGCGATGCTCAGGTGCTTGAGCTCGTAGCGTCCGTCGCGCTTGAGGAGCATGAGGCTCGCCACGCGAAACGACGAGAAGCGATACCCCGTGGCGAGGCCGAACACCAGGTGCCCTCCCTCATGGATGATGATCTGCAGGAAGGCCGCGAGGGCGACGAGCGCGATGAGGGAGCCGTAGGCGAGCGCGAACTCGAGCGGGCCCATGGCGGCGATCGTGTCGGTGATTTCTGGCCCGAGGATGCGTGCGACGAGAAGGCCCATCGCGGCACCGACACCCAACCAGAGCAGGGGGATGAGCAACTTCTTGAGGTTGGCCTTCTTGGACATGGCGCTCCTTGCGATGCGGCGGCTCCCGTTATTGTAGCGCGCCCGCTGTGCGCCGTCGGTATGCCGAGCGGCAGGTCCCGCGGCAGCAGAACGGCCCCGTGCACCTTGGCGTCGCCAAGAGCGAGGGGCCGTCTGGTTCCAGCAGGGCTATGGTGCTGCGATGGTGGGTGAGTGCGGAGGCGTTGTGGTGCGAGCCCGTGCTTTCACACCCGGGGGCTAGGCAGCCAGACCTGTTATCACCGTTATGAGCGCGATGACCACGCCCACGATGGACTCGCCGCCGAGCAGGCCGGAGGCCACGACGATGCCGTCCTCGTCGTTGGCGGGGTTGTCGTCGCGGCGCACGGTGCGGTCGTAGGCGACCTTGACCAGCGCACCGATGGGCGCGGAGAGCGACATGTAGAACGGCAGGTAGACGCCCAGGCCGATCATCATGGAGGGCAGGCCGAGGCAGTAGAGCACGATGCCCGCCACGAGGCCGATCACGAACGCGGGCACGTTGGGGATGCCGGAGACCATCGTGGCGACCACGGAGGCCTGGGCCGAGACGAAGAGCTTGCCCGGGCCGAACGCGTCCGCACCGTAGGCGTTGAGCAGCGCGACCAGCACGACCACGGAGACCACGGTGCCCAGGAGCGCTCCGATGGCCTGGCCAATCCACATGGCGCGCGGGCTGGTGCCGAGCATCTTGCCGGCCTTGAAGTCGCTCATGACGTCGCCGCCCAAGCCGCAGGCAACGGCGATGATGCCCGCCACGTAGAAGAGCTTGACCTGGCTGGACTCGCCAAGCGCCGCCACGGCGAGCAGCACGATGAGGCCGAAGATCTCCATGGGGTCGATGCCCGTCTGGCCCACGGACTGCGCGCTCATGATGGTGGTCACGAAGCTCAGCGCCACGATGAGGACGGCCGTGAGGGGGCTGAGGCCGAGGCCAAAGCAGACGAGCAGCGCCGCTGCGGCAGCCATGAGGCCGAGCACGCCCGCGTCACCCTTGCGCACGTCGGTGAAGCGCGAGCCCTTCTCGCCCGATCCGCGCAGGTAGCTGACCACCTTGGGCAGGATGTCGCGTGCCACGACGCCGAGACCGGAGCCCATCATGAGGCCCATGCCGAGGCTCGACACGATGGCCTGCGCCGTCGCGACGTCCCAGAGGCCGGCAGCCGTGCCGCCCACGATGATGCCGAAGTTGGCGAAGAGCGCACCGCCAAACCAGAAGGCCACGGCCGCGCCGCCCACGAGGAAGCCCACCGAGAGCAGCATGGGGGAGTTGTAGAGACCAAAGCTCACGCCGGGGATGGGCAGCGTGCAGAGCATGGCGGGGATGATGCCCAGCACGTCGCGCGCGACGCTCCAGATACCGGCGAGCGCCATGGACCCAAAGAGCTTGAGGCCCGTGCTGCCGCCCGCGTCGCTTGCCTTGAGCGTCTCGGCCGAGGCGATGCCGATGGGGTACTCGAGGTCGCTCTCCTCGACGAAGCGATTGCGGATGAGCGCGGTGCACACGAGGCCGAGCAGCGTGCCCGCGAGCGCTACCAGCAGCATCTCGACCCAGCTCGTCTGGTCGGAGAGGCCGAGCATCCAGATGCCGGGGATGGTGAAGGCGAGGCCACCCGCCACCATGGAGCCAGCGGACATGATGATCTGCGTGACGTTTGCCTCGTTCAGGCTGTTGCGGCCGATGGCGCGCAGCGCCACGAGGGCGGTGATGGAGGTGAAGATGGAAGGCCACGGCAAAGCGCCCATCTTGAGGGCGGTGTAGATGCTGGAAGCCGTGATGATGATGCAGCCTATGATGCCGATGACGACGCCGGGCAGGCTGAGTTGCGCGCGCTCTTCGGCGCGGCTGTTCGAAGCACGCATGTTGCACTCCTTCGTATATCCGCTCCCCCTGATGAGGAGTCGGGTTACGGCTAATGCGTTGTAAAGTATACCCATGATGCGGGCGGAGGAAACGAAACCGACGCGGTTTTCGCAGCGATGTCTCGGGAGGGACTATGGGCTACGGCACTCAGAAGAGCGTGCTCACCGTGGACGTGGGCAACAGCACCACGCGCTTTGGCGTGTTCTGCGGTGATGAGGTGCAGGGCACCTGGGAGGCCACCACGCACAGCCGGCTCACGGTCGACGAGGCGCGCCTGCAGGTGCGCACGGTGGTGCGTGAGCTGTGCGGCGACGAAGTGCCTGATGGTGCGATTCTCTCCTGTGTGGTGCCGCTGCTCTCCGACACGTGGGCGCAAGCGCTGACGGCGGTGAGCGCGTCGCGGCCGCTCGTGGTGGGGCCGGGCCTCAAGTCGGGCGTGCGCATGCGCTACGACGACCCCTCCGAGGTGGGCTCCGACCGCGTGGCCGACGTGGTGGCCGCGCGCGAGGCGTATGGGGCGCCCGTGGTGGTGGTCGACCTCGGGACGACGACCAACATCACGGTGGTCGACGAAGGCGGGATCTTCGTGGGCGGCATCATCGCGCCGGGCATGCGGCTGGGCGCGCGGGCGCTCTCCGAGGCGGCGGCGCGGCTTGCCACCGTGGAGCTGCGGGCCCCCAAGCAGGTCATCGGCAAGAACACGCGCGCAGCCATGCAGTCCGGAGTGGTGTTGGGCGAGGTTGCCCGTATCGACGGGTTGCTCGACGCGATGAGCGACGAGCTGGGCTACGACGTGACCGTGGTCTTGACGGGCGACGATGCCCAGACCATTGCGGCGCTGCTGCGCCATGACGCGACGGTCGACGAGAACCTCACGCTGCGTGGCCTCGCGCTCATCTGGCAGGCGAACAAGCGGTAGCGGTTCTGGGCATCGCTACCATAGTTGGTGCGGCCGTTGTGATGCTGGGTTGGGGCGCAGCGCTGCTTTGCGTCACTCCCAGTCGGCAAGGTCTTCGGGCTCGATCGTGCCTAAGATCTCCTTGTTGCCGCGCGCCTCTTCGAGACCAACCACGCGCGTCGCGTGGTTGGCGATGGCGTGCTCCATGAAGTTGCGCACGTCACGGCCGTTGGCGAAGTTGTCAGGCTTGTGCGCCACGCGGTACTCGATGAGCGCGCGGGCCTTCTCCTCCGCCGCCTCCGAGAGCACGTACTCGCGGCTCTTGAGGTTGAGGTGCAAGATCCCCATGAGCTCGTCAGCCGTGTAGTCGGGGAAGAAGATGAAGTTCGAGAAGCGGCTGCGCAGGCCGGGGTTGGAGTTGAGGAACTGCTCCATGAGCTCGGTGTAGCCCGCCACGACCACTACGAGGTCGTCTCGATGATCCTCCATGGCCTTGAGCAGCGTGTCCACGGCCTCTTGGCCGAAGTCGCCCTCGCTCTTGCCCACGGTGAGCGCGTATGCCTCGTCGATGAACAGGACGCCGCCGAGGGCCTCCTCGATGACCTCCTGCACGCGCGTGGCCGTCTGGCCGATGTAGCCGCGCACGAGGCCCGAGCGGTCGACCTCCACGAGCTGGCCCTTGCGCAGCACGCCGAGGCAGTGGTAGATCTCGGCGAGCATGCGCGCCACGGTGGTCTTGCCCGTGCCGGGGTTGCCCGAGAAGACCATGTGCTTGGTGATGTCGGCCGTCTTCATGCCCAGCTCCTGGCGCATCTTCTGCACCTGGATGAGGTTTGCCAGGTCGTGTACCTGCCGCTTTACGGCTTCGAGGCCCACGAGCGCGTCGAGCTTGCCCATGACCTCCTCGAGCCTTGCCTGCTTCTCCTCAGCGGCGCGGTTGTCCTGCGCGACGGGCTCCTCCACGCGGTAGAACTTCTGCGTGCCCGCGCTCCAGACCGCGAACTCCTTGATGAATTTCTCGAGGCGGTTGAGGTAGGCGCTGAAGCGGCTCGCGGCGATGCTGCTCACGTCCTGGTCGCGGCGCGCGAGGATGCTCTGCCCGAAGAGCTTGAAGGTGTCGTAGAAGATCATGGCCTTCTGGCGCTTGTACGGGTCGGGGTTGAGTTTGTTGCCCGCGTCGGCGAGCACCGCGTACTTGATGGACTGCGGGACCTCGTCGGCGTAGGCATCGGCGATGGGACGGTGGTTGAGCACCCGGCGCTTGGTGAGCGTGTTGCCCTCGCGGCCGAGCAGCGTGCAGATGAGCTCGGCCTCGTCCTCGCTCACGGAGCCTTCCGCACCCGCCAGGAACACGCCGAAGTTGAGCAGGTCGTCGTGCAGCATGTCCTTGAGGTTCTTGCCCTCGGAGCGCACGCTGCCTACGTTAGCCCTGGTGAGGGCGTCGCTGATTTCGTTTGCTTTGCTGAGGAGACCTTGCAGGTCGAGCTGTTCCATGGGGGAGGCCCCTTCTACGCGCTGGTCGTGCGCTCCTATGATACCCGCGCCAGGGGGCGTGATTCGCAACAAGTTGTGCATACCAAAGAGAGGACACGCCCCGTTTTCCCGCAGGAAACGAAGCGTGTCCGTGGTGGTGCTGGGTTGTTTTGCTTGCTGGCGCTATGCCTCGGGCTGGGCGGCGTCGGCGGGCTGGGCGTCGCGCCACTCCTTGAAGGCGTCGAGCTCCTTCTCGCAGAGCTTCATTGCGAGGGCGACGACGGCGATGTCGTCAACGAGCCCGAGTACGGGGACGGTGTCGGCGATGAAGTCCTTCTGCTTGACGATGTAGATGAAGGCGCTTACGATCAGCGCGATGACCTTGGGCGAAACCTCGGTGTACTGGCGCGTGATGTAGCCCTTGACCATCTCGATCATGAGGGGAATCTTGGAGAGGGCGCCGCCTGCCTCGGCCGGCAGCTGCTTGAGCGTCTCCTGCAGCTGGTTGAGAAGGTCGCCCAGCTTGGAGGGGTCGGCCATGATTTCCTGTGCCTGCTCGAGACCGCTGTTGAGGACCTCTTGCGCCTGCTCGACGTTGAACTGCTCTGCCATGGTGCGTCCTTTCTCTGCGTTATATGCCAAGGTGTGGCCCGAATGATGAGACCAGTGTAGCGCGGTGGAGCGAGCGATTGGACGTCTTAGCTGCGTGAACGGTGTGAGCGTACATGTCGGGTGGATTATGAACGACTTGACGTGCGCTTCCGCTTCGCGTGAGGTGGAGTTCGACCAGTTTCTGCGATATTGGTTGACCTTTGGACGCAAGTGCTTCTTATGCGTGGTTATTACTAGGAATCCAAAGTATCGAAGCACAAAACCGCAGGATTAAGGCACTCGATACTCTTACGTGTCAAGAAAAAGGGCGCACAAGAAGCACTTGCGTCCACATGCCTTCTTTTGGGCGTGTCATAACGAAAAATTGCGTGGCCGGCGGTGGATACTCCACTGAGCGGAGAGTGTAGGGCACGCGAAAATCTCCGTGCGAATAGGGAGGGGTTACTATTAAAAACGGAGACTTGCCTCCGGTGTTTCGCCTCATGCGCGCTGGTGCTAAATTCGCAGCTCAACGAGGCAATGTCTCTCGTTAAGGTGATATGGTGGCGAGTTTTCAACACCGTGCTTGCAGACAACGTGCAGACAGTGGGCAGCTATCGGCAAAACAGAGAGAATCCAATCAAGAATCTCGATGTCAAAGCTGCTTCTATCGCATAGAGTAGCTCTCACTATGGGACTCGTGCTGTACGGCATAACGGCTTACGAGTACTGGCGCTCGAGCCTTCCGCGGTATATGCCAGAGTATGGGGAGGTTTCTGCCTCAAATCTCCTTTCGGCATGCGGGCCCACCTCGCTTCGCGAGTTGACCGGCCCCATTATTCGGACGGAAGGCATTCTGGATAAGATGCACCTCTTGGTAAGCTCTCCTTCGGCGCGCCGTCGCTCGAAGGTCGCCGAGTTCCACTGCTGCCGTGCGGTCGACGCATTGCCGAAAGGTTCGTTCTATCAGATTGGCGCAGGAATCTACGCTTGCTCACCAGAGCTGTGCTTTGTGCAGCTGGCAAACGAGTTATCGCTGTTCGAGCTAGTGCGAGCGGGTACGGACCTGTGCAGCAGATACCTCTTTTCACCGTACGATCGCATGGAAACGGTTGAGTGCGAGCCCGTGACGACGCGAAAGCGTCTGGGTCAGTTCATAGAGACGATGCCGAAGTGGACTCCTGGCCTCAAGAGGGCGCGGCGCGCCATTCGTTGGGTCCTTGAGAACAGTCGGTCTCCACGCGAGACCAGCTTGGCAATGGTCATGAACTTGCCGTCCCGTCTTGGCGGGTTCCAGATTCCAGGCGTGGAGCTCAACTGCAGAATCAGCCCTGACGAAACCGCAGGACTGCTCGCCCGTAGGAGCTATTTCGAGGCGGACGTTTTGCTTCGAGAGCACAAGCGCATACTCGAATACGAGAGCGACCTGTACCACGGAGGCTCCCAGCAGGGCTCGCACGACTACGAGAAGATCGCATCGCTTCAGACGATGGGCTATGTCGTGACGCCGATAACCACCTGGCAGATGGATTCTTTCGAAGCCCTTGAGGCGCTGCTTCTCAGCGTCATGGGTTCGATGGGCATGCGCAATCGCATGGGTGACGAGCTGTCGTTGCGCCGGCGGGAAACTCACTACCAAATCATGCAAGATGAGCGGCGGCAGCGGGAGCTGCCACCCATCGCCGACATGGCGCCTTGGCGCTACCTTATCGCGCGTCTCTAAGTCCGAAAGCTCATGCTGTATGCGCGGCGCGACCGATGAGTGCCGATGCTGGCGGCGCAAATAGGTTCAATTTGGCCAAAAAATGACCGTATGAAGACGCCGCCTGGACGCAAGTGCTTCTTGTGCGACATTTATTCGGCTGAGCTTGAGTATTGCGGGCGCAAATCCTGCGGTTATGCGCTTGAATACATGACACATCTCAATAAAACGACGCATAGGAAGCACTTGCGTCCAAGGGTTGACTCAGAAGGTGGCGATAGGCGGGAGAAACAGCCCTGCCTGCCCATAAAGCAGAGCGCCCGGCGGCCGTGGGGCTGCCGGGCGCTTTGGTCCGTACGCGGAGTGCCTATCCCTCGAACGGGACCACGTGCTGGATGGCGTCGAGGGGCCGCACGCGCACCTCGTCGTTGTCGAGGTCGATGAGCACGTAGCGCGTGTTGCCCATGCCCAGCTCGTGCATGTAGGAGAGCTGACGCAGGCCGTGGCGGGTCTCGATGCGCTCCATGAGGTCATGGTTGTGCACGAGCCCAGCGTTGGTCATCGCCCACACGAGGTCGACGCAGGCGGTATCGATGGCGCAGATGTCAGTCGAGGCGAGGATGCCCACGTTGGGCGTGACGACCGGCTGGGCAGAGGTTCCCTCGCAGTCGCAGCTCACGGACATGTTGCGCATCACGTTGACGTAGGTGACGTGCTCGCCGAAGAAGTCGATCGTGGCCTTGGTGGACTCGGAGATCTTCTCCATGAGCTCTTCCTGCGCGACAGACCACTGGCCGCCCCAGCTCTGGCCGTTGTCTGAGGTCTGCGCGTGGATCCACTTCTTGCCGAGCTTGCCGTCGGCGCAGCCGATGCCGATGTTCTTATTGGAGCCGCCGAAGCCGCCCATGGTGTGGCCCTTGAAGTGCGTGAGCGTGAGCATGGAGTCGTAGCTGGGCAGCGTGGCGCCGACGCTCATCTGGTCGAACCACTTGCCGCCCTTCACGGGCAGAAGCGCGGTGCCCTCGGCGTCGGTGATGTCGACGGGGCAGAAGGTCCAGCCGTTGTGGCGGATGGTGTCGAGGTGCTTCTCGGTGGTGTCGCGGTCGCCCGCATAGTAGGTGTTGGTCTCGATGATGGTGGCGTCGGGCAGGTCATTCTCGACGAGGGAGGCCACCCACTCGCGCGGGATGATGTTGGGGCCATCCTTCTCGCCGGTGTGGAGCTTGATGGCAACCTTGCCGGTGATGCCGGCGTTGACCTTGGCATAGGCCTTGCGCAGGCCCTCGGCAGACAGGTCGCGGGTGAAGTAGACGAGCGACTCGTTGCCGGTGCGCTCCTCGAAGGGGACGTAGACGTTGCCGGTGAACTCGGGGGTTGCGTTGAAGATGGCCATGACCGCCTCCTTTGTTTGGGGTTGGGTCCATTATCCTCCAGTTGCCTTGCGCCCGATATGCGCCTTGTGCATGGAAGGGATGACAGGAGGTTATGACGTTATGTGCGGCTGGTCTCTCGCGTGGTATGGACTCCCGGCATCGGGTATCCTAAAGCCAGCAATCCCGCGCCCTTAAGGAGGACCCATGACCACGCTTGACGACCTCATCCTGTACGAACTTCCCGGCTGCCCCTTCTGCCACAAGGTGGACCGCTTCCTCAAGGAGAACGACCTCGAGGTGGAGCGCCGCATGATCACCGAGGGCACCAACCGCGAGGACCTCATCGCGATCGGCGGCAAGAAGCAGTGCCCCTGCCTCATCATCGACGGCAAGGCGCTCTACGAGTCCGACGACATCATCGACTACCTGCGCACGCGCATCGAGGGCGAGGCCAAGGAGGCCGACTTCTCCGACCTCAAGGAGGCCTGTCCCGTGCCGTGGGCGGTCAACTAGAAGGCGGACGCTACACACGCGATGCGCGGAGGCGGGAGTTTAGTGCTCCGCCTCCGCGCTTGTTTGCTCGCGCTTGTGTGGTGTTAGATGAGGATGCCGTTGCAGTGGTCGACCTCGTGCTGGATGATCTGGGCGGTCCAGCCCTCGAACCAGCGCTCCTGCCAGGCGAGGGAGAGGTCTTGCCAGCGCACGAGAATGCGCTGGTAGCGGGTCGTGTGGCGCGTGCCGGGAAGCGAGAGGCAGCCCTCGTCCGTTTCGTATGCGCCCGTCTTTTCGAGGATGCTTGGGTTGAGCATGGCCATGGGCGTGCCCGCGTTGTCGAAGGCGATGACGCGCTTGCGGATGCCTACCATGTTAGCGGCGAGACCTACGCACTCGTGGGCGTGGGCAGCAAGCGTGTCAAGCAGGTCCTGTGCCAGGGGCAGGTCGTCGGCCGTCGCCTCCTCGCTCGGCATGCGCAGTGCCAGCTTTGACTTCACGATCTGTCGCTCCATGGCTGCCTCCGGTTCTCGCGCGACGGGCGCCGCGCGCTTGCGGACGTGTCCCAACCATCTTATCCGAAGGCGGAAGCGATTTTTGGAGGTGCGCCGAGGCTCTTCGGCGGTCACTCTGGACGCAAAGGCTTCTTATGCGTCAATTATTCGGGTACAGGCGAGTAGCAACGCCTTCGTTCCTGCGGAAATGCGCGCTCATACATGCCCTCTCCTCGAAAGAATGACGCATAAGAAGCCTTTGCGTCCAAGCGGCCTCTCTCGGGAGGGGGAGCGGCTTGTGGGACGGCCGTCCGCGGCCGTCGCGCCCCCTCGCCAGCGCACGGGTACTATGATGGACGTGCCGAAACGAGGAGGCCACCATGACCAACGAGATCGAGCTCACCAGATGGGTGCTGTACCGCAACGACTCCGACGAGGGCGAAGAGGTGCGCGTGCCCCACGATGCCATGCTGGGGGAGACGCGCTCGGCGGATGCGCCGACGGGCAATGCGGGCGCCTACTTCAACGGGGGAGTCTACCGCTACGAGCGCATGATCAGCCTGCCTGCCCATGGGGCGGCCGAGCGCGTGACGCTCGAGTTCGGGGGCGTCATGGGGCGGACAAGCGTGCTGGTGGACGGCCAGGAGCTTGCGAGCCACGTCTATGGCTACACGCCCTTCTCGGTGGACCTGACGGGAGTGCTCAAGCCTGGGCAGCGGGCGCTCCTCACGGTGGTGGCAGACAATTCCGCGCAGCCCAACTCCCGCTGGTACGCGGGCAGCGGCATCTATCGGCCGGTGCGCCTGGTCGCGCAGGGTGCCGACCGGATTGAGCGCGGAGGCGTGACCATCACGACCGCGTCCCTCGCGCCGGCGTGCGTGCGCGTGCAGAGCGCGGTGGTGGGCGATGCCGCGTGCCAGGTCACGATCGAGCGCGCGGGCACGGTCCTCGCGCGTGGCGAGGGCACGGACCTCACGCTCGAGGTGCCTGACGCCCTGCCGTGGAGCGCGGAGGAACCGAACCTCTACGACTGCGTGGTACGCCTGCGCAACGCGGGCGGCCTGCTGGTGGACGAGGCGCGCGTTCCCTTTGGCATCCGCACGCTCGCATGGGGCGAAGAGGGCCTGCTCGTGAACGGCGAGCCCGTGAAGCTCCGCGGCGGCTGCGTGCATCACACCCATGGCATCCTCGGCGCGGCGGACCTGCCCGAGGCGAGCCGCCGAGACGTGGCCCTGCTCAAGAGCTGGGGCTTCAACGCGATCCGCAGCGCGCATAACCCCATTTCGGAGAGCATGCTCGCCGCCTGTGACGAGCTGGGCATGTACGTGATGGACGAGTACGCCGACATGTGGTACCAGCGCAAGAATCCCTGTGACTACGCGAACGACTTCGAGGCCTGCCGCGAGGAGGACCTCGCGGCGATGGTCGTCAAGGACAGGAATCACCCCTGCGTGATCATGTATTCCATCGGCAACGAGAACGTGGAGCCCTACGAGGAGCGCGGCCAGCAGGTGGCGCGCGAGCTGGTGGCGGCCGTCAAGGCGCTTGACCCCACGCGGCCGGTGACCGCGGGCGTGAACCCGGCGATCCTCTTTGCGGCAAGCAGGGGCATCGATTCGTTCAACGCCGATGGCGACGAGGGCGCGGCTGCGGGCAACGCGAGCAGCGTGGATGACGCGCAGAACATGAGCCTGCTCTACAACACCTACGTGAGCAAGATGGGCGACGTGATGGAGCTCATGGCCGGGAGCATCCCCGTGGGCAAGGCGGTCGCGCCGTACCTGGACGCGCTCGACATCGCGGGCTACAACTACGCCACGCGGCGCTACCGGCCCGACCTCCGCACGCGGCCGGAACGTCCGGTCTTTGGCAGCGAGACCATGCCCTATGACCTGGCGCGCAATTGGAAGCTCGTGGAGAGCGATGCGCGCATCATCGGTGACTTCATGTGGACCAGCCTCGATTATCTGGGCGAATGCAGCCTGGCCGCCTGGTCTGATGACCCGACGCCCGTGAACAAGCCCTTCCCGTGGCTCTGCGCGGACACCGGGGCGCTCGACCTGATTGGCGACCCCAATGGCGAGGCGGCGATGGCCAAGGCCGTGTGGTGCGCGCCCGAGGAGCCGCTCGTCTTCGTGCGGCCGGCGGATTTGCCCAAGCCCGTGAAGGCTCCGTGGCGCGGCACGAACTCGGTGCCCTGCTGGAGCTGGCGGGGGAGCGAAGGCAACCGCACGGTGGTGGAGGTCTACACGCAGGCACCCGTCGCGAAGCTCTACCTCAACGGGCGGCATGTGGGCACCAAGCGCGTGCGCGACTGCCACGCTGACTTCTCGGTGAGCTATGAGGCGGGCGAGCTCATCGCGTTGGCCTGCAGCTCTGACGGGCGCGCGCTGGGGCGCACGACGCTCGCGAGCGCGGACGGGACGCTGGGCCTGCGGCTCTCGCTCGAACGGCATGACGGGAACATCGCCTTCGTGCGCGTGGACGCTGCCGACGCTGCGGGCGTGGTGGAGGGCTCGCGGTTTGACGAGGTGACGGTGTCAGTTACGGGCGGCGAGCTCATCGCCTTTGGCAGCGCGGCGCAGAAGAGCGAGCTGAGCTATCTGGGCGGCACCTTCCCGCTGCGCTACGGTCGCGGCCTAGCCGTGGTGCGCGTGGGCGCGGGCTGCACGGTGAGCGCGTGGGCCGAGGGCCTCGGTGCCGCGACGCTGAAACTCTAGCTGGTGCAAAAGACCGTCGGATGTATGTGCCAACTGGTGCAAAGAACCGACGGTCCTGTGTGCCAACTGGTGCAAAGGACCGTCGGTTGTTTGCACCAAACGCGCTATCCCAGCAGCATGCGGTCGCTCGCGAGTTCCGCGCCCGCAGCTTCCTCGAACTTGGCCATGAGGTCGGCGCGGTGCAGCTTGGCCTTCTCCTCGCCGGAGACCTCGTAGATGATCTTGCCGTCGCTCATCATGATGAGGCGGTTGCCGAGGCGGATGGCATCGTGCATGTTGTGGGTGACCATGAGGGTCGTGAGGCCGTTCTCGGTCACGATCTTCTGGGTGAGCTCAAGCACCTTGGCCGCTGTCTTGGGGTCGAGTGCGGCGGTGTGCTCGTCAAGGAGCAGCAGGTCAGGGCTGTTGAGCGAGGCCATGAGCAGCGTGAGTGCCTGGCGCTGGCCGCCCGAGAGCAGGCCCACCTTGTCGGCGAGGCGCGTCTCGAGGCCGAGGCCCAAGATGGCGAGCTTCTCGCGGTACTCCTCGCGCTCCTCCCTGGTGATGCACACGCGCAGCCCGCGGCGCTTGCCGCGACGCGCCGCAAGCGCGAGGTTCTCCTCGATCTGCATGTCGGCTGCGGTGCCGCGCATGGGGTCTTGGAACACGCGGCCCAGATAGCGAGCGCGTTGCGGCTCGGAGAGGCGCGTGACGTCGGTGCCGTCGAGCGTGATGGTGCCCGCGTCCACGGGGAAGACGCCCGCGATGGAGTTGAGCATGGTCGATTTGCCGGCGCCGTTGCCGCCGATGACGGTGACGAAGTCGCCGCGGTCGAGGTGCAGGTCAACGCCGAGCAGCGCGGGCTTCTCGGTGACGGTGCCCTTGTTGAAGGTCTTCTTGATGCCCTTGAGGGTCAACATCTTATGCCGCACCTCCCTTCTGGTATGCCCGTCGGGCTCCGAGGCGCTCGCTCACCACCGGGACGCTGAGCGCGGCGACCACGATGATGGCGGAGAGCAGCTTCATGTCGTTGGCGTTCATGCCGAGCTGCAGCACGATGGCGCGGATGATGAAGTAGACGACCGAGCCCACTACGACGGCGATGAGGCGCGGCGCGAACGCGGTGAGCTTGCCAGGGGTGAGGCGGCCGAGCACCTCGCCGATGACGATGGCGGCGAGGCCGATGGTGATGGCGCCCGTGCCCATGCCGATGTCGGCGTACTTCTGGCTCTGGCAGACGAGGCCGCCCGCGAGGCCGACCAGAGCGTTGGCAATGGTGAGCGCGAGCACCTTGGTCTGGCGCGTGTCGACGCCGAGCGCGCGGACCATGTCCTCGTTGTTGCCCGTGGCGCGCAGGGCGGAGCCGATCTCGGTCCCGAAGAACCAGTACAGCACGGCCACGATGACCACGGCGAACACGAGGCCGAAGAGCAGCGACACGAGCGACTGCGGTAGCCCCGTCGCCTTCACGATGCCCGAGAAGATGGTGTCGACCTGCAAAAGCGGCGTGTTTGACTTGCCCATGATGCGCAGGTTGATGGACCAGAGGCTGATCATGGAGAGGATGCCCGCGAGGATGGCGGGAATCTCGAAGACGGTGTGCAGGATGCCCGTGACGCAGCCGGCAGCAGCGCCGGCGATCATGGCGAAGAGCAGGGCGATCCAGGGGTTGAGGCCGAGGTTCACGCAGGCCACGGCACAGACGCAGCCGCCGAGGGCGAAGCTGCCGTCGACGGTCATGTCGGGTATGTTGAGCAGGCGGAACGTGATGTACACGCCCAAGACCATGACGCCCCAGAGGATGCCCTGGGACACGGCGCCTTGCAGCGCGAGGAGCATAGGTGCCTCCTTCTATCAAAAGATGAAATACGGGGCGAAGGCCGTCGCCCCCGCCCCGTGCAAAGACGTGCGGACTTACTTGAGGCCGGAGAGGTCGATGCCCAGCAGGGCGGCCGTCTCGGCGTTGGTGGAGAGCTCGCACTCCTCAGCCGCGAGGTGCTCGATCGGCATCGTGGCAGGGCTCTCGCCGTCAACGAGGATGCGGATGGCCATGGCGCCGGCGCGCTTGCCGAGCTCGAAGTAGTCGATGCCGTAGGTGGCCAGACCGCCTGCCTCGACCATGCCGGTCTCGCCGCAGATGGTGGGCAGCTTGTTCTCGTTGGCGACCATGGCGACGGTGGTCATGCCGGCGGCGATGGTGTTGTCGGTCGGGCAGTAGAGCGCGTCGACCTTGCCCACGGCGCTCTCGACGACCTGCTGGATCTCATTGGAGCTGGAGACGGAGTAGCGCGTGCAGGTGAGGTTGGCGGCCTTGCAGGCCTCCTCGGCCATCTGCACCTGGATCTCGGAGTTGGACTCGGCGGTGCAGTAGAGCACGCCCACGGTCTTGGCGTCGGGCAGGATCTGCTGCAAGAGGTCGATCTGCTCGGCGACGGGGGTGAGGTCGGAGGAGCCGGTCACGTTGCCGCCGGGGGCGTCGTTGTCGGCCACGAGGCCGGAGTCGGCGAAGTCGGTGACGGCGGTGCCGATGATGGGGATCTCAGTCGTGACGCCGGCGACGGCCTGGACGGCCGGCGTGGCGATGGCGAGGATGAGGTCGTTGCCGTCGTTGACGAGCTTCTCGGCGATGGTCTGGCAGGCGGACTGGTCACCCGAGGCGTTCTGCTGGTCGATGGTGTAGGAGAGGCCGGCCTCGTCAAGGGCGGCGACGAAGCCCTCGTTGGAGCGGTCGAGCGCGACGTGCTGCGTGAGCTGCAGGACGCCGATCTTGTAGGCCTTCTCGCCGTCAGCGGGCGCGCTGGCGGTTTCGGAGCCAGAGCTGGAGCCGCCACACGCGGCGAGGCTCAGGGCGGCGGCGCCGAGGCCAGCAAACTTGACGAAAGAACGGCGGGTAAGATCGTTTGTGGACATCATGTCTGGTGTTCCCTTCTCTTGGCCACCGGACGTGCCGGCGGAATTGCGCCGCTGCGTAGCGCCGAGATGGGCAGCGGTAACATTTCGCCACCGAAAGGATTCGAGTTAATTAACAGGAACATGATTTATTGCGATAGAAACGTTTTGAGTCATCCTGTTTAATTGAGTAAACAAGAACCGGCCCCGGCGTCAGGGCGGCGGGCACCCGTTTGGGTGCTTCCGCTCCTGTGCCGGGGCCGGCGTGCGTGCGGCGCGTCAGCGGAGCTGACTACAGCCTGCTGGCGATTGCCTTGATGAAGTCCTCGGTGTTGAGCTTGGTGGGATTGGGCAGCGTGGTGATGGCGGCGAGGTCGCCCGTCATCTGGCCGTCCTCGATGGTGGCGATGGTCGCCGCCTCGAGGCGGTCGGCGAAGGCCACGAGCTCGGGCAGCTCGTCGAGCTCGCCACGCTTGCGCAGCGCGCCCGTCCAGGCAAAGATCGTGGCCACGGAGTTGGTGGAGGTCTCCTCGCCGGCGAGATGCTTGTAGTAGTGGCGCTGCACGGTGCCGTGGGCGGCCTCGTACTCGGTGGTGCCGTCGGGCGCCACGAGCACGGAGGTCATCATGGCGAGGCTGCCGAAGGCGGTGGAGAGCATGTCGCTCATCACGTCGCCGTCGTAGTTCTTGCAGGCCCAGATGAAGCCGCCTTCCGAGCGGATCACGCGCGCCACGGCGTCGTCGATGAGCGTGTAGAAGTAGGTGATGCCCGCCTCCTCGAAGCGCGCCTTGTACTCCGCGTCGAAGATCTCCTGGAAGATGTCCTTGAAGCGGTGGTCGTAGGTCTTGGAGATGGTGTCCTTGGAGGCGAACCAGATGTCCTGGCCCGTGGCGAGCGCGTACTCGAAGCTCGCGCGGGCGAAGCTCGTGATGGAGGCGTCGAGGTTGTGGATGCCCTGCACGATGCCTGGCTGGTCGAACTCGTGCACGGTGGCGCGCACTTCGCCGCTGCCGTCGGCCGGCGTGTAGACCAGCTCCACCTTGCCCGCGCCGGGGATGCGCAGCTCGGAGTTCTTGTACACGTCGCCATAGGCGTGACGGGCGATGGTGATGGGCTTCTTCCAGGTGCGCACGTACGGCTCGATGCCCTTCACGATGATGGGCGCACGGAAGACGGTGCCGTCGAGAATGGCGCGGATGGTGCCGTTGGGGCTCTTCCACATCTGCTTGAGGTCGTACTCCTCCACGCGCGCAGCGTTGGGGGTGATGGTGGCGCACTTCACGGCCACGCCGAGGCGCTTGGTGGCGAGCGACGCGTCGACGGTGACCTGGTCGTCGGTCTCATCGCGATGCTTGAGGCCGAGGTCGTAGTACTCGGTCTTGAGGTCCACGTAGGGGCAGATCAGCTCGTCTTTGATCATCTGCCAGATGATGCGGGTCATCTCGTCGCCGTCCATCTCGACGAGCGGCGTGGTCATGGCAATCTTGGTCATGGTGACCTCCTTGGTCCAGTGTTGGTGTGCCTACGATACCACGAGCCTGAGGCGCGCTGGCCATGGTTTACGCCTTCGATATATGTTGCTATACTGTATAGCAGCAAGGAGGACGGTATGGCAACAACGCAGATGAACGTGCGCATAGACGAGGAGCTCAAAGCGCGGGGAGACCGCGTGCTGGCCACGGTGCAGCTCACGCCCACGCAGGTGGTGCGCCAGCTCTACCTGCGCATATCCGAGGGCGGAGACAAGGCTGAGGAGTTCCTCTCCCTTCTGCTCGCGCGTGATGGTGACGGCGGGCGCGAACGCCTGGCTGTCGCCGAGGAGGGCTGGTCCCTCTGTGGGGCGGGTCTCGAGGCGCTTGGCGTGGCACAGCTCTCGCGGGGCGCTTGGGATGATGGGGAGATGCTCGAGGACGAGCTCTTCGAGCGCATGGGCGAGAGGGGCTACCTGTGAGCGCGCCCGATCACTCGCTCTTGCTTGACGTGAACGTCCTGCTCGACAACTACCTGCCCAATCGCAGGCATAGCGCCGAGGCGCGCACACTCGTGGCGCTGGCCCTCTCGAAGGGCGTCACGCTATACTACGCCATCACGTCGCTTGCGGACTTCTTCTATCTGGTCTCCGCCTCGCTCAAGCGCGAGGTCCGAGCGGAGAAGGGCGTGGTTGCGGAGGGGGATGTCCGCGCGATCCAGCGCATCGCCTGGGGTGTGGTGGACAACCTCTCCAACATCGCCACGGCGGTCGGCGCTGACGAGAGCGACCGCTGGGTGGCGGCGCGCAGCAGGGCGCTGCACGCAGACCTCGAAGACAACCTGGTGGTGGCTGCCGCGCGTCGCGCGCAGGTGGAGTATCTCGTCACCAACGACGCGTCCCTTATCGGCCACGCCGCGGTGCCCTGCGTGAGCTGCTCCACGGCGGTGGCGTGGCTTGAGGAGCTCTAGGGCGCCGCGTGGCCGCCGTACCGCCTGCGCAGGGTGGAGGGCGGCGCGCGCACGGCCGTGTGCAGCGCCTGGAAAAGAGTAGACTGGGCTGCAACGATTCTTGGAGAAAAGGTCCTGCTTTGGCTACCCTCGAGCTTCTTTTTGGCTTCTTCTTTGGTGCCGTGGCTACCATTACAGGGGCGCGATCGACTGCTGGAGCTGGAACTCTGGCACACAGGACCGTCGGATGTTTGCACCAACTGGCACGTAGAACCGACGGTCCTTTGCACCAACTGGCACACAGGACCGTCGGATGTTTGCACCAGTGGAGGATTGCCATGGCATATGAAGGCGCCTATCAGGACATCAACGCCCGCGTGCTCACGGGCTGGATCGAAGAGGGCTGGGAGTGGGGCAAGCCCATCGAACACGCAGCGTACGAACGCGCCCTGGCAGGGGAGTGGGAGATTCTGCTCACGCCCACCAAGCCCGTGCCGCGCGCGTGGTTCGGCCGGCTGGAGGGTGCGCGCGTGCTCGGCCTCGCTTCAGGCGGCGCCCAGCAAATGCCCATCCTCACGGCGGCAGGCGCGCAGTGCACCGTGCTCGACTACACCACGGCGCAGCTTGATGCCGAGCGGCTGGTGGCGGAGCGCGAGGGGTACCGCATCGACATCGTACAGGCCGACATGACGCGCCCGCTGCCGTTTGCGGACGCGAGCTTCGACCTCGTCGTCAACCCCGTCTCGGTGTGCTACGTGCGCGAAGTCGAGCCCATCTGGCGCGAGGTGGCGCGGGTGCTGCGGCCGGGAGGTACCTTCCTCACGGGCTTTGACCTGCCCATATGCTTTGCGGTGGACGATGACGAGTGCCAGCTGGTGAACCGCATTCCCTTCGATCCGGTGGCCAACCCCGCGCTCCTCGAGGAGCTCGAGGCGACGGATTCCGGCGTGCAGTTCTCCCACGGTCTCGAGGAGACGCTCGGCGGCCTGCTGCGCACAGGCTTTGCCATCTGCGACCTCTATGAGGACACGACGGGCACCGAGGGCAACTTGCAGGACCTGAACATTCCTGCCTTCCTCGCGGTCCAGGCCCTGAAGCGCTAGCAGGTTTTCGACACCTCCAGGGCGCCAACTTGTGGACAGCCTGTGTGGGCGTACCGCCGCATGCCCGAATGCCGATGCACGGCGTCTCACTTACCGACAGGCAACACGCGGCCCCTTGACCCTCAGGGAAAATGTATGCATGTACGTACATTTCCACTACCTAGGGTAAGGAGCAACACATGGCACGTTTTCCTGGGGGATTCCTGTGGGGCGGCGCGACGGCAGCTAACCAGTTCGAGGGCGGCTACGACGCTGATGGCAAGGGCCTCTCCGTTCCCGACATCATCATGGGCGGCGACGTCAAGACCCCGCGCGTGGTGACCCCCAAGGGCGTCCGTCCCGACACGTATTACCCCAGCCATGAGGGCATCGACTTCTATCATCACTATGCCGAGGACATCGCCCTCTTTGGTGAGATGGGCTTCAAGTGCTTCCGCCTCTCCATCCAGATGAGCCGCATCTTCCCGAACGGCGACGACGCGACGCCATGCCAGGCCGGCATCGACTTCTACCGCAACGTGTTCGAGGAGTGCAAGAAGAACGGCATCGAGCCGCTCGTCACGCTCTCCCACTACGAGTTCCCGCTGGCCCTCTCCCACAAGTACGGTGGCTGGGACAACGACGCCGTCATCGACATCTGGGTGCGCTACGCCGACCTCTGCTTCCGTGAGTACAAGGGCCTCGTCAAGTACTGGCTGACCTTCAACGAGATCAACTGCGCCATGCATCCGGGCTTTGGTGACGTCTACGGCCTCGGCATCCTGCCGCCTGAGGACTGGGCGCTCTCCTTCGGTTCCGATTCCGACTGGGTCGACGTCAACCGCACCTTCAAGGGCCTGCACAACCAGTTCGTGGCCTCCGCCAAGGCCGTCCAGATCGCCCACGCGATCGACCCCGAGAACATGGTTGGCTGCATGATCGCCGGCAACGCCACCTATCCGTACACCTGCGACCCTGCGGACGTCATCGCGGCCCAGAAGGCCACCCGCGAGAACAACTTCTACTGCGGCGACGTGCACGTGCGCGGCGAGTATCCGGCATGGGCGAAGTCCCTCTGGATCGAGCGCGGCGTCGACGTCGAGATGATGGAAGACCTGGCTGACCGCGACGAGGAGATCCTGCTCAACGGCGTCGTGGACTTCTACAGCTTCTCCTACTACATGAGCGCTGCCACCACCACCCATGAGGACGCGATTGCCGGTGCCGGCAACGTCTTCGCGGGCGTGAAGAACCCCTACCTCAAGGCGAGTGACTGGGGCTGGCAGATCGACCCGCAGGGCCTGCGCTGGTACCTCGAGGAGGTCTACGACCGTTACCAGATTCCGCTGATGATCGTCGAGAACGGCCTGGGCGCCTACGACGAGAAGGCCGAGGACGGCAAGTTCCACGACGACTACCGCATCGACTACATGCGTGACCACATCGACGAGATGGCGAAGGCCATCTATGACGGCGTGGACCTCATGGGCTACACCATGTGGGGCTGCATCGACCTCGTGTCCGCCTCCACGGGCGAGATGGCCAAGCGCTATGGCTTCATCTACGTCGACAAGGACAACGACGGCAACGGCGACCTGCACCGCGA
Organism: uncultured Coriobacteriaceae bacterium; assembly: GCA_902772435.1. Classification (GTDB taxonomy): domain Bacteria; phylum Actinomycetota; class Coriobacteriia; order Coriobacteriales; family Atopobiaceae; genus UBA1367. The sequence continues at coordinate 302 of CACYAX010000006.1, read as the reverse complement.
GAAGAAGGAGTCCTTCTTCTGGTACAAGAAGGTCTGCGAGAGCAACGGCGAGGACATCGACTAGGATTTGCGCTCGTAGATACGCTGCCACGGTTTTCGTGAAGCTGTGAGATTGGCCGGGCTGGGACAAGTTCCCAGCCTGGCCTTTGTGCGTGGACAAAAGGGAGTATCCCTTTTGTCCACGCACAAAAGGTATCCCCAGAGATACGCCGCACGTTAACTCTCAGCGGCCACGAGCTCTTTGCCAACGCACAAAGGTATCCCAGTAACGCTCCACGCAAGGCATGTGCGGGCGCGAGAGA
>CACYAX010000005.1 GCA_902772435.1 uncultured Coriobacteriaceae bacterium | reverse complement strand
CTCGTCATCACGTACGCGGGCATCACGGCGCTCAAGGAGTCCGTCGGCGCCATCATGGATCCTACCGAGCCGGACTACACACCCGTCACGCTCCTGATCATCGTGATCGGCATCGTGGCGAAAGTCCTGCTCAGCACCTACGTGCTGCGCACGGGCAAACGTGTGGGCTCGGACGCTCTCCTCGCCTCGGGAACCGAGCAGCGCCTTGACGCGGCGGTCTCCACGGCCACGCTCGTTGCCGCTCTCATCTACGTCACGAGCGGCGTCAGCATCGAGGCGTGGCTGGCGGCAGGCATCTCCTTGATGCTCATCCGCTCGGGCGTCATGCAGCTGCGCGACACCATCAGCGAGGTTCTGGGAGAGCGCACCGAGGCGGACATCGCCCAGCCCGTGCGCGCGACCATCGCCGAAGTTGATGGGGTGCTCGGCGTCTACGACCTGCTTTTCGCGGACTACGGCCCCGACCGTCTCATGGGTTCGTGCCACGTGGGGGTCCCCGACACGATGAACGCCTCCGACGTGGACCTTCTCCTGCGCAAGGTGTCGGAGCGGGTTTACGAGAAGCACCACGTGATCATGACCGCAGTGAGCGTGTATTCGCGCAACACCGCCAATGACGAGGCAGCCAAGATGCGCGACGCGGCACAAGAGGTAGTCAGCCGCCACGAGCACGTCGTGGAGATGCATGGCTTCTATGCCGACCTCGCGGAGAAGGTCATTCGCTTCGACCTGGTCGTCGATTTCGAGGTCAGGAATCGGGCGGCCTACTTCAAGGGCGTGGTCGACGAGGTGGCAGCGCTCTTCCCGGGCTATCGCTTCATCACCACGATGGACGCTGACTACAGCGACTAGGCACGGTGCGCGCACGGCGCGCCATGTCTGGCCCCATACTCAAACGAGAGACGCGGGCAGTGGGACACGTTCCCGCTGCCCGCGTCATTGCTGTCTCCAAACTCCGTCACGCTGCGATGCGATGATGGGGTCGCATCGCGCCAACCACTTCGCACCGCGACCGATTCACATCGCGTCTCCGCAGGTAAAAGCCTTAGGATGCCCGCGGCGAAGGGTCCACAAGGTATCGTCCTTTCGGTGGGTACCGCACCAAGAGCTTGGTACTCGACCGCTCCAACAGCGACTTTGCCACGATCGTTCCCCGTATCGAGCGCTTTGGCAAAACCGCGGGGCTCTCGTCGCGCATGCTGCGCAACGTGTCACTCTCCTTTGAGGAGCTCGTCTTCCAGGGCATTCTGCCGACCCAGCGCGAACAGTCGCTTGACCTGCCCGTCGACGTTCTCATCGAGCATGCCGAAGCCGACGACGCCGTGTCGATGCGCCTTGCCTGGGACGGCCCTCGGTTCAACCCGCTTGATGAGGGCGATGAGCTATCGGTCGCAATTGTCACGCACCTCACACGGCAGGTGCACTACAGCTACGAGGAGGGCAACGCGCTCAAGCTGACCTTCTAGGTCTTCTAGGTGGATGCGGATGTCATCATCGCGGCAGATCCCACCTTGGGGAGTTCCCATCCCCCACGGTCAACAAGCGCCAGCACCGGGGGGCTATCCCCAGTTGGGCCGATTGTGCGTATCGAGAGGCGCCACATGGACGCAAGTGCTTCTTGTGCGCCCTATTATTGCGAGATGGCCAGTAGCGGGCGCCCAGATCCTGCGCAAATGCGATGAGCTACTCGGCACCGCTCGATAAAACGACGCATAAGAAGCACTTTCGTCCGAGACTTGACCTCACGCCGTGAACTAAAGGCCTAATCGCGTCAAAAGAGGCCCCGGCGCGTACGCGCCGGGGCCCACGTGTGGCTATGCGTTATTTGCCAGGCGCCGAGCTATCCGCGTGCCTAGCCCAGATCCTCGCCATTGCTCTCGATGACCTGCTTGTACCAGTAGAAGCTCTTCTTGCGGCTGCGGGCCAGCGTGCCCTCGCCGGCGTTGTTCTTGTCGACGTAGATGAAGCCGTAGCGCTTGTCCATCTCGCCGGAGGAGGCGCTGACGATGTCGATGGGCGCCCACATGGTGTAGCCGAGCAGGTCCACGCCGTCCTTGTTGACCGCGTCGATCATGACTGCGATGTGGCTGCGCAGGTAGTCGATGCGGTTGGAGTCGTCAACGGAGCCGTCCGCTTCGCGCTTGTCGTAGGCGCCGAAGCCGTTCTCCACGATCATGAGCGGCTGGTCGTAGCGCTCCTGGAACCAGTTGAGGCCATAGCGCAGGCCGAGCGGGTCGATGGGCCAACCCCAGTCGGTGACCTTGAGGTACTCGTTGGGCACGACGTCGCCGGCCTCGCCGACGCCCGGGATGCCCGCCTCATAGAAGTTGAACTCGGGGTTGTCGTCGCGGGCGGCCACGGCGAAGCTCATGTAGTAAGAGAAGCCGATGTAGTCCACGATGCCCTTCTTGAGGGTCTCGATCTCGTCCTCGGAGAGGTCGATGTCGAAGCCCATGCGGTCCCAGTAACGGAACATGTACTCGGGGACGCGGCCCTTGGCATGCACGTCGCAGTACCAATAGCGCTTGTGGTCGGCCCAGGTCTTCTCCATCTGGTCCTTGGGATCGCAGCTGTGCGCATAGAGCGGGCAGAAGGCGATCATGCAGCCGATCATGGCGTCAGGGTCGATCTCATGGCACGCCTCGACGGCCTTAGCGGAGGCGATGAGCTCGTTCACGGAGGCCTGGTACATCATCTGCTCGGCGTTGTCGCCTTCCTTGAGCATGACGGCGCCCTCCTGCAGCATGTGGTGCGCGATGGGCGCGGCGCTCTGGTTGTTGATCTCGTTGAAGGTCATCCAGTACTTGACCTTGCCCTTGTAGCGCTCGAAGCAGGTGCGCGCGAACTTCTCGAAGAAGCCGATGCAGCGCTTGTCCATGAAGCCGTTGTACTCGGTGGCCAGATGGTAGGGCATCTCGAAGTGCTGGAGCGTGATGACCGGCTCGATGCCCTGCTCGTGGCAGGCGTCGAACATGTCGTCGTAGAAGGCCAGGCCCTCCTCGTTGGGCTCTTCGTCGTCACCGTTGGGGAAGATGCGCGTCCATGCGATGGAGGTGCGGAACGCCTTGAAACCCATCTCGCCGAACAGGGCGATGTCCTCGCGGTAGTGATGGTAGAAGTCGATTGCCTCGTGGTTGGGATAGTTCTCGCCCTCGATGACGCCGTCGGTGATGCGGCGCGGAATGCCGTTGCCGCCCGCGGTCATGACATCGGCGATGGACGGACCCTTGCCGCCCTGGTCCCAGCCGCCCTCAAGCTGATGCGCCGCCACAGCGCCGCCCCACAGGAAGTCCTCACGCAAAGCCATGGTTTCTCCTATCTGCCGTGCTTGCAGTAACACTCCCATCGTAACAACGCTGTACAGGACGGCCTGTCACGCATCGCCAGAGCGCGCACGTCTGTCGGCAAGTTGGTGCAAAGAACCGTCGGATGTTTGCACCAAACCTGACCACTTCTGGTGCAAAGAACCGTCGGATGTTTGCACCAAACCTGACCACTTCTGGTGCAAAGGACCGTCGGATGTTTGCACCAGTTGGTGCAAAGGACCGTCGGATGTTTGCACCAGCCCTGCGCAGCGGTTGCTCGCGCGGCTACAATGGGTACACGACATCGTGTTACGCCCACCCCTCGACCAGCTTGGACGCGCCCCATGGGATACAAGACCTACACCTGCCCGATTGCCAAGAGCTGCGGCGGCTGCGAATGGCTCGCGGTGCCCTACCCCATTCAGCTCAAGCGCAAGCAGGCGCAGGTGGAGGAGCTGCTGGCAGAGATGGTCGCGCAGGACGGCGGCACGATCGAGCCCATCCGCGGCATGGAGGAACCCCTCGCCTACCGCTACAAGGCAGCCACGCCCTTTGCGCCCAGCAAGAAGGGCCACATCCGCTCGGGCTTCTACGCTGCGGGGACGCACCGCATCGTGCGCTGCGAGAGCTGCTTGGTGGAGCCTGAGCGCGCACGCGAAGCGCTGAACGCCGTCGCGCGCATCGCGGAAAGCCTGGGCATCGCGGCCTACAACGAGGACTCGGGTCGCGGCATGCTGCGCCACGCGGTCATACGCCTCGGCTACGCCAGCGATGAGGCACTGCTCACCCTCGTAACCAACGGCGACCAGATCAAGCGCGAGCAACAGTTGGTCAAAGAGCTGCGCGAAGCCTGCCCGTGGATCACCTCCATCGTGCAGAACATGAACGACCGCCGCACCAATGCCATCCTCGGCTGGCGCAACCGCACGCTCTTCGGGCCGGGCATCATGCACGACCAGCTACTCGGCTGCAGCTTCGAGATCGGCCCCACGAGCTTTTACCAGACCAACCCCGCGCAGACCGAGGTGCTCTACCAGCTCGCGATCGAGGGAGCGCAGCTGCAGGACGGCGCTCACCTGCTCGACGCCTACTGCGGTACGGGCACCATCGGCATCTGCGCTGCTCATACGGCTGCCCAGGAAGGCACAAACGTGCAGGTCACGGGCATCGAGCGCGTCAAGGACGCCATCGCTGCGGCAGAGCGCAACGCGCGGGCCAATGGCCTTGCTGACAGTTGCAGCTTCATAGCCGCTGACGCGACGGCATGGCTCACCTCGGCCGCCAAGCATGAGCGCACAACCGCCTTTGACGCCGTCATCCTCGACCCTCCCCGCGCCGGCTCCACGCCCGAGTTCCTCCACGCCGCCGCGCAAGCGAGCCCCGCGCGCATCGTCTATGTGAGTTGCAACGTGGTCACCCAAGCCCGTGACCTCGCGGTTCTTCGCGCTGACGGCTATCGCATCGAGCGCGTCACGCCCGTCGACATGTTCCCGCACACCAAGCACGTAGAAACGGTAGTATTACTCTCAAATAGATAGATGTTTTATCTAGATGAAGGAGCGCTCCCATGACGTGGTGGGTGATCGTCCTCGAAGCCCTCGTTTTCGCCGGCGTCTTCACGGCCATCGTGGTGCCGACGGCGTACGGCGACAGAAAGTACAGCCCCGCAAGCATCCACAACTACCCTCCCGAGATCCAGGAGGAGTACTTCAAGACCCATGAGAGAATCGACGTCTCGTATGGCAACAAGTCCGTACTGCTCACGAAGTCGTTCGGCGTGCTGCTCTTTTGCACGATTCTGCTCGGCTGTGCCCTAGTCGCGGGCGCACGGACCTTCTGGCAGGGGTTTCTGCTCGCATTCGGGCTCATGGTGTGGATTGGGGTGTACGACACCTGCTTCTTGGATTGGGTCCTGTTCGCGAACCTCCCCGCATTCCGCCTTGAAGGGACCGAGCACATGGACGAGGCATACCACGAGAAGTGGTTCCACGTGAAGGGGCTGCTGTTCCCCGGTTTGCTCTTTGCCCTCATCCCTGCCACTGTGGTTGGCCTGCTGGTAAGCGTTATCGCGTAAATACGGACACGCAAGCAACCAAGAGCCATCACCGACGCGCCGTCTATCAACAATATGACGTTCTATTCTTCATTACCACCCCTGGTTCCGCCTGTGTTGCCTATAATACCCAAAAGGCAATTAGGCGTTGACCTGCTCTTATACCGTTTAGGTACGTCATTCAGGCCACGCCCGTGCATCACTCAGTATCCGACTCAAAGATTCTTGTTGAGGTTTCACATGAACGCTTTCCGTCACAAGATGCTCCCCCTCATTTCGGCCCTTCTCATCGCGGTGGTATGTCTTGCCCCTGCGCAAGCTTTTGCGGAAGGAGGTAGGGCTACCTTCCAAAAGGGACTCGATGTTAACGACGTCTGGGCCAGCCTTGCGGGCAGCAAGACCAACGTAAATGCCATTCGGCAGTATCAAGGCGACGCAGTGCCAGACGGTGTCGAGGCGCAGCTCATCTCCACCGATGACTCGGAGGTACCGATTTATTCATGGTTTGAGGATGGTGTCATCTATTACTGGTCCGAAGATGCCAACCCCTACACCAACGCAGACGCGGGACGTGAGCAGTTTTGACACTTCAAATGTTCGATGCATGTACTGCATGTTCTACGGCTGTTCTAGCCTCAAGGAACTCAACGTCAGCCACTTCAATACCACGAATACCACGTCGACCTCAGACCAAGGATACGGAAGCATCTGCGGCATGTTCTTTAGCTGCTCGAGCCTCACAGAACTCGATCTCTCGAGCTTTGACATGACGAGGCTGATTAGCTGGCCGTACAACGTCCAGAACATGTTCCCTGGATGCACGAACCTCAGCAAGCTGGTTCTTGGGCCCAACGTCCGATTCAACAGCCATACGGCGCTCAGCGGCAGCTGGACGCACGAGGGAGACGGGCTCACGCTCTCCGGAAATGAGCTCTGCATACAGTACACGGCTGCCAATGCGTTCAGCTACTCAGGAACATGGATTCGCAACATGCCCGAGGGACACTACTACCGTACCGACGGCAGCCTCGGCGAAACCAACCTTTGGGAGGTTCACACCCCCTCTGACCGCTTCAAGGGCTATTGCCTGAACCTCAACAAGTTCGGTGTCGGCGAGGAGCTCGACCGCATTCTCGCCGAGGATGATTCGGCCATCATCGAACTCCTCTGCACGGAGAACGAGGGCAGCGTACATGGCTGCGAGCCCCTCGGCTCAACCCTGCGCGAGGCGCTCATAACGTTGATCTATTATGGCTGGCCCAATGATGCCGCAGGCATCCAACAGCGTTATGGTCTTTCCGATCAGGAGTTTCTTGAGATAACGCAGAACGCCGTCTGGGATTTCACCGACAGGTATGACGAGCCCGCAGGCCCCACGCTCTACGAGGGAAACAGCCTCGCGGCGTATAACGACCTCGTGGGCCAGCGCTACGCAAACATCGAGGGCTCCTACATCCTCTTCCTCTACAAGTCATGGGACCCCTCCAAGCAGAACCTGCTTTCCATCATGGGCGTGGATGACCAGGCCTACGGTGGCGTCCAGGTCAAAAAGCAGAATGCTACTGGCTCTGAGAACCTCGCAGGGGCCGAGTTCACCGTGTTCGATGCAGATGGCACCCCTGTCGGCACCATGGTTACCTCGGCAAATGGTGCGGCATATATCTGCAGGACAGATCACACGGCAGGTCTGCCACTTGGTGAATACACCGTACGTGAGACCAAACCGCCTGCGGGCTACATCCTCTCTGACGTCGAATACCATTTCGAGATTACCGAAGCCAACCAGATCGTGACCGTCGGCTGGCGCAATGACCCCGAAAACGAGGGAAGTACCATAGAAGAGGAAATGATCTTCTTCGACGATCACGACGACGAGTATGTTGGCGGCGGCTTGGGCATAACCAAGGAGTCCAACACGGGCAAGAAGCTCGTCGGAGCCGAGTTCACGATCTACGACAGCGAGAACAACGTCGTCAAGACGCTCGTTACCAACAATTCGGGCGTTGCCGCAACCGGAAAACAGGACCTGCCCTTGGGCACCTACACGGTCGTGGAGACAAAGGCTCCCGATGGCTATGTGCTGTCCGGCGCCGCCCAAACCGTCGAGATCACGGAAGACTTCCAGTTCCTGACGCTCACGTTCCAAGACACCGAAAAGCTCGGATCGATAACGCTTCAAGCCCACAAGCAGCTCGAGGTTGAGGGCAAGACGCTCGAGGCAGGCATGTTCACCTTCCAGCTTCTCGATGCGCATAACAACGTGATCCAAACCGCCACCAACGACGCCGAGGGCAACGTCACGTTCAACCCCATCCAGTACACTCCCGATGACCTGGGCTATAAGAACTATCACATCGTCGAGGTCATCGGCAGTGAATCCGGCGTCAGATATGACCGTCATAGCGAGGATGTCACCGTGACGATCTATGACACGGGGGCGGATACCCTGAGCTGCACGGCCATCTACGACTCTGATGGCGCGGTCTTTACGAATACCAATGGCGACACCAAGTATGACGTCGAGATCTTTAAGCGCAAGCTCCACACTGATGACATCGTGGAGGGCGCGATACTCGAGATCCGAGACGTCTCGGGCCGTCTTATCGGCAGCTGGACGAGCAGCGGCGAAGCGTATGTCGTGACGCTCGACCCAGGCACCTATACCCTGAGGGAGATCACGGCCCCCAAGGGCTATTTCGAGTGCTCGGACGTCACGTTCGAAGTCTCGGAGACCGGGGAGCTCAGCGCGGACAGCGATGCCGTGAGCGTCTCGGGGCTTTCCCTGTCTATCTATGACCGCTCCGTTGCCTCTACCGAACTCAAGCTCAAGAAGGTTGCTGTCGAGACGGGCCTTGAGCTGAGTGGCGCAGAGTTTACCCTGAAGGGCGAAGACAGCAGCTACTCCTCCGTAGTGACGACGGACGATGAGGGAATTGCCCTTTTCGAAGGCCTCGAAACGGGAACGTACACGCTTAGCGAAACAGCCGCCCCACAGGGCTATCGCGCAACTGATGGTCCTTGGACGGTCAACGTCGTCTATAACCGTGCGATATCAAAGACTGCCAATGTCAGCAGCACCGGCACCGCTTCAGGTGACTACCCAAGCGAAGAGTTCGACGATACGATAACGTTACCCGGCTCGCCTGAGAGCATCCACATAGAGCTTAAGTACCAAACCGAAGACGGGTATGACTACCTCACGCTCCTCGATGGTGATGGCAACGTCATCACTCACGACATTAATGGAACCCCCATTGGCGATTCGCGTGAAGAATACAAGGGTCGCTTCTGGGGCGGTGCTGACCGCGGAGTGATTAACACGCTCGCGTTTGACCTTGCGGGAGATAGCGTCACGTTCCATTTCTTTGCCGATCAGAACACTGCGGCTTATGGCTATTACGCTGTCGTGACCTCTGAGACAACGGTCAGCGTCACCGATTCCGCAGGCGAGGTCGTCGAGCCCGAACAGGGACTCTACACCTTCGAAAACCAGGAGGACGAGGCCGCCACCGTGACGCTCGGCGGCACCAAGCGCCTCGAGGGCCGCGACCTGCGCGAGGGCGAGTTCTCCTTCGAGCTCGTGGGGCCCGGCGGCGAGGCGGCGACCGCCGCCAACGCGGCCGACGGCACCTACGCCTTCCCCGAGCTCTCCTTCACGGAGGAGGGCACCTACGGGTACACCGTCCGCGAGGTGGCGGGCGACGAGGAGGGCGTCACCTACGACGCGCGCTCCTACTCCGTGACCGTGACGGTCGCGAGGGGCGAGGGCGGGGAGCTCTCCGCCACGGTCTCGGGCGACAGCTCGACGGGGCGCGACCTCGACTTCACGAACACCTACACCGAGAAGAAGCGTCGGGGCGACGAGCGGACCACGCCTAAGACGGCGGATGGGAACGCATCTCTCTCTTCAATCCTTTCGCTCGCACTGTTAGGCTGCGGTCTCCTAGCGTATGCCCTCTTCTTGGACAGGCGCACGGCTCATTCTCGTCGCTCGAACTAGAACATCGTCGATACTGCGTTAGGTAGGGGGAGCAAAACCAGAACCATACGTCCTTGTCGTATGGCACTGGTTTTGCTCCCCCTAAACGCATGAATCGAAGCGTGATGTAGTGGGCGAGCCTAGAGAAGCTGGTTTGCAGAGGCACGCGTTTCAGAGAGGCGCAGCCATGGGCTATAACCTTGCGCGTGATCGCACGGGCATTGTTGCCCCAGCTTGGCTACCATAGGGTCAACACGCGCCCTGCGGTGCACAAGCAACCCAAACGTATGGAGCAGGCCATGATCAGAACCGTCCAGCCCAGCGATGCCCCAGCGATTGCCTCTATCTGCGAGACGGCCATGCGCTACGAGACGAGCGCGGAACTCATAGAGCGCCGCATCAGTGAGCTCGCGGACGATGCGGGCTACCTCATCGCGGTCTTTGAGGATGACGAGACGGGCGAGGTTCAGGCCTTCATGCAGGCGGAACGCTATCGGCTCGTGTACGGCAGCGATGGCTGGGACCTCATCGTGCTCGGCGTCAAGCCAGAGCACCAGGGTCGCGGCATTGGCAAGCAGATGCTCGCCGCCTTCGAAGAGCATGCCAGGCAAGACGGTGCCTCGTTCGTGCGGCTCAACTCGCGCGTGGAGCGCACCAAGGCACACGGTTTCTACGAACACCTCGGCTACACCCACAAGAAGACGCAGAAGTACTTCTTCAAGCAGCTCTAGCTGCCGCAGCCAAGCTACCCTGCGCAACCTCTCGGAATCTGACCCATAATTGACATACAGAGCATCGGCTTTTGACATACGGGGCTCCAAAAGACCGTTCCAAAAGCAAACAGGCCAACGGCTTTAGGCCGTTGACCTGCGGATGTTCATGGTGCCCCCGGACGGATTCGAACCGCCGACACCAGGTTTAGGAAACCTGTGCTCTATCCCCTGAGCTACGAGGGCGTATCGCCCATTCTAGCACACTCGCCTCTGGGCGCCTTGCTTACTTCTTCTTTGCCTCGCGCTCGGCCGCCTTGCGCGCGGCATCTTCGCGCACGATCTGCTCCATCTTCTTGCGCGTCATGCCGTCAACGCGGGCGTCGACCTCCTTGCGGATGGGGCGACCCTTGCGCCAGTCGTAGATGAAGGCGCCAAAGACGCACACGTACGCGACGACGATGGCGATCATGGCGATGCTCACCAGCGGAGAGCTGGGGTCAGGCGACTCCATGTTGTTCAGCGCATAGTTGATGCCGAACGTGGCAAGCGTCATCGCGAAGCCCACGCCGAGCATGACCCACCACACGTGCTGCGTGCGCTTGTAAGCAGGGTCGGCATCGAGCAGAATGTTGCGCACGGAGGCGGCGAGGTCCTCCTTGGCGCGCTGCTTCTGGCGCGCGGCCTTGCGCTCCTCCTTGGACATCTCGGATTCCTTCTTGCCCGTCGCGCCATTCTTGGCATCCTCGCTGGAAACCACGCGCACGTTAGCAGCGCGCTCGCGCGTCGGCTTCGCGTTGGCAGCGGAACGCTTGTTGGAACGCGTCGCGGTAGCCTCTTCGGCCTCGGCATCCTTGGCATCCTTGCCAAAGATGAGCGAGCCGCCCTCCTGGGCCTCGCGCTTCGCGGCGTCAAGTGTCTCGCGCAATGACATGGTCACTCCTCGTCTCAGGCACCGGTAGGTGCGGGGTTTACGGTTTTATGCCTTCAGCGGCTCGAACTCGGTGCCGGTGATGATCTGATAGGCCTCTTCGTAACGCGCCGAGGTGCCCTCGACCACGTTCTGCGGCAGGTGGGGAGGCTTGCCGGTCATATCCCAGTTGGCGCGCAGCCAGTCGCGCACGAACTGCTTGTCGTAGCTCGGCTGCACCTTGCCCTCGGCGTAGCCCTCGAGCGGCCAGAAGCGGCTCGAGTCGGGCGTGAGGCACTCGTCGATGAGCGTGAGCTCGCCGTCGATGACACCAAACTCGAACTTGGTGTCGGCGATGATGATGCCACGCGTGAGGGCATACTCGGCAGCTGCCGTGTACACGGCCAGCGAGGCGTCGCGCAGCTTCTCGGCCATCTCGAGGCCCACGATGTCTGCGCAGCGCTCGAAGGAGATGTTCTCGTCGTGCTCACCAAGCTCTGCCTTGGTGGACGGGGTGAAGATCGGCTCGGGGATCTTGCTTGCCTCGGTGAGGCCCTCAGGCAGCTTGATGCCGCAGACCGTGCCGTCCTGGTCGTAGGTCTTCTTACCGGAGCCCGTGAGGTAGCCGCGCACGATGCACTCGATTGGCAGGGTCTCGGCCTTGCGCACGAGCATGGAGCGGCCAGAGAGGTAGTCGGCGTAGGCCGCGTACTCCTCGGGGAAGTCCGCCACGTCGAGCGAGATCATGTGGTTGGGGATAAGGTCTGCGAAGCGCTCGAACCAGAAGGCGGAGATGCGCGTGAGCACCTCGCCCTTGTGCGGGATCTCATCGGGAAGAATGAAGTCGTAGGCGCTGATGCGGTCGGACGCCACCATGAGGAGGCTGTCTCCGCAGTCGTAGATGTCGCGAACCTTGCCCTGGCTCGTCGGCCTGAGGTTCATGCTGGCCATTGGCCCTCCTTGTTATCGTGCTACCAGCCGCCAGGCGGCTATGAAGTCAGACTAATCGATTGTAACCGTTAACGCGACGTTTGCCGCGCTCAGCATGGTTGCTCGCACTATCTCAGCACGTCTTTTACAAGCACGAGAGAGATTGTCCGTGGTCAGGCCCAGCAGTGACCAAGACCTCGTGCGTCACGCTCCGTCAGTACCCTATCGCCTGGAACACGAACATCATGATGGTGAGGATCGTCACCGCGATGATGGTCGCCCACGTGAAGGCGTTCCACGCACGGCTGTTGCGGTACTCCCCCATCACGTGCTTGTCGTTGGCGATGCCCACCATGAAGTAGAGCAGCACCGGCAACAGGACGCCGTTGATGACCTGCGCGGCCATCATGATGCCGAAGAGGTTTACGTTAGGGATCATGACCACCACGGCAGAGACCACGAGCACCGCCGTGATGATGCCGCGGTAGACGGGGGCCTCCTGCCAGTTGCGGTCGCTACCGCGCTCCCAGCCGAACGCCTCGCAGATCGCGCTGGCCGTGATGCCCGGCAGCACGCAGGCCGCGAGGAAGGAGGCTCCGGTCAGGCCTGCGCCGAAGAGCACCTCGGCGTACTTGCCGGCCAGCGGCGCGAGCGCCACGGCGGCGTCCTCGGCGCTCGCAACGGCGATGCCTGCCGGGAACAGCACGGAACCCGTCGTGAGGATGATGAACCACGAGATGATGCTGGCAACCACCGCGCCCGTAATCACGTCGACGCGCTGGTAGGGCAGGTCTTCCGCATGGGCGTTCTTCTCGACTACGTTGCTCGTGCCCAGGAAGAGCATCCACGGGGCGATGACGGTACCCACGCTCGCCACCAGAAGCGAGATGTAGCGCGTGCCGCTCTGAATGTGGGGCACGACGGTGTTGTAGAGCGCGTCGCCCCAGTCAGGCCCGATCATGAAGCCTGCGATGATATAGGTCACGAACACGCAGGCGATCATGAGCAGCACCTTCTCGATGCGCTCGTAGCTGCCGCTCATGGCGATGAGCCAGACCGCGAGGGCCGCGATGGGCACCGACACGACGGTCGGCACGCCAAAGAGCCCCAGGGCGGAGGCGATGCCGGCGAACTCGGAGAGCGTGACCGTGGTATTTGATATGAGCAACGCGAGCATGGCCAGTGCGGAGAGGCGCACGCCATACTGCTCGCGGATGAGCGACGCGAAGCCCTTGCCCGTCACGCAGCCCATGCGCGCCGCCGTCTCCTGGGCCACGATGAGCAGGAAGCACATGACCGGGATGGTCCAGAGCTGGGCGAACCCGAAGAGCGACCCCGCTGTGGAGTAGGTTGCCACGCCGCCTGCGTCGGCTCCCGCAAGGGCCGTCACCAGGCCCGGCCCCATGGCGGCGACCACCAGCTTGGGGTCGAGCTTCGCGCGGGGACGCTTGGTAGCTGCCCGCCCGTGCTTCCTATGCTGCTTTGAGCCCGTCAGGCCCGCCTCATGGCCCTGTGCGGCCTTTGGTGTGCCCGTAGCGTCAGCCTGCGCCATGGGGCGCTCCTGCGCCGCCATGTCAGGCCACCCCGAGGAACATGGCCGCCACGACGAACACCACGCACGCGACGACCATAGCCACCATGCGCAGCGAGTTGCCGTTGGTGTCGTCGCCCGACGCGTCGCGCCTGCGCACCACGGCAAGGTAGAAGGGTGCCGTCACGAAGCCGAAGACGCTCACGCAGGCCGCGATGAGGAAGCCCAGGCGCAGCGTCGCGAGGGCAGATCCGCCCACGAAGCCCTCGCCGGCTATGGGAGGCAGGCCCACGCCCTCCAAGACGGCCGTGACGCCGTAGACGACCAGATACACAATGGCAGCGTGCACCGCGCCCGAAAACATGCCACGCAGGGCAAATCCCAGCATGGAGGGGGTGTCCTCGTCGTCCTCGTCATGGTCGAGATAGAAGGTCACCACGTAGCGCACCATGTCATTGGCGGTGCGCAGCGCGATGGGAAGGCCCGTGACGAGGAGCAGGCCGTTCAGCACCGAGCCCGTGCGGTCGCCGAAGAACGCCATGAGCACGCCGAGCGCGATCACCCAGAGGAAGAACCAGCTCTCATGGGATACGAGGCGCGTGAACACGTTCTCGCTCTCGGCATTGGTGCCCAGGCTGTCGCCGCCCACGATGACGAGGTCTTCCTCGTGCTCCTCTTCCATGACCTCGAGGGCGTCGTCTACGGTGACGATGCCGATGAGCTTGCCGTCGTCGTCCACGACGGGCATGGCAAGCAGGTTGTACTTGGCGATGTCCTCCGCCACGTCTTCCTGGTCGTCTTCGGCCGATGCCGTGACGAGCTCGGTTTCCGCAAACTTGCCTAGCGGGGTGTCAGCCTCGTTTTGAATGAGCTGGATCAGCGTGACCGCACCAGTGAGGTGCTGCTCCTCATCCACGAGGTATACGTAGCGCACCGATTCGAAGTCTTCATCGAGGCTCCTGATCGCTTTGGCAGCGTCCGCAACCGTCGCTCCCTCGTCGAGCGCCAGGAACTCCTGGGTCATGATACGGCCGGCCGTACCCTCGCGATAGCCGAGCAGCTGGCGAATGGCCGCCTGCTCCTTCACGCCCATGAGGCGCAGGAGCTTCTCAGCCTTCTCGTAGTCGAGCTCGCTGACCAGCTCGGCAGCGTCGTCAGGGTCCATCTCGGAGAGCATCTTGGAGGCGTCGGCGTCAGCCATGCCGTCAACGAGCTCGGCCGCCATCTCGTCGTCGTCGAGCTCTGCCATAGCCTCTGCTGCCATCTCGTCATCGAGCGTCGCAAAGACCTGCCCGCGCAGGCGCGGGTCGAGCTTCTCGATGATGTCCGCGATGTCGGCGGGATGCATGTCGTCGAGGGTCTTGTGGCTGACCGAGAGCTTGACGTTGGACAGGTCACGCTCGATGAGGTCCATGTAGTTCCAGGCAATGATGCGCTCGGGGATGGGCTTACCGAGCGCGCGGGCCGCCTTGCAGACACCTTGCTCGAGAGGTGCCCAGAGCGAGCGCAGGATGCCCCGGATGCCCACTTCGGCGCCCAGGAGGCGCAGCTGCTGCGAGCTGGTATCCGAGAGTTTGAGGTCGTTCACGCGCACGACGCGCATGCCCCGCGTGTCGACGATCTGCTTGTTGAGCAGGTCGCGCGCAATGAGCACTTCGTCAGGCTGCAGATAGGAGAAGCGCAGGTCCGTTGAGGGGACCTTGAGCTCGATTTCGTTCTCGTCGTACGACGCCACGTACTTCTTCCAGCTGATCATGAACGGGGTCTTGCCCGGACCCATGAATGCCAGCGAGGTCACACGCGGAAAGACCTCGCCCGTGGCAATGCCAAGGTCCGAGACCACGCCGATCTTCTCGCCGTTCACGTCATAGATTGCGTTTCCCAACAATTGGGAGAGGTAAATCATAGGAGCTCCTTCGCGTTTGCACCCCAGGGCGCATCCGGCGAAGGCAGCACCGAGGGGTCATCGACTGTGAGGTCGAGGTTTCATCAATGACCCTTCTCTTGAGACAACAGGTAGCGCCAACAGGCGCATGGTTCATTCTAGTGATTCCTCTTTGGCTATGGACCCACAAAATGGACGGTTTCCCCATAAGACCACGCAATTTCTTTGCGTCGATGACCGAATCATGCGGTTGAATCAGGTGATTTGATTGGGTCATAAGGCCATCTGACGCGATTGTGGTGCGATTGTTCGCGTCATTCGCCAAGAATAAGCCCACTCATCCACAGGACGAGGGGGCTTGGTTTACCTTGTGACCTCCGTTACTTGGAGGCCTTCTTATACTCATCCATGAAAGCGCCGAACATGCCCTTGGTACGCCCAAGCTGTTTGCCAAACGCGCGTGAGCCCTCCGCAACGGCCTCTCCGGCCTTCTCGGCAGCCTCCTTGCCGGCGACCTTGGCTTTCGCATAGCCTTCACCGGCTTTTGCGGCAACGCCACCAGAGAGCGCCATCTTAGCCGCCTCGTCGTCCACGATCATCCAGCCGTCTTGATAGCCCTGCATCATGTCGACGGGAATCTCCAGATGTCCCACGAGCGACTCCGCCGCATTGCCGTCACCCACACCAAACGTGACGACATCACCTTCCCAGGCCTTGAAGGTGGCATTTTCCACAAACCCGAGCTTTCGGCCGCCCTGGGAGCGCACGTCCATGCCCACCCAGATGATGCAGCGGTCCCAATCGAGGCCAAGCCGCTCCTGGGCAAGCTCGTCATATGCGTCGCGGCCACGCGTGACGCGCAGACCCCCGTCGCAGGGTCCAAGCGCGTCAAGGGCCACGAAGGCATCGGCCACCGCGACCATGGCGACTACGTCCGGGCGCTTGACCATAATGCCGACGACGCGGCGACCGTCAGGGGAAAACACCACGTTATGAACCCTGCCGAAACGACTGTATGCACCAGACGCCGTGGCCTGCTTCCTGTCTTTGGGAGCATAGACCACGACGTCCATAAGTTGCTTTGCATTCAGCGTTCCCGCAGGTGAAACGACTACCTCACGGGGTTTGCGAATCGCCATGTTACTCGGCGGCCTCGTCCTCGACGACCTCGACCTGCACGCCCTCGGCCTCGGTGGCGTCAACGGTCTCGGGAGCGACCTCGGCGACCTTGTCGGCAACGGCGCTCACGGCGTCGCTGACCTGGCTGGAGGCATCGGAGACGGTGGCGGAGAGGGAATCGCGCAGCTGGTCCATGCGCTCGCGGGCAGCGTCGACCTTGGCACGAAGATCGTCGGTGGTGGCGTCAACGGACGGACGGACACCGCTCATCTTCTCCTTGATGCGGACCGCACCCTGCTCATAGGTATCGACCGCGGAATCCCATGCATCATTCACGGCATCAGCGGCCATCGCACGGCTCTCAGCGCCGGCACGGGGAGCCATCATGACGCCCGCAACGACACCAACGAGAGCACCAGCTGCAACGCCAAGAGCAACACCAAACGGATTCTTAATCATGATGACTTCCTCCTCCGCCCTCCCGGGCACATTTCATCACATCGCTTACCACATTGTTCCCATAATACTCGCTCAGATACGTCCTAGCAGCGAAAACCCCGTCCTAACCACGTATCGTCACGAGTTGTTATCAACAACGGTACTCTGTCGCACGCCTTTCCCCTGTGCGGACGACGGCTGGCCGCTGTTGCTTCACACCAACGCGGAGAGGCTAGTCCTGAGGATCAAGCTCTTCCTCGACTTCCTCTTCCACAGCCTCGTCATCAGCCACCGTGTGGGCTTCAACCGCCTTGTGAACCGCGCCGAGCATCTCGTCGACCTCGGACTCGGCGAACTGGTGACGCCTCGTCACGGGAGCGGACTTCTTCTCTTCAGCGGGAATCTCTTCCACAACCAGCTGCTCAACGACCACGTCAGCCTCGGCATCCTCATCGAGCGCCTCAGCGTCATCAGTGGCGGCTTCCTCGCCGTTCAGCTCGGCTACCAGCGCTTCTGCCTCCTTGCCAACCACCACGTACTCGCGCTTGGCGGGTGCGGGCGCTGCCGGCTCAGGCAGGCTCTGGACGAGCGCGGCCAGGCCCTGAACCGTCGCGGCGACGTCAGGCTCAGGTTCTCCACCGCCCGTATAGGCCCACTGGAGAATCCAGACGGCGCTCGACAGGGCGCCCGCCACCAGCACGTCGTCAGGGCAGGGGAACTCCACGTCATAGGTGCGGCGCTCGTCCTCCACCGCGTAGGTGCGGCCGCAGGTCACGTCGCCCGCGAGATTGGTCTGCGCAAGGAGCTCGACCGTCACGTGCTCGAGCAGATGGGCGACCTCGGTGTCGCCCATGACGTCCTTGAAGGTCTCGCTCACGTCACCCAGGCACACGTGGTTGACGATCTCTGGCAGGAGGCGATAGACCCGTGTCGTTCCCTCAAGGTCTTCGCTGGTCATAAGCGGTGCGCCCATAGCGATGCGCACACGAGCGGTCAGGCTCTTCGGAGCGATTTCGACGCGCCTGATGTCGATGATCTGTGTCATGGGACCTTCCTCAGCCAAGCGGCAAGAATTGCCTTTTGCATACCAACTTTTCATTGTAGATGTTTAGCACGTCCCGTGCCGAGCGTTTCGCGCAGATGGTGAAAGATGCCCGCTGAGCTGCGCAATCGTGCCTATGCGAGCATGCGTGCAGCTGCGCTCACCATGTACGTGGCGCCCCGTACATCAGATTGTCACCGCCCTCACGTGGGAAGCGGTGGCAATCGGCTGTGTACGTGCTGCGCACCATCTTGGTGCCGTGCGGCACCTATTCCTTCTCGCCGTCCTTATCCTTGGACTTGTCCTTCTCCTTGTCGTCCGTGCGGGACTTCCCCAGGAGAAGAAGTGGGTTGCGCGACTCCTCGCGCCCCTCTTCCTGCTCGTCTTCCTCCTCGGGCTCGGGAGCCATCACGCGCAGGGTCGAAAGGCGCCTGCCGCGCATGGTCTGCACGAGGAAGGTGTAGCCCTCGATCTCGAAGGAATCACCGGGGCGCGGGAGCTTGTCGGCTATCTCGAGCACGAAGCCGGCAATCGTCTCAAACTCGTCGGAGTCTTCGATGGGCCAGCCCAGCTCAATCGCGTCATCGATGGAATACCGGCCATCTACCAGCCATTCCCTGTCCGAGAGCTGCGTGAGGTACTTGTTGTCGGGATCGAATTCGTCCTCGATCTCGCCCACGACCTCCTCGACGATGTCCTCGATGGTGATCATGCCCGCCGTGCCGCCGTACTCGTCGATGACGATGACGATCTGGTCATGGCCGGTCTGCATCTCGGAGAGCAGCGGGATGATGTCCTTGGTGTCGGGCACGAAGACCGCCTGGCGCATGTGGCGGCTGATCTTGTCGGTCTCGGAGCGCTGGTCGAGGATGGGCTGCAGCAGGTCCTTGATGTGGGCGATGCCCACGATCTTGTCGACCGTGCCGTGATAGACCGGGATGCGCGAATAGCCCGTCTTGCGCATGAGGTCGAGCACCTCGTAGAGGGTCGTGTCGTCTTCGACGGCCGTCATGTCCACGCGCGGGATCATGACCTCGCGGGCAACGGTGTCGCCAAGGTCGATGACGTCGTGAATCATCGACTTCTCTTCGTCGGTGAGCTCCTCGGCATCGGTCACCAGATAGCGAATCTCCTCTTCGGAGACGTTCTGGCGGTCGTCAGCCGACTTGATGCCCATCAGCTTGGACAGTCCGTTGGCTGCAGACGACGTGAGCCACACGAGCGGGGCGACGACCTTCGAAAAGCCGTTGAGGAAGCCCGCAACCTTCTTGGAGACACCCTCGGCGTCGGCTAGGGCCATGCGCTTGGGCACCAACTCGCCCACCACGATGGAGAAGAACGAGACGATGAGGGTGATGATGACCGTCGCGATGCCATCAGCGGCCGGGATTCCGAAGCCGACCAGCACGTTCGCGAGCGGGTCCGAGAGGCTCGTGGCCGCGAATGCGGACGAGAAGAAGCCGACGAGCGTGATGGCGACTTGGATCGTCGCGAGGAACGAGCCAGAATCCGCTGCGAGATCTGCGGCACGGCGGGCCGCACTGTCTCCCTCTTCTGCCTCATGCTCCAGCACGGAGCGCTTGGCCGTCGTGAGCGCGGCCTCCGACATAGAAAAGTATCCGTTAGCAAGGGTGAGCAGGAACGTGACGATGATAGGAATGGCTATTTCCATGCGCGGTAGCGCGACCTCCTTGGCAGTGCATTCATACAACACTTCGATGATAGCAGAGCCTGACCACGCTCATAGCGTTTGTAATGTCTTATGCGAGCGAATAGTTACAATTACCTGCATTTTTGCATGAGTCTTGGCTCATGGGAGCTTGCTGCGGCACAGTAGTGTCATCTCGGGCTGCCTGCAGAGATGCAGAGCCCTGCTGGCAGCGCCGTTCTATCTCCCCCGCTGCCACATCTCTATGTAGCGGCCCACGTTGCCGCTCTCGAGCGTCACCACGTTGTGGGACGGCAATGACGAGATGAACTGCTGGCCATAGCGCTTGGTCACGAGGCGCGAATCGGCAAGCACCAACACGCCCGTGTCACTTGCGGTGCGAATGAGCCTGCCCGCAGCCTGTTTGACCGAGATGACCGCCTCCGGCAGCGAGTGCTTCCACCAGGAACGCTTGTCGCGCAGCTCACGCTCACGCACGAGCGGGTCGCTCGGGTTGGAGAAGGGCAGTTTCGCGATGACCACACAGCGCAGGGTCTCCCCTGCCGCGTCAAAGCCCTCCCAGAAGCTCTTGAGCGCCATGAGCGAGAGGTCCTTATCCTCGATGAAGCGCTGGCGCAGGCGCCGCGGGCTCGCATTGCGCTCCTGCCAGGCCAGCTCGAGGCCCACGGCAGCAAGGCGGGGCACGAGCCCCTGGGCCACCTGCTCCATCTCACGGCGGTTGGTGAACAGCGTGAGCACCGAGCCACCCATCTTCACGTGCACGTCGTAGAGCAGGTCCTCGAAGGCGGCCAGATAGCGCGGGTCGTTGGGTTGCGGGAGGTCGCGAGCCACGATCACGGCCATGTTGCGGTCGAAATCGAAGCTCGAGTCGAGGCGGACCGCACGGTGGCGCTCAGGCGGCAACAGGTCAAGGCCCACGCCGTGCTCGAAGTGCTCGAAGCTCTCCCCGATGGCCACGGTCGCCGACGAGAAGATGACGCTCTCCATCTCCGGGAGCCAAAGGGTTCCCAGGTCAGAGCCCACGTCCACCTTCTCGGCCACCAGCTTTTCGCTTCCCATGTCGCGCTTGCGGCGCGAGAGCTCGGCGGAATAGACGTAGGTCTCGTCCTCCCCCGCCAGGATGAGCGACACGCCGTCGCGCGTGTCGCGGATGAAGCGCGTGTCCTCGCTGAGGGTAGCTGCCAACTGCGGAGATGCTTCGACAAGCGCCTGGCAGACGTCCGCAGCGTCCTTTGCCGCCTCGTCGAGATGGTTGAGGAACACCAGGCCCGTCTCGGAGATGGCCGCCCATTCGGGCTGGGCGCGCACCTCCTCGTCAATCCAGAGCGTTATGGTGTCGTACGCGCTACCGCGCACCACCCTGGTGAGGCTGCGCAGCTCCTGGAAGAAGTCGGCGCTCGACACCTGCGTGCGCGAGACGGCGGCGGACAGTTTGGTGAGAAGTCGCTGGTAGAGGGCCGATCCTTCCAAAGCAGCCGACTGTACCATGGCGGTGTGAATCACGCCTGTGTGCGAGTTGCCCAACACCTCGAAGCCCTGGCGCACATCGGCGGCGGCGACCTCGATGGCCCATTGCCGGCGTGCCTCCGCCTCGAAGCCATGGGCCTCGTCGACGACCCAGTGCCTGATGGGAGGCAAGATTTTGCCCTCGGCCGCCACGTTGCGCAGCAGGAGGGAATGGTTCGTGATCACCACGTCGGCCGCGGCGGCGCGGCGGCGTGTGCCGTGCAGCATGCACTCGTTGGGATAGTACGGGCACTTGCTGCGATGGCACTCCCCCGTCGTGGTGGTGAGCATGCGGCGCGGGACGTTGCGCCAGTTGATTCCCAGCGCGTCGAGGTCTCCGTCCACCGACTGGGCGGCGAAGGCGTACACCACGGCTATCGCGGTGAGCATGTCGGCGGCTATCGCAGCCTCTGAGCTGCGCGTTCCTTCGACCAGGCCGATGGGAAGGTCCCCGCGTGCCGCCGCGTCGAGCTTGCGGAGGCACGGGTAGTGCTCATACCCCTTCAGGCTCGCGAAGCTGAAACCACCTGGTATGGCCTGCTGGAGCGCCGGCATCTCGTGGCTCACCAGCTGGTCGGTGAGGGCGTTGGTCTTGGTCGCCACGCCTACGGTGCAGTTGTTCTCCTTGGCGAAGAGCACCTCCGGAAGCAGGTAGGCCACCGATTTGCCCACGCCCGTACCCGCCTCTATGGAGCGGTGCGTTGAGGTATTCAGGGCATCCGTGACCTCGAGGGCCATGGCGATCTGCTCAGGGCGCGTCTCATAGGCGCCATACATCTGCGCCACGAGGCCGTCCTTGGCAAAGGCAGCCTCAATCGCGTCACGCGCTATGGTGCGCGGCGGCTCGTTGCGTTCCGTCATGTCGGAGCGCGGATGGGTGGGCTGGCTCCCCACGAGCTCATGGCGCACCGTCTTGAGATGGAAGGGTGTAGCGTCCTGACCTGCGGCGATATGGTTCAGGATGGGTCGGTAGACCCAGGCGATGTCGTCGTGCATCTGCGCGAGGTGCGCAAGGAGCCCGCTCGGCAGGTCCGAGAGCGCCACGAGCAGTATGCGCCACATCCCCGCGAGCGCGTCCACGTCGTCGGTTGCCCGGTGCGTCACGCTGGCCGTGCCGAAGGCCTCCGCCATGTCAGAAAGGCGGTGCGTCGAGAGCCGCGGCAGGGCGATGCGGGAAAGCGCCAGCGAGTCGATCCAGGTATCGCTCACCTCGTGGCCACCGGGCACGCGCTCGATGAACGTGCGATCGAAGGTCGCGTTGTGCGCGATGACGGGCATGCCGCCCACGAAGTCCGCGAGCGCGGCCACGGCCTGCTCGGCGCGGGGCGCATCCGTCACGTCAATGTCGCGAATGCCCGTCAGCTGCACGATTTGCGCAGGTATCGGGCCTGTCGGATGCACGAAGGTATCAAAGCGCTCCACGATCTCACGCCCGGAGATGCGCGCGGCCGAAATCTGGATGAGCTCACAATCCCTGAACGAGAGGCCCGTGGTCTCGGTGTCGAGCACCACCATGTCCTCTTCAAGCAGCCCGAAGGTCGCCGTTTGGGCGCGCTCGGCAAGCGTGGCGTACTGCGCGCGCACGAGCTCGGGCGTGGCGGGTAACAGGATGTCTTCGAGTAAGATTGTGCCCATCAACTGGCCTTTCGTGCGAGGCAGGAGCCT
This sequence comes from uncultured Coriobacteriaceae bacterium, assembly GCA_902772435.1. Classification (GTDB taxonomy): domain Bacteria; phylum Actinomycetota; class Coriobacteriia; order Coriobacteriales; family Atopobiaceae; genus UBA1367. The sequence continues at coordinate 6,392 of CACYAX010000005.1, read as the reverse complement.
CACCTTGTGAACGTTCATACCCTAACGAAAAAGCGGGCCCGCTGCCCCACGACCAACGCGCGTGAGACAGCGAGCCCGCCTCGTCTCTCGGCGCTACTCCAGAGCCATCTCCACGAACTTGCGGCACAGCTCGGGGAATTCGATGCCCGCATGGCGAGCGCTGTCGGGCAGGAGGCTCGTCTCGGTCATGCCGGGAATGGTGTTCGTCTCGAGGATATACGGCGTCCCATCTGCGGTGACGATGAAGTCGGAGCGTGAGGCGCCACGGCAGCCGAGCGCCTTGTGCGCGCACATGGCGTACTCCTGCGCCTTGGCATATATGTCCTCGGGAAGGCGGGCGGGCATCACGTGGTGCAGCTCGCTCGGCTCATACTTGACCTTCAGGTCGTAGAACTCGGCACCCTCGCCCGGCACGACCTCGATGATGTCAAGCGCTTGCGGATCGTCGTTGCCGATCACGGGAACCGTGATCTCGATACCCGAAATGGCTTCCTCGACCAGCACCACGTCGTTATCGCGGCCTGCCACGGCGATGGCCTCTTCAAGCATATCCGCGCTGGTCACGTGCGTGATGCCGTAGCTCGAGCCGTTTGCCGCCGGCTTCACGAAGAGCGGCAGGCCAAGCGACTCGATGATCTGGGCGCGCTCCTCGGCGGTCGGCACGTGGCCCGCGGGGATGTCGACGCTCTTGGGCGTGGGAATGCCCGCGGAGCGGTAGATGAGCTTGGCGACGTCCTTCTCGGTGGCGACAGCCGAGGTGAGCACCTTGGAGAAGGTGTACGGGAGATGCAGGACCTCGCAGAGCCCCTGAACGCAGCCGTCCTCGCCCCAGCGGCCGTGCATGGCGATGAACGCCACGTCGTAGCCACCCGTGGCAAGGCGGGACACGAAGCCCTCACTTGCCACGTCTATGAGCTCTACCTGCGCAAATCCAGCCTGCTTAAGCGCCTTCGTGCAGGCGCGGGCCGAATCCATCGAGATCTCGCGCTCGTCGGACCAGCCGCCACCGAGCACGGCCACCTTGAGCTTTGTTACGTCGTTTATATCCATGATGGCTCCTATCCATCGTGTGTGCCTCAATGAGGATACCACCTAACTCCCCATACACCTCAGCCACTTTGCCGTACTCACCGATGTTCCCTTACTTGGCTTCTCGCGGAGTTCTTTTGGCCGCGGGCTGCGGACACTCCCCTACCTGCGCAGTTGACGTATTATCTTGGACACCTTAAACGTACGCTGATTGGATATGTCTATGGCTACCACGCCACAAAATGCCCTCCCCAACCTCCACGACTACTCGCATGCCCAGCTCCTGGAGCTTCTCGACGAGCTCGGCCAGCCCAAGTTCCGCGCCAAGCAGATCGAGGAATGGATCTGGGACAAGGGTGTCTCCTCCTTTGACGAGATGACGAACCTTCCCAAGGCGCTGCGGAGCGCCCTTGCGGAGCGCTGCACGCTCGGTGGCGTCGAGCAGGTGGTCTGCCAGGTTTCCACCGACGGCAGCCGCAAGTATCTGCTCCGCTATGGCGATGGCGTCGCCGTGGAGTGCGTGGGCATGCCTACGGGCCCCAAGCTGGCGGTTTGCGCGTCTTCCCAGGCAGGATGCGGTATGGGCTGCTCGTTCTGCGCGACCGGTGCGGCAGGCCTCACGCGCTCGCTCACGGCCAGCGAGATCTACGACCAGGTACTCCATGTGCGTGACGACTTCGGTATGCGCGTCACGTCGGTGGTGCTCATGGGCCAGGGCGAGCCGTTCGCGAACTACGACGCCGTGCTCGCGGCCATGCGGCGCCTCAACTCCCCTGACGGCATGGGCATCGGCGCGCGCCATATCACTGTCTCTACCTGCGGCGTTATTCCGCAGATCCTCAAGTTTGCCCGCGAGCCCGAACAGTTCACGCTCGCCGTCTCCCTGCACTCCGCCGTGCAGAAGACGCGCAACATGCTCATGCCCGGCGTGAAGCGCTGGTCGCTCCTCAACCTCTACGAGGCCATGGGCACCTACGTGGACATGACGGGCCGGCGCCCCACCTACGAGTATGCGCTCATCCGTGGCGTCAACGACTCCGAAGACGAGCTGCAGGCGCTGGTTGACTTCTGCCGTGGTAACCTCGCCCACGTGAACATCATCCAGCTGAACGAGGTGCCTGGTTCGCGCTTTAGGCCTGCCAGCGATGCTCGCGCCGGTGAGTTCGTACGCAGGCTCGAGAAGGCTGGCGTCGAGGCAACCATCCGTATCTCACGCGGCGCTGACATCGATGCCGCCTGCGGACAGCTCAGTCAGAAGAAGCGCAGGTAAACAGCACTATCTGCTTCATGATAACGGCCCGCTCTGCACACGTCAGAGCGGGCCGTTATTCGTGGTGTCACCTTAATAAGAACAGGTGTTCTAGTACCCCAAAGACTCCCATTCGGAGATGGTCGCCTGGCGGTTCGCGAGGTTCTCGACATCCTCTTCCATGACGATGCCCGTGATGTCGGAAATGACGGTCTTGACCTTCTTGTAGGACTGGTTCATGTCAGAGCCAGCATGCTTGATGGCGTCTTTGGCTTCGCGCGTCAGAGCCACGTTGTAGAAGATGACGCCTGCACCTACTACGACGAGAACGGCAATGCCCGCCCACTTGATCATCTTCAGCTTCTTCCTCATTACGCCTCATCTCCTTGCATGGATGCACTCAGGATCTTCGTCACCAGCTCCGACAACTCATCTTCGTCCGCAAACTCGATCTCTATCTTGTTCTTGTTCCTCACACGCTTGACTTTGACCTCGGTATCAAGTGCCAGACGCAACTGTCGTGCGGCACGCTTGAACGACTGAGGACTCGGTTGCCTATGCACTTTTTCGGCAGTTATGCCAGAAAACAACGGTGCGAGGTTTTCTGTCTGACGTACCGTCAAGTTCTCAGCGATTACCTTCTCGGCAAGCCTGATACGCCCCTCTTCCCCCGCGACGGCGAGGATCGCACGGGCATGTCCCGCACTGAGCTTCCCCTCGATCATGTAGGTCTGCACTTCTTCAGGCAGGTCAAGGAGGCGCAGGGTGTTGGCAATGGCTGACCGTGACTTAGAGAGCACGTTGCCGAGTTGCTCCTGCGTGAAGCCATTCTGGTCTATGAGCGTCTTGAATCCCTGGGCTTCCTCGATCGGATTCAGGTCGGCACGCTGGAGGTTCTCAATCAGGGCTAGCTGGAAGACCTGGTCGTCATCAATCTCACGGATGATGACCGGCACCTCTTCGAGGCCCGCGCGCCTTGCCGCCTGATAGCGACGCTCGCCTGCCACGATCTCGTACTTCGTGCCCTTCTTGCGCACTAGAATCGGCTGCAGAATGCCGTTCTTCTGGATAGAGTCAGCAAGTTCGGCAAGGGCATCCTCATCGAACACCTTACGCGGCTGGCCCTTTTGCGGAACGATCTTCGTGATGGGAAGGGTCGAATCTGCGGGAGTTTGAGCGACTTCTGCGGTTGCCTCGCCCATGAGCGAGCCAAGACCCTTGCCAAGCGAGCTCTTTCTAGCCACGACGCACCACCTCTCTGGCGAGCTTCATATATGCCATGGAACCCTTGCTCACGCGCGCATACTTGATAACCGGAAGCCCGTGGCTCGGTGCTTCCGAGAGCTTGACGTTTCGCGGTATGACCGTCTTGAACATCTGTTTACCGAAGTATTTGCTCACTTCGTCAACGACATCACGTGAAAGTGACGTTCGGGAGTCGTACATCGTCATCACGACGCCAAAGACTTCAAGATTCGGGTTGAGGCGGTTTTTGATCATCCTCATGGACTCGAGCAGTTTGGTTACGCCTTCCAGCGCGTAGAATTCGCATTGGATGGGGATTATCAAGGCATCTGCCGCAACGAGTGCATTGACGGTGAGCAGACCCAGCGACGGCGGGCAATCGATAAAGACGTAGTCAAACTCGTCCTTAATACCTTCAAGCGCCGCTTTGAGCACAGTTTCGCGCGCCATCTGGGAGACGAGTTCGATTTCTGCACCTGCCAGCTGAATAGTTGAGGGTGCTACGAACACGCTCTTCATGACCGTTGGCTGGATGATATCGGCAATTGCAACGTCATCGAGAAGGACGTTGTACATATCGGCCTCGAGTTCGTCCTTTTCGATGCCAAAACCGCTTGTCGTATTGCCTTGCGGGTCAAAGTCAATCACGAGGACCTTTTTCTTGTCCTCGCCAAGCGCTGCTGCTAGATTCACGGCGGTTGTCGATTTGCCTACGCCACCTTTTTGGTTTGTAATCGCCAGAACCTTGGTTTCCCGCTCCGGAAAATGGCGTTTGATATCTGTGTAGCTCACCATACCTCCAACCGCTTCATTTGATCGTCGTTCGTCAAAGGTCTCTTACTATGATAGCGGTCTTGTTTCGCGTGAAACACCCTCATTCTTCCGCTTTGCATGTTTCACGTGAAACGTTGGCCCTATGCATGGCAGCTCGAGGCAAACCCTAGATGCAACCCCTCAGTAATGAGACGAAACACTCTAATGCGTGTGTGGCTATTAATGACACTAGCCAAAACAGAGATTATGAAGCGTACTAACCTATGAACCAGAACAATGAGTTGATTCGAGGCTAGCTCACCAGAGAATCATCTACGTGCAGACGTAGCCTGGCCAGCAATCTCATAGATAGGATTGTGCTTTGCCATTCCAGGGCGACGCGGCAGTTTCACCTGAGCCTTACGGACCTTCTGATAGGTGAATATCTCCCGGTGACCCGCGTCATCAGGCAAGTCAAATGTTTCACGTGAAACAAGCTTCAGGCCACAGAGCTCAGCTGCGCGCTCCGCATGGGAGAATTCCTCATCACTAGGCTTGGCCTTGGACACAATCAGAGAGCCCTGATGCTTGAGCAAGGGCGTGGCATACTCGATGAGCACATGCAGCTCGGCGACCGCACGAGCCGTCACGAACGCGAAGCTGTTGCGCTGCGTGCGAGCAAGCTCCTCAGCGCGTTGGTCGGAGGTCTGGATCCTGTCAGCAAGACCAAGCGCGGCAACGAACTCATCAACAGCGCGGACCTTCTTGCTCACGGAATCCAAGAGTGTGCCCTGCATGCCTGAGACGATGGCAAGGGGAATGCCTGGGAAGCCGGCGCCCGTACCGATATCGAGGAAGCGATCCTTCTGGCCAAAACCCACGGCAACGAAGCTCGGGTAGATAAGCAAGGAGTCAAGGCAGTGGAGGAGGATGGCACTCGAGCGATCAGTGATGCGCGTGAGGTTGAGCACCTTGTTCTTCTCGATAACCAGATCAAGGTGCGTGAGGATGAGTTCGGCCTGGTGGTCTTCAAGCGTGATGCCATACTCATGCGCAAGGGCAACAAGTTGACTGGTCTCCAGATCGTTCATCGCAGCTCCTGTCAAAAGCTCTTCGTGCAAGGATTCTTGGCAAAACTCACTTGTGCACGCATTAATCGTCCTTAGACTAGCAAAGACCAGCAGCTCTTGTTTGTGCCCGTAGTAATACAACACAACTGTGTGCGTGATACTGACTATATATGATATTTATTAAGTAGCATTTTAGAGAGAAAGAAAAGGGGACTCCTAAGAGTCCCCTTGAGTAGGTATGTTTGAACCGGCCTAGGCCCTCACGTAGGTGACGACCACGCGGCGCTCCGGCTCCTCGCCTTCGGAGTGGGTGCTGACCTCGTCATCACCGAGAAGCGCAAGGTGCACGATCCTGCGCTCATACGCGTTCATGGGCGCGAGGCGCACGGAACCATGCTGGCGGCAGGCACGCGCGGCAGCGCTACGGGCCAGCGACTCGAGCTTCTCCTTGCGGCGGCTCTTATAGCCCTCGATGTCGACGACGATGGGATAGTGGAACTTCATCTTGTTGGACATGAACGAGGACACGATCATCTGGAGCGCGTCAAGGGTACGACCGTGACGGCCGATCAGCACGGCAAGGTCCCCACCGCTCAGGTCAAGGATGAGCTCGCCCTCGTCGCCGTCATACTCGTCAATGACCAGGCGATCCTCGCCGAAGAACAAGACCAGCTCACGGATCAGCGAGATGGCCGTATCGGCAATGAGGTCCATATCCTCGTCGGTCAGCGCATCAGCCTCGAAGTGCTCGCGTACGAGCGAGAACTCGTCGTCTGTTGCCGCATCACCAGCTGTGATGACGTCTGTTGCTTCAAGAAGCTCGTCTTCCATCGCAACCCTCCATAATAACGAGCGCGCGCAGCATCCTGCGCGCGCAGAGTGGCACTCTAGCCCTTCTTCTTGGGACGCGGCTTGCGCTCCTTGCGCACCACATTGACCTCGACAGGCATGTTGGCGATACGCTCGGCCTCCTCAGCCTTGACGCGATCCATGACGCGCTGGGTCACGAGCTTCTGCTGCACGACCTGCCAGATGGCGGAGGCATC
>CACYAX010000004.1 GCA_902772435.1 uncultured Coriobacteriaceae bacterium | reverse complement strand
CCTGCACGAGGAGCGCATCTTCGCGCTCGAGGAAGAGGTTGCCGACCTCCAGCACATCCGCCCGCTCAAGGTGGCCATCCTCAACCTCATGCCCACCAAAATCGAGACCGAGACCCAGATTCTGCGTCTCATCTCCAAGTCGCCCCTACAGGTGAGCTGCGACTTCATGCGCGTCTCGTCGCACGAGGCGAAGAACGTCTCTACCGATCACCTGGTCAAGTTCTACGAGCCGTTCGAGGCCTTCCGCGACAAGACCTACGACGGCCTCATCGTGACGGGCGCGCCGGTGGAGCACCTGGGTTACGAGCAGGTCGACTACTGGGACGAGTTCTGCGAAATCATCGACTGGTGCCAGACCAACGTCTTCTCCACCATGTTCCTCTGCTGGGGCGCCCTCGGCGCGCTCTGGCACCTCTACCGCATCCCCAAGAAGCAGCTCGGCGCCAAGCTTTTCGGCGTCTTCCCGCAGCGCCTCTGCGACGAGTACAACTTCCTCACCAACGGCTTCGACGAGCTGCACTACATGCCGCATAGCCGCCACGCCGCGATCGACACCGCCGAGCTCGCCAACCACCCCGAGCTGCACGTTCTCTCCGAGGGCTTCAGCGCAGGCCCGGCGCTCATCGCCACGCGCGACTTCCACGAGATCTACGTGACCGGCCACTTCGAGTACGGCCGCGACACGCTGGCCGGCGAGTATTGGCGCGACTTCCACAAGGGCCTGCCCATCCGCCTGCCCGAGAACTACTTCCCCGACAACGACCCCGAGCGCCAGCCCATCTTCACCTGGCGCGCGCACGCCAACCTGCTCTACCGCAACTGGCTCAACTGGGTCTACCAGATGACGCCGTACGAGCTCGAGCGCATCCCCGAGGAGATTGAGCGCCTGCGCAACCAGGCCACGGGCATGGTCGACAAGTTCTAGTTCCAAAGCGGCAGCGGGCACCCGCGGCCGCTTCGTTGTTCTGCCGCACGGTACGAGCACTCCAACCACGAAAGGAACCTCCATGATCACCGTCGTAGACATGCTGAGAAAGAACGTGCGCGAGTACGCCGACGAGGTCTGCCTCGTCGAGGTGAACCCCGAGGTGCGCGAGCCGAGCTTCGTCAGCTGGCGCGATTTCGACCTCGTGCACTCCACCGAGACCAAGGCGTTCCGCCGCGAGATCACCTGGCGCGTCTTCGACGAGAAGGCCAACCGCTTCGCAAACCTGCTCATCAGCCGTGGCATCGGCAAGGGCGACAAGGTGGCCATCCTGCTCTACAACTGCCTCGAGTGGCTGCCCATCTACTTCGGCGTGCTCAAGACGGGCGCCGTGGCCGTGCCGCTGAACTTCCGCTACACCGGCTCCGAGATCCAGTACTGCCTCAACAAGGCCGAGTGCGACGCGCTCATCTTCGGTCCTGAGTTCATCACCCGCGTGCAGGAGCGTCTCGCCGCCATCTCGCGCAACCGCCTCATCTTCTTCGTGGGCGACAACTGCCCCGACTTTGCCGAGAGCTACGGCATCGAGAGCTCCAATTGCCCCAGCTACGACCCGATGGTGCCCCTGTCGCTCGACGAGGACGCTGCCATTTACTACTCCAGCGGCACCACGGGCTTCCCCAAGGCCATCCTGCACCCGCACCTGTCGCTCGCGCAGGCGGCCGAGATGGAGGCCGTGCACCACGAGACCACGCATGACGACACCTTCCTCTGCATCCCGCCGCTCTACCACACGGGCGCCAAGTTCCACTGGATGGGCTCGCTCTTCACGGGCGGTCGCGCGGTGCTGCTGCGCGGCGTGACGCCCAAGGCGATCTTCCGCGCCATTTCCGACGAGCACTGCACGCTGGTGTGGCTGCTCGTGCCGTGGGCACAGGACATCCTCACTGCCATCGAGACCGGCGAGCTCGACCTCAACAAGTACGAGCTTGACCAGTGGAGGCTCATGCACATCGGTGCCCAGCCGGTGCCCAAGAGCCTTATCCGCAGGTGGAAGCAGGTGTTCCCGCATCACGACTACGACACCAACTACGGCCTCTCCGAGAGCACGGGCCCGGGCTGCGTGCACCTTGGCCTCGAGAACGTGGACCACGTGGGCGCCATCGGCGTGCCGGGCTATCGCTGGGAGTGCAAGGTCTGCAGCGACGCCGAAGGCACCGAGGTGCCGCAGGGCGAGACCGGCGAGCTGTGGGTCAAGGGCCCGGGCGTCATGCGCTGCTACTACAACGACGAGAAGGCCACGGCCGAGACGCTGCACGACGGCTGGCTGCTCACGGGCGACATGGCGCGCGTGGACGATGACGGCTTCATCTGGCTCGTCGACCGCAAGAAGGACGTCATCATCATGGGCGGCGAGAACATCTACCCCGTGCAGATCGAGGACTTCCTCTCCGGGCATCCCGCGATTCAGGACGTGGCCGTCATCGGCATTCCCGACGAGCGCCTGGGCGAGGTGAGCTGTGCGATCATCCAGCTCAAGCCCAACCACCTGGATGCCTTCGGCGAGCCGACTGACATCACCGAGCAGGACATCGCTGACTTTTGCCTCGATTTGCCGCGCTACAAGCGTCCGCGCAAGATCATCTTCGCGCCCGTGCCGCGCAACCCCACGGGCAAGATCGAGAAGCCCGCGCTGCGCGCCAAGTACGGCGCCGAGAACCTCGTCGATCGCGAGAACCAGGGCTAAGAGCTGCGGTTTTGCTGGATTGTGGCGCTCCCGCCTCAGGTGAGGTGGGGGCGCTTTTGTGTGGGGTGGCAAGGTGGCCCGGGGGCGATATGTCGCTGTCTCCGCCCCGAACTGGCGACATACGGCAGGCCGGAGGGCGATATGTCGCTGTCTCCGCCCCGAACTGGCGACATATGGCATGCCGTCGGGCGAGATGTCGCCATTTCGGCCCCGAACTGGCGACATATGGCAGGCCGTCGGGCGATATGTCGCCATTTCGGCCCCGAACTGGCGACATATGGCAGGCCGTCGGGCGACTTGTCGCCGATTCCGCCCCGAACTGGCGACAAACGGCAGGCGCCAAGCAACCCCCCAAGCCCCGTAGCTGCTCCAACGCCCGCACTCTCCATAAGTTCCGTTTCGTTTTGTCACCATCCGTAGCAATCCCGCAGCTCCGCGCTACACTGGTACAACGCACCGCAAGGGGAGGTACCAACATGCAAAAGCAACTTCTATCGGGCAACGAGGCCATCGCGCAGGGGGCGTGGGAGGCCGGCGTTGCCGTTGGCGCGGGCTATCCGGGCACCCCGTCCACCGAGACGCTCGAGAACCTGGTCCGCAAAGACAACGTGTACTGCGAGTGGGCGCCCAACGAGAAGGTCGCCCTCGAGGTGGGCATCGGCGCCATGATGGGCGGCGTGCGCTCCCTCGTCACCATGAAGCACGTGGGCGTCAACGTGGCGGCCGACCCGTTCATGAGCGTGGCCAACACGGGCGTCAACGCGGGCCTCGTCATCCTCGCGGCCGATGACCCCTCCTGCTACTCCAGCCAGAACGAGCAGGACAGCCGTCATTACGCCGCCTTCGCGCGCATCCCGTGCCTCGATCCGTCCGACAGCCAGGAGGCCTACGAGTTCACGCGCCGCGCCTTCGACATCTCAGAGGAGTTCGACGCCCCCGTCATGCTCCACGAGACCATGCGCATCGCCCACACCAAGACGATGGCCGAGGTCGAGGGCGTGCGCACCGAGGTCGCCCCGCGTGACTACACCACGCAGATCCCCAAGTACGTCATGATGCCCGCCATGGCCGTGGGTCGCACCGCCGCCACCAACGAGCGCGAGGACCGCCTGCTCGCCTTTGCCGACGAGACCGACCTCAATCGTATCGAGATGCGCGACCCGAGCATCGGCGTCGTCGTGGCCGGCGCGCTCTACAACCACGTGCGCGAGGCGCTGCCTGAGGCGTCCGTGCTCAAGCTCGGCCTCACCTGGCCGCTGCCTGCGGGCAAGCTCGCCGAGTTCGCCGCCTCCGTGGACAAGCTCTACGTGGTTGAGGAGGCCTGCACCTACTTCGAGACCCGCGTGCGCGCGCTCGGCATCCCCGTGGCGACCCCGCCCAAGGGACGCCTCCCGCGCTCCGGCGAGATCATGCCCATGCACATCCGCACCGCGTTCGGCATCGCCGAGCCCGTGCACATCGCGCCGGCCGAGGGCCTGCCCCCGCGCCCGCCCGCGTTCTGCGTGGGCTGCCCGCACCGCCTCGTGTACTGCGAGCTGCGCCGCATGAAGGCCATCGTCACCGGCGACATCGGCTGCTACACGCTCGGCGCCGTCGCGCCGTACCGCGCGGTCGACTCCGTCATCGACATGGGCGCCTCGCTCAGCATGGCGCACGGCATGGAGCTCGCGGGCACTTCCGAGCGCACCAAGCGCCCGGTCGTGGGCGTCATCGGCGACTCCACCTTCGCCCACTCCGGCATCACGAGCCTGCTCGGCACCGTCTACAACGGCGGCGTGGGCACGCTCTGCATCCTCGACAACCGCACCACGGCCATGACCGGCACCCAAGGCAACCCCGTCAACGGCGTCAAGCTCGCCGAGCAGATGGCGGGCAAGTCGCCGCTCGACGAGCCGAGCGGCAAGCCCCTCGACCTCGTCAAGCTCTGCGAGGCCATCGGCGTCGACGAGGTCATCCAGGTCGACTCGCAGAACCTCAAGGACATCCGCGCCGCCCTCAAGACCGCGATCGGCCACAAGGACCTGCTCTCAGTCATCATCTTCAAGAGCCCGTGCCGCCTGATCGACCGCTCGCGCAAGCCCATGCCGGTCATCCGCGACTGCCGCCGCTGCGGCACCTGCATCCAGATTGGCTGCCCCGCCCTCGGCAAGGACGAGACCGGGTTCGCCGTCATCGATCCCAACCAGTGCATCGGCTGCGGTCAGTGCGTCCAGTCCTGCCCGTTCGGCTGCATCCAGAAGGAGGGCTAAGCCATGGCACACGCAATCGCAACGAACGAGAGCGCTACCGTCAACGTGGGCCAGCGCGTCGAGCTCGACCAGACTAAGACCGTCCTGCTCGTGGGCGTGGGCGGCCAGGGCACCATCCTCGCCGGCAACGTGCTCGCCATGACCGCCTCGGCCGCAGGCCTCGACGTGAAGGTTTCCGAGATCCACGGCATGTCGCAGCGCGGCGGCTCGGTCTCCACCATCATCCGCATGGGCGAGAAGGTCGACACCATGGTCTGTGACCCTGGCTGCGCCGACGTGGTGGTGGCCTTCGAGGCCATCGAGGCCCTGCGCGCGCAGCAGTTCCTCAAGGACGGTGGCAAGCTCTTCGTCAATGACGAGACCATCATCCCCGTGCCGGTCAACATCGGCACGGCGCGCATGCCCGAGAACGTGGGCGGCAAGCTCGACGCAGTGGGCGCCGTCAAGATCGACGCCGGGCGCATCGCGCGCGAGGCGGGCAGCCCCCGCTCCACCAACGTCGTGCTGGTGGGCGCCCTGTCCACGGCCCTGCCCTTCACGGTGGAGGAGTGGGAGGACGCCATCAGGCGCCGCGTCCCGCCTAAGACCATCGAGGCCAATCTCGTGGCCTTCGCGCGCGGGCGCGAGGCTGCGGGCGCATAGGGTACCGCACAACGCAATGAGGGGGCAGTCGCAGGGCGGCTGCCCCTTTTTGATGCGTCAGGTCGTCCAAGGACGGCTGGAGTCCGTGCGGTTGCCCCCTGTAGTGAGCGTCCGGTTGTTCGGGCGCTCACCGGCGCTACACGGCCGCTTCAAGCGCCAACCAGCGCTCACGCGGCTGCCAAGGCCCCGGCTGGCGCCCGCGTGGCTGAACAGGCCTCCGCCCGCGCCCGCACGACAGCCCCAGAGGCATATGCCCTCTTCAAATAGTGTCCCATGCAGGGGAGATACTCAACCCAGCGGAGCTAGTGTGCTGGCGGCGGGCAACCATGGCAGTCCCGTCGCGAAGCCTGTGCAGGTATGACGGAAAGGGGCAGACGATGCAGGCCGAGCCGATCACGAGCGAGTTGTTGCAGCTGTTGTTGGAGAGCTCCTCACCAGAGGCGTATCTCTCACGGGTGGAGCTGCCCGCACGCTCCCTGGCAAGCTACGCCGGGGAACTGCTCAAGGATCGGGGGATGGGCAGGTCAGAGGTCATCCGTGCGGCGGGGCTCAACCCCACGTTTGGGTACCAGATATTCCAAGGTACGCGCAAGGCGGGCCGCGACAACGCGATCATGCTGGCCTTCGGCCTGAAATGCACGCTGCGGGAGACCCAGCGCCTTCTGCGACTTGCGGGGGTTTCCGAGCTTTGGTGCAAGGTGCGTCGCGATGCCATTATTATGTATTGCATAGATTGCGGCTATACGCGCGCGCAGTGCGACGACGAGCTGTATCGCCTAGGTGAGAAGACCCTGATCACGGAGGAACGCCGATGAACGATGCGCAGGTCATGGCTGCGCTTGAGCACGATGAGGAGTACCGGGTGGTGCGCTCGCTTGCGAGCAAGTCCACGGGTACCACTGAGCTCGTGTACGGCAAGGGCCCTGAGCTGCTCGTTCGCAAGCGCATCCCCAGCGGGTTGGCCAACGAGGGCGCGTGGCGCACGGTGGCAGACATCAACTCGCCCCTCCTGCCCAAGGTGCACGACATCTACTGGCTGCCCGACGAGCTGGTGGTGGTGACGACCTACGTCGACGGCGTGACCGTCTACGAGCTGGTGGAGCGCACAGGTCCGGTCGACCAGAAGCAGGCCGTGAGCTACATCTGCGAGCTCTGCAGGGCTGCGGGCACGCTGCACGCGCACGGCGTGGTGCACCGCGACATCACGCCTTCCAACGTGGTGATCTCGGGTGGATCCGCGCGACTCATCGACCTCGGCTGTGCGCGCGAATACGTGGAAGGTGCGCGCCACGACACCACGGCGCTCGGCACGCTGGGCTTTGCGGCCCCGGAGCAGTTCGGCTTCGCCCAGTCCGACGCGCGCTCTGACGTGTATGCGCTCGGAAGCCTGCTCGGGTACCTGCTCACGGGCGCACAGCCCGGGGACAAGGCATTTGACGAGGCCCTTGCGGACGAGGAGCGCGTGCCCTTCGTGCTACGCATCGTGATCGAGCGTGCCCGTTCGTTCGAACCGAGCGCGCGCTACGGGAGCACGGGCGAGTTCTCCGCTGCCGTGAGGGCCGCGATAGGGGAGCGCTCCGAGGTGCGCGCTGCCGCGGCTGCCGCTGCGGTGGCGGCCGAGGAGCGCGCGGAGGCACGGATGGCACAAAGCACGGTTGCCGAGGGGCGCCCTGCCAGCCGACCGACTGACATCCCCGTGCCTGTCGCCATGCAGGAGGTGCCCACGCAGCCCGACGTCGTGCTTCCGCCCACCAAGCAGCTCACCACACCGGTGCCCTCTCCCCAGCGGTCCACCACCAGCGGAGGTGCGGACTCGACCGTGAAGTCGATTCCGCTGCCCCCAGAAGGGGCTCCCCTGGCAGATGGGGGCACGAAGGATGCCGGCACAAAGGCCAAGCGCAAGAAGAGCGGCAGGACCAAGGCCAAGCAGGACGCTGACCAGCAGAAACGCGAGAAGAAGGCCGCAGAGGAGCGGCAATCCGCATCTGACGACGCCCTGGTTCACGTCGACAGGCAGCAGATCAAGCGGTTCGTGACCACGTGGCCCCAGCTCAGCTCGCACGAGAAGACGCGCGTCGTCTTCTCGTGGCTCATCTGCCTGTACGCGGCGCGCATGTTCCTCGAGGGCTTCCTGGACGGGCTGTACTACTGGAACACGGAGGACTGGCTCGTCAGCCTCGTGGGAATCGTCTGCTCCCTGCTGTGCGCGTTCAACGTCCACGCGAACTCGTGCAATGCCCTGCTCGACCCCGACGACTGGCGTTCGGCACCCACGATCTTCCTCGATTGGACCAAGCGCTTCTTCATCTGGATGCTCATCGCGCTGCTTATCAGCGGAATCTTCTTCTAGCGAGCGGTTGCAGGACGGCGGGGCTGGGGCGTGGGTGCGCCTCGGTCCGCGTGTGTCGGCGGCCTGCGCCTTGAGTCCTGGCGCGAATGCGCCTTGGTCGGCGTGCGTTGGCCCGCGCCTGAGACTGGGGCGTGAATACGCTTCGGATTGCGTGTCCTAGCCGCCTGCGCCTGAGGCCTCGGCCTAGACCGCCGCCGCGCAAAAAACTTCCGAGATTCAGCTCCCAGCTAATGAAATCAATTGCCCGCACTCCTATCATCGGTCATCCATTCGGTTTTGCCCTAAGGGCAGGGAGAAGGAGGTCACGATGGCCAGGAGGAAGAAGAGCGTGCTGCTGCTCATTTCGCTGCTGATTGGTGCGGCGTACCTGATCTATTCCGCGGTGTATTGGAGTGGTGCGAACGCAGGGGCCTCGGGCACCGAAGCCGCCGGCGCGGCAATCGCGAGTGTGCTCGTGATGCCGCACCTCATCTGCACGCTGGTGGCGGTCGTCTTCAACGCACTGGGGTACTTCCTCAACAAGACGGCCTTCGCGTTGGTCGCCGGCATCCTGTACGCCGTCGCGGCGGTGCTGTTCCCCGCGTACTTCATGTTCGTGATCGTGGAGATGGTGCTCTCGTTCGTTGCGTACGGCCTGATGAAGAAGGCTGCCGCGCAGCCTGCGGCTGAGTAGCGCGAGAATCTCGGTTCAGTGCGGGGCGTCGGCTTTGCCGGCGCCTCCGTCGCTCTGGTTCAACGTGACCCGCACATCTGTCGCGCACTCTGCTACCCTGTTGGTGGCCCAGCGCGCCGCAACTCCTGGCCCATGGTGGCGCGTTTGAGGTTGCAAGCCGTCTACCTGCGGAAAGCAACCTCGAGGCGCCCAAAAGTTGCGTCAAAAGCAGCCCGTAGTTGGTGGATTGGGCCCCCATGCGCCCACACAATGGTGCCCAACACCAACCACGGAGCAAGGAGAGACCATGAGCTTCCGAGACAACCTCCAGCACCTGCGCGCCACGCGCAACATGACCCAGGAGCAGCTGGCCATGATGGTCGGCGTCAGCCGCCAGTCCGTCACCAAGTGGGAGGCCGAGAAGGCCTATCCCGAGATGGACAAGCTGCTCAAGATCTGCCAGATCTTCGACTGCACCCTCGACGAGCTCGTGCAGGGCGACCTCACCGCCCGTGCGGACGAACCCGAGAAGGCGCTCACGCTCGAGAGCGCGAAGGAGGACACGGTGGGTTACGTCGAGCGCGTGCAGGAGCATGCCCTGCGCATGGCCCAGGGCGTGGGATGTTTCGTGGTGGGTTGCGGGGTGGGCCTGCTCGCGACCGCCGCGCTCTCGATGCTGCCGGACCTCTCGGGCATACAGATCGAGTTGGCTATCCCCGTGTGCGTGCTGCTGTTCGTCGTGCTGGGCCTGAGCATCGTCCTGCCCGAGGTCGCCCGCCACGAGCTCTTCATGAAGGAGCATCCGTACCTCATCAACTTCTTCGCGAGCGAGGACCGTGCTGCCAACAGCGAGAAGTCCATGCGCGAGATCGTGATCGGCACTGCCACGATCATCCTCGGTGTGCTCATCATGGTCGTGGGCGGCTACGGCAACATGGCGCAGAACGCGCTCGCCTCGGGCATCATGATGGTGCTCATCGCGTCCGGCGTGGGCTTCATCGTGCACGGCGGCATCATGAGCGACATGTGCGATATCGAGAAGTACAACTTCGAGGCCTTCTGCGAGCTCACCGATGCCGAGGCCAACGAGCTGCTCGACAGCTTCGACGCCGAGAAGCGTACCTATTATCTGCGCAAGCGCCATGCGGACAGGGTCGTGGGCGGCCTTTGTGGCGCGACCATGCTCATCGCCACCATCGTCGCCCTGCTCCTGCTCTTCGCGGCCAACAGCTCGCTGTTCTGGGTGGCATGGCCCATCGGTGGCATTACCTGCGGAATCATTGCCATCGCGGGGAGCTGGGTGGAGAAGCGCTAGCGCGAGACACGGAGAGGGCGCTACCCCTCCACGAGCTTTACGCCCAAGAGCCCGACGAGGTCAATCGCCTGGTCGGGCTCGATCTTTGCGCCGACGAGCTCGGAAAACGTGTCGCTCACGCGAATGCTCGCGATTTGGTTGCCCGCGAGGCTCACGCCGCGCAGCCGTGTGAGGAAGAGCTCGGCGCGCGTGAGGTCGCAGTTATCGAGCACCCACGCATCACGCCCTCCCCGCAGCTTGAGCTGTGAAAGCGCTGCCTCGGAGAGGTCTACGCCACGCATGGTGAGCTTCTCGAACTTGCTCTCGGCGAAGTTCGCGTAGCTGAGGTTGCCGCCCGCAACGAGCGATCCGCCCACATAGCTCTGCCAGAAGTCTGCGCCCACGGCGCGGCAGTCCTCGAGGCGGCAGGCACGCCAGTAGCTGTTGCGCAGGCTGGCACCCGTGAGGTCACATTCGTGCAGTCGGCAGCCGGAGAAACTTGCACGATGCATGGCTATCTGCGTAAACGTGCAGCGTTCGAAGGACGTCTCTTCAAACTCCACATGCCCGAGGTCGGCGACCCCGAGCGCGGAGAGGTCTTCGTCAGTAAAGACCTGTCCCGTGACGACGCCTTCGCCCTCTTCAAGGGCCGCGAGCAGCGCGCTCACGCGTCCACCTCGTCGAGCAGGCGGTGCTCAAAACGACCGTCCTCGTACACGCCATAGCTCGCACTGCCGTCTTTGGGAATGCCCACGCTGCCTGGGTTGAAGAACCAGACACCGTCCGGCCCCTCCTCATGCACCTTGATATGCGTGTGCCCATACAGGAGCGCGTCGCCCGCGGAGAGCTTCGGCATGTTGTGCGCACTGTTGTGCAGGCCGGGACCATATACATGGCCGTGGGTGAGGAACAGCGTGTGGCCCGTGGCGGGGTCGAAGAGCGTGTTGTAGGTGGCCATGCAGGCGAAGTCGAGGACCATCTGGTCCACCTCGGCCTCGCAGTTGCCGCGCACCGCGATGACCTGCGGCGCGAGCGTGTTCAGCATCTCGATGACCTGTTTGGGGGCATAATCGGCGGGAAGGTCGTTGCGCGGTCCGTGGTAGAGGAGGTCGCCCAGCAGGATAACGCGGTCTGGCTTCTCCTGTTCGATGGCGGTCATGAGCTGCGCACAACGACGCGCGGCTCCGTGGATGTCTGACGCGATGACGAGCTTCATGCTGCCTCCTTGCGGGCGAGGTTGAACAGAGAGATTGTATCGTCTGGGCGATGCGTGTGCGAGCGGATCCGCGGTGGTTTTGTGGTCGGGTGCCCCGGCGTGGGCATAAAATGCATAAGAAGCACGGTGGATAGATTGCCAATCGTACACAAACGAAATCATTTTTACGTTTCTGCAGGATGCAGTTAAAGAAAGTCCGTTTGTGTACGATTGGCAATCTATCAGAAGCCCTAGAAGCGCTTGTAATTGCATAATCGGGGTGCGTCGCCTTGCCCAAATCCCCATATGAGCGCGCCCAATCCAACCATGATGTTCCTATGTGCAAAAAATCTAATGTGAAGAGACTTAGATAATGTATAGAATCGTAGCGCAGGGGAACAAACACTATCGTACATTCGGTTATAACAGTCCGGCGCGGCGATACGCGCGAGCCGGAATAGCGAAAGGAACTAAACATGGGCAAGATTCTCGGAATCGACCTGGGCACCACCAACTCGGCGATGGCGGTCCTCGAGGGCGGCGAGCCCACGATCATCGTCAATGCCGAGGGCGACCGCACCACCCCGTCCGTCGTGGGCTTCCGCGCTGACGGCGACCGTCCCGTGGGCAAGTCCGCCAAGAACCAGGCAATCACCAACCCCACCAACACCGTATTCTCCATCAAGCGCTTCATGGGCCGCAGGTACGACGAGGTCACGAGCGAGATTAAGACCGTTCCGTACAAGGTCAAGCCCGGCGTGGGCGGCCGTGCGGTCGTCGAGATCGACGGCGAGGACTTCACGCCTGAGCAGATCAGCGCGCGCATCCTCTCCAAGATGAAGGAAGATGCCGAGAAGTACCTCGGCGAGCCCGTCACCGACGCCGTCATCACCGTCCCGGCCTACTTCAACGACGCCCAGCGTCAGGCCACCAAGGACGCCGGCAAGATCGCGGGCCTCAACGTCCAGCGCATCGTCAACGAGCCGACGGCCGCCGCTCTGGCGTACGGCCTCGACAAGAAGGGCGTGGAGCAGAAGGTCCTCGTCTTCGACCTCGGTGGCGGCACCTTCGACGTCTCGATCCTCGACCTCGCTGACGGCGTCGTGGAGGTCCTCGCGACCAACGGCGACAACCACCTCGGCGGCGACGACTGGGACCAGCGCGTCATCGACTGGATGGCCGACAAGTTCCTCGCCGACAACGGCGTTGACCTGCGCAAGGACCCGATGACCCTCCAGAGGCTCAAGGAGGCTGCCGAGAACGCCAAGAAGGAGCTCTCCGCTGCCCAGCAGACCACCATCAACCTGCCGTTCGTGGGCATGCAGAACGGCATGCCGCTGAACCTCATGTACACCCTCACGCGCGCCGAGTTCGAGCGCATCACGCGCGACCTGCTCGACCGCTGCAAGGGCCCCGTCACCAAGGCCCTGCGCGACGCCAACCTGCAGATCAGCCAGGTCAACGAGGTCATCCTCGTCGGCGGCTCCAGCCGTATGCCGGCCGTCCAGGACCTCGTGAAGACCATGACCGGCAAGCAGCCGAACATGTCCGTGAACCCCGACGAGGTCGTTGCTGACGGCGCTGCCGTCCAGGGCGGCGTCCTCACCGGTGACGTCTCCGGCATCCTGCTGCTCGACGTCACCCCGCTTTCGCTCGGCGTCGAGACCATGGGCGGCATCATGACGCGCATGATCGAGCGCAACACCACTATCCCCACGCAGAAGACCGAGATCTTCTCCACGGCCTCCGACAACCAGCCGTCCGTCGAGATCAACGTCCTGCAGGGCGAGCGTGAGATGGCCCGCGACAACAAGAGCCTCGGCAAGTTCAACCTGACCGGCATCCCGGCTGCCCGCCGCGGCGTGCCCCAGATCGAGGTCACCTTCGACATCGACGCCAACGGCATCGTGAAGGTCACCGCCAAGGACAAGGGCACCGGCAAGCAGCAGCAGATCACCATCTCCGGCTCCACCGCCCTCTCCGACGACGAAGTCGACCGCATGGTGAAGGACGCCGAGGCCCACGCCGAGGAGGACAAGGCCAAGAAGGACGAGATCGAGGTCCGCAACCAGACCGACTCCCTGGCCTACTCCACCGAGCAGACCCTCAAGGAGCTCGGCGACAAGGTTCCTGCCGACACCAAGGCCGACGTCGAGGCCGCGCTGGCCGACGCCAAGAGCGCGCTTGACGGCACCGACATCGAGGCCATCAAGGCCGCGAGCGAGCGCCTGCAGCAGGCTGGCTACAAGCTCGCCGAGATCGTCTACTCCGATCAGGAGGCCCAGACCGCTCCTGGCTCGGATGCCGGCAACGGCGGCGATGACGACGTGGTCGACGCTGACTACGAGGTCGTCGACTAACAAGAGCCGTCTTTTGGACCGTAACGGAATTCTGAGGGGGCGGCCCACGCTGGTCGCCCCCTTTTTCGACAGGAGGAGGGTGACGTGAAGGTGCCTATCGAAGTTGATGGCAATCCCACGCCCGAGATGAACGACGAAGTTGAGGCCAGCGAGGCCCCTACGGCTGAGGCTGAGCCTGCGGCGGTCGACGCCGAGGTCGAGGCGGCGCCCGAAGACGCGCCCGCCGAGGAGCCGGTCGTCGAGCCCGCGTTTGACGAGTTCGACGAGGAGGCCATGGTCGAGGCCGCCAAGCGCGCTGGTGCCGCAGCCGCCGAGGAGGACCTCAAGGCTGACGCCGAGCGCGCCCGCGAAGAGGCGGGCGACCTGCTCGTGCAGCTCGCAGCCGCCGAGGAGGCCGTTGAGGCCGCCAAGAAGGAGTCTGCCGAAGCTGCCGAGCGCTTCACGCGCCTGCAGGCCGACTGGGACAACTATCGCAAGCGCACCGCGGCCGAACGCCTGGCCGAGAAGGAGCGCGCTGCCGAGAAGCTCGTGACCAACCTGCTTCCCGTGCTCGACGACATGGAGCGCGCGAGCGCGCACGCCAAGGCCACGGCCGAGGGCAACGACGCGCTGCTGCAGTTTGCCGCGGGCGTCGACGCCGTGCACGACAAGATGATCGACGTGCTCGCCAAGGAGGGCGTGAGCGTGATCGACCCCGTCGGCGAGGCGTTCAACCCGCTGGCCCACCAGGCCGTCGGTCGCGTGGAGGACGCGGAGGCCTACGACGAGAGCGTGGCCCAGGTCTACCTGAAGGGCTATGCCATGGGCGGCAAGATCATCCGCTCGGCCATGGTGACCGTGACCTTCGGCGGTCCCAAGCGTCCCGCAGAGCAGCCGGCTGAGTAACCGGGGGCGCAACCCCCGGTGGCTCCAACCACACACAGAAAGGAGGCGTTCGCCTCATGGCATCCAACAGGAACTACTACGACATCCTGGGCGTGAAGCGTGACGCCACCCAGGACGACATCAAGAAGGCGTTCCGCAAGCTCGCGGCCAAGTACCACCCCGACGCGGGTGGCGACGAGAAGAAGTTTGCCGAGGTGAGCGAGGCCTACACGACGCTTTCTGACGAGAAGAAGCGCAAGGAATACGACCAGATGCTGCTCTTCGGCGGCATCCCGGGCGCCGACTTCGGCGGCTCGGGCGGTCGCAACCGCGGCTACAGCTACACCACCAACATGGGCGGCGACTGGCAGGACATCTTCGAGAACATCCGCAGCGGCGACGGGGCCTTCTCGGGCTTCGACTTCTCGAGCCTCTTCGGCGGCGCTGCCGGCGGCCGTGCCGCCTCGAGTCGCCCGACCAAGGGCGGCGACCTCACGCTCGAGATCTCGGTGAGCGCCGACGAGGCCTTCCGTGGCACGCAGCGCAAGGTCACCTATACCGTGCCCTCGACGGGCGAGAAGCAGACCATCACCGTGAAGGTGCCGGCGGGCGCCGTGGACGGCGGGAAGCTCCGCTACCACGGACGCGGCGAGTTTGGCGCCAACGGCGGCAACCGCGGCGACCTCGTGGTCACCACCAAGGTGGCCGAGGACCCGATCTTCAAGCGCGATGGCGCTGACGTGCGCATGGAGCTTCCCATCTCCATGTACGAGGCGGCGCTCGGCGCCGAGGTGGAGGTGCCCACCCCCGAAGGCACGACCTGCCTGCTCAAGGTGCCGGCGGGCACGCAG
The DNA here is from genome assembly GCA_902772435.1 of uncultured Coriobacteriaceae bacterium. Classification (GTDB taxonomy): domain Bacteria; phylum Actinomycetota; class Coriobacteriia; order Coriobacteriales; family Atopobiaceae; genus UBA1367. The sequence goes on along the minus strand of CACYAX010000004.1, from coordinate 9,597 downwards.
GACGGAAAGACCTTCCGCTTCAAGGACCTGGGCGCCCCCAACGTCAAGCGCCAGGGAACGCGCGGCGCCCTCTACGTGACCGTGCGGGTCAAGGTGCCCACGCGCCTGACGACCAAGGAGCGCGACGCGCTTGCGGCGCTGCGCGACGGCGACACGCGTACCTACAGAGAGGACGTCGAGAAGCATGGCGCATAGCGAAGCCAACAAGGACAAACCGCTCTACATGATCAGCGTGGCTGCCGAGCTGACGGGCATGCACCCGCAGACGCTGCGCGTCTACGAGCAGAAGGGCCTTGTCACGCCCGGGCGCAGCCGCGGCAACACGCGCCTGTACTCGCAGCGCGACATCGAGCGGCTGAACCTGATCAGCCGACTCACCGACGAGGGCATCAACCTCGCCGGTGTGGTGCGCATCCTCGACATGCAGGAGCGTCAGATCGAGCTCGAGAACGAGCTCGAGGAGATGCGCCTGCGCCTGCGCAAGGTGGAGGACGACCTGCGCGAGTACCGCACGCGCGAGCGCATCAACGCGCTGGCGCGCTACGACGGCGCGGGTCCGGAGCAGGTGATGCGCGGTCTGCTCGGCGGCAGTGTCGACGAGTAACTTCTTATGCTGGGCTGGCGCCCCTTCCGCAAGGAGGGGGCGCTTTTTTGTCGCGGCCGGGCAGGCCCGCGGGCGGGATGTCGCCACTTCCGCCCCGAACTGGCGACATTTGGCGGGCCCGCGGGCGGGATGTCGCCACTTCCGCCCCGAACTGGCGACATATGGCGGGCCCGCGGGCGAAATGTCGCCACTTCCGCCCCAAACTGGCGACATATGGCAGAGCCGGCCCGCAATCCCTTGCTCCACAAGGCGGAGCCTGCGCTGGCCAACGCAAATCCCGTGCTACTATGACGTACTAGGGGGAGTGCCGACAGGGAGGGTGCGCATGGTCCTCATTCTCATCAAGCAGATCCTCGTGATGCTGATTATGATGTCGGTCGGCGTGGTGCTCTACAAGATGAAGCAGATTGACGAGAAGGGCGTCGCGCAGCTCTCCAACCTGGCGCTCTACGTGGCGACGCCGTGCGTGGTCGTCCAGGCCCTCGCCATCGACTTCGACGCCACGCGGCTCAATACCGGCCTCGTGGTCATGCTCTTCTTCCTGGTCATCTTCGCCGTCTCGGTCGTCATCGGCCGCTTCGGCTGCGGCAAGGCCGACCGCGTGGGCACCTTCGCCGTGGTCTTCTCCAACTCCGGCTTCGTGGGCATCCCGCTCATCCAGGGCATCCTCGGCGACGAGTACGTCTTCTACGTCACCATGACCATGGTCGCGGGCACGATCACCTTCTGGACCTACGGCGTCTACCTCATGAGCGGCGACAAGGGCGAGGTCTCCATCAAGAAGATCCTCCTCAACCCCAACTTCATCGCCGTGGTGATCGGCGTGATACTCTTCTTCGCGCCCATCCAGCTGCCCTACGTCGTGGAAAAGGTGCTTGCCGGCATGGCCAACATGAATACCGGCCTCGGCATGGTGATCCTCGGCGCCACGCTCGGCGCCTCCAACATCGGCCTCATGGTCACTGACACGCGCCTCTACAAGGCCATCGTGCTGCGCCTCGTGGTAGTGCCGCTCGTCTGCATCCCCATCCTCATGCTCATGCCCGCGCCCTTCGAGGTCCGCATGGTCATGATGATCATCGCCGCGGCACCGGCGGCCTCGGCCACCTCGATGCTCGCGCTCAAGTACGGGGCCGACTACTCGTACGGCACCGGCCTCTCCATCGGCACCACCATCGTCTCCATGATCACCATGCCCCTCGTGCTGGGCCTGGCCATGTCAGTTCTTTAGGAGGTTGAACTCATGCTGCTGCAACTCACCATCGACCACGGCAAGCGCCACGAGGTCCTGAACTCCGTTGACCTGCTCGCCAGCCACGTCGACATCGTCGAGATCGGCTATCCCCAGATCGTGACCTTCGGCCTCGAGCTGGTGAAGGAGATCCGCGAGAAGCACCCTGACCTCTGCATCTGCGTGGATGCCAAGGTCTTCCACGGCGGCACGGGCGTCACTGACCGCTGCTTTGATGCGGGCGCCAACATCGTGACGGTGCTCTCGGCCGCACCCGACCCCGTCATCGTCAAGATGGTCGAGAAGGCCAGGGCCCATGGCGGAAAGATCATGTGCGACATGTCGGCGCCTCCGCGCGCGGTGGCCAAGCGCACGGCCGAGGTCGACGAGCTGGGCGTGGACTACGTGGCCGTGCACACGGGCTTCATCCCCGAGTACGACTACGACCTCGAGACCCACCGCACCTGGTTCACGCCCAAGATCAAGCCGCTTGACCTCGCCAAGGTCGCCAAGCGCAACCTGCGCAAGGCGAAGCTCGCGCTGGGCACGGGCATCAACGAGGGCAACATCCGTGAGGTCATGACGCTCGACCCGGAGGTCATCATGGTGGGCCGCGCCATCTTTGACACCGACGACCGCGTGATGGCTGCCGAGCGCATGAGGCGCTACCTGCCCTTCGAAGGGTAGCGGGACGACCTAACTTGCTGCTGGCTTCTGGCGCCCCGCCTCTCGTTGGAGGGCGGGGCGCCCGTCTTTTGAGGCGTGTCGCCGCGCAGCGCGTGCGGTAAGGCTCCTGGGTATGCAGAGGTTTTGCCGGCGGCGGAACCCGCCGGCCTTACTGGCTCGTGGCGCTCTCAGCTGGAGCGGGCCTGGGAAGGCCAGCCGTCGGCCATGCCAAGGGCGCACTTTCAGAGCGCATCAGCTTAGCTAGCCTGGGAAGGCCAGCCGTTGGCCATGCCAGGGACGCACTTTCGGCGTGCGTCAGCATGCCTGGCGCGCTAACGCAGCACGTATTCGGGCTTCTCGCCGTCCGTCACGCTGCGCGCGTGCACGATGACGCGCGCCACGTCGTTGCGGCCGGGAAGCTCGAACATCACGTCGCGAAGGACCTTCTCGCAGATGGAGCGCAGGCCACGCGCGCCGGTGCCGCGATCGAGCGCGAGCTGCGCGATGGCCTCGAGGGCCTCGCGGTCAAATACGAGCTCGGCACCGTCGTAGGCGAGCAGCCGCTCGTACTGGCGCACGAGCGCGTTGCGCGGCTCGGTGAGGATGCGCACCATGGCATCTACGTCGAGCTCGCAGGTGTGCGTGATCACGGGGATGCGGCCCACGAGCTCGGGGATGAGCCCGAAGCGGTGCAGGTCCTGCGGCTCCACCATGGAGAGCAGCTCGTCCTCGGAGAGCTTCTCGAGGGATGCGTCCGAGGTGGCGAAGCCGATGCTGTGCTGCGAGGTGCGGCGCTTCACGATGTCAGAGAGGCCCACGAACGCGCCGCCGCAGATGAAGAGCACGTTGGTGGTGTCAAGCTGAGACGACTTCTGGAAGAGGTTGGTGCGCCCGCCGAGTGGTGGCACGTTGGTCATGGACCCTTCGAGCAGCTTGAGCAGGACCTGCTGCACTCCCTCGCCCGAGGGGTCAACGCTGGTCGCCATGTTGGGCGTGGCCGACTTGCTCGCGATCTTGTCGATTTCGTCGATGTATACGATGCCCAGCTCAGCGGCCTCCACGCTGCCCGCGGCCGCGATGAGGCGCGCGAGGATCTGCTCAACGTCTTCGCCCACGTAGCCCGCATCGGTGAGGGTGGTCGCGTCGGCGATGGCGAGCGGCACGTCGAGGATGCGCGCGAGGGTCTGCACCATGAGGGTCTTGCCGGTGCCCGTGGGTCCGAGCAGCAAGATGTTGGACTTGGCGATCTCGACGGGGTTCGCGTCATCATCGCTCCAGCCGGGGGTCACGCGCTTGTAGTGGTTGTAGACCGCCACGGAGAGCGTGCGGCGCGCGTCCTCCTGGCCGATCACGTATTCGCCGAGGGCATCGTAGATCTGCCGCGGGGTGGAGAGGCTGCCGTCAGCGTGCAGGCTCGGACCCACCTCGACGGTCGTGTCGACGGCCTTGCCCGCCTGCGGGGCGGCGAGCACGCGGCGCTTGCCGCCCTGCTTCTGGTTGGCGACCTTGAGGCTGGGAGCTCCTGCGGGCCCCTTGCCCTTCGCTGCCTTGAGCCCGCTCAAAGCCGGCTTGCTCTGTGCAGGCACAGCAGCGCGCTTGAAGAACGAGAACAGGGGCTTGTGCCCGCTCTCCTGTGCAGCAGCTTCGGCCTTGGCTGCGGCCTTTGCCTCTTCCTGCTCCTCCACGCGCCGCGTTATGTACTCCGGCCACACGGGCGTCACGCCGATGGCCTCGCTGGCTCCCGCGGAGGTCTGGTAGTTCTGCGGGCGGGCGCGCAGCTCGTTCTGCGTCAGCCCGGCCGTCCCGGCCGAGGCTTGCGCCGCAGCCGCGGCCGCCTGCACAGGAGCGCTTGACGCTGCAGCGGAGCCATCTCCGGCCGCCGCAGCCTGGGCTTCCTTGAGCTCCTGCCCTGTAGCCACCGTCTGAGCCCCCTTGAGCCCATGCATAGCGGGCGCTGTCTCCTCAGCCGCGCTCTTCACGGGCACCAGCTCCCCAAACGCGTTGAGCCGCAGCTCACGGCCCTCGTAATGCTTCTCGTAGTAGCCCGGCATGGTGGGCGACTTGCCAAAGGGCGGGTCGTAGTCATCGGCGCTGTGCGTCGAGAAGAAGTGCTGGAAGAAGAGGGCGCCGCCCACGATGAGGCCCACGATGACGAGCGTCATGACCAGGTCGAGCGCGCTTTGGTCGCCCGAGGCCACGCCAAGGGCGGTGAGGCCGACGCTGCTCATGAGCAAGAGCGCCACCAAGATGATGAGGGGCGATGTCCACCAAGGCTTTCCCGCCGAGTCGTCGTTGCGTGCCATGAGTCCTCCTTCCATTACGACCATATTCCCACACGATTGTTTCGGGATGTGAGCAGGCCGACTATTCCCCATACGGCCACGCTCGGGGATGAGCGGCGAGTCATTCAAATATGACCTGTTAGGATAGGTTGTGTCACCAGACGCGCAGTGCGCGGTGCGATTCCTTCAAGGTGGATTGGCCGTGGCAGCAGGAGCGCCTGCGATTCGGCGCTGCTCGACCCAGAGCGCTCCTCGTGCCACGGTGCGTAGAGGGGGCCTTATGAGCAAGGACGTCGTCGTCTCCAAAGTCTTCCGCGTTTTCATCTCTTCCACGTTCAGCGATTTCGAAGAGGAGCGCAATTACCTGCAGAAACACGTCTTTCCCGAGCTGGAGGAGCTCTGCCGTTCGCGCGGGGCGCTCTTCCAGCCCGTTGACCTGCGCTGGGGCATCACTGACGAGGCGGCGCGCGGGCAGCAAACCCTCGACATCTGCCTGAACGAGGTGCGCCTCTGCAGCGAGATCACCCCACGCCCGAGCTTCGTCATCCTCACGGGCAACCGCTATGGCTGGATTCCCATCCCGACGAGCATAGACGCCGACGAGTTCGAGACCTTTGAGCCCTCGAAGCTCATGCTCACGTGGTATCGCTTCGACGCGAACGCCGGCCGCTACGTCCTCAAGCCGAGAACGGGGAGGTATGAGGACCAGGCTGCGTGGCAGGAGGTGGAGGACGAGCTGCGGCGTGAGTGGCAGGACCACGGCTTTGCGCAGCTGAGCGCGACGGAGGAGGAGATCCGCGCGGGCCTCGACGCCCCGTGGGAGAACCTCCAGTCCATCTACTGCTTCCAGCGAGGGCTGACGGGCATTCCCCTCACGCGGGAGGGGGCGGCGTTCCGCGACTGCGTGATGGTGAACGGCGAGCTCGTGGCTGACACTGAGAGCGAGACGCGCCTCGTGCGGCAGAACGCCTATATCGGGGCGAGGCTCCCGCAAGGGAACGTTATGCGGGTCGAGGGCGCCTGGGAAGAGCGCTCCGCGCTGGCAGTGCGCCTCTGCAGGCTGATCGGCGGGCGCCTGCGTGAGTGCATCACGGCCGAGCTCGACCGCTTGGAGACCATCGACCTGCAGGTGGCGGGCCTCGAGACCGAGGCGGCGTACACCGAGCAGGTATCCGCGCACTTCGTGGGCCACGAGGAGCTCCTCGACCGCGTGGTCGCGCACACGCGCTCGGGCGACCGGCTTGCCGTCATCGAGGGGGAGGAGGGCAAGAGCGCCTTCGCGGCGGCCCTCGCCCGGCGTATCATGGACAGGCAGGTCATCCTGCGCCATCTGGGCATCTCCGTGCTCTCGAGCGACATCACCTCGCTCTTCGCGAGCATCGTTCAGCAGCTCGGCATCGACTGTCCGCGGGAGCTGCCGCAGCTGCAGCAGGTGCTCGCCGCCAGGCTCGCGGCAGGCAGGGTGGTCCTCATCCTCGACGGGGCCGAGCGCATCGCAGGCCTGCCGTCTGCCCTCTCGCCGCTCGCGCACCTGGGCAATCTCGTGGTGACCGCGTCTGACCAGAAGAGCCTGGCCGCGCTCAAGCCGTCCTTTGTCGGAAGACTTGACCCGCTGGGCAGCGCCGAGCGCAGGCAGGTGTTCGACGAGGTCATAGAGGGTCTCGAGCGCGGGGTGAGCAACAGCCAGAGGAACGCCCTCTACCAGCTGATTGATGCCAACCCGTCCGTGTCGTTCGCGCGGCTCGCGGCAACGTGTGCCGCGGAGCTCTCCTCGTGGGACGCGCCGCCCGCGGCGAAGGACGAGGAGGAGCTTGCGTCCTACGTGCAGCAGCATCTCGTGCAGGCCAAGAAACACGCGCCGCTTCTGACGGAGCGGATGTTCGCCTACATCGCGATGGGGCGCCAGGGCATCACGCTGCCCCACCTTATGGGCATGCTCCAGCACGACCAGCAGCTCTTCGGGGAGTTCAACCAGGGACTGTACCACGAGCTCACGCGCCAGGAGATCCCGCCGTCGGTCCTGAGCCGCCTCTACTACGACCTCTCGCCGTACCTCGCGCACCGGCCCTTCCTCGGCACGGACGTGGTCTCCTTTGGTGACAAGGCCTTCCGTGAGGCAGCGCTGGCGTCGTGCGTCAGCGAGCCTGCCATTGCGAATGCCATCAGCTACTACCAGGGTCTCGGCGAGACCGCCGACGTGGCGGTGCTCTCCGAGCTCCCGTACCTCCTGCGCAGCTACCGCGGTACGGAGGAGTACCTGCGCTGGATCTGCTCCGACAACCGCCTCGGCACCAAGATGGCTGCGGGCCTGGAGCACGAGGTGCTGGTAGATGCGGCGGCGCTTGACGACACGCCGGGCGTCGGCTGCCTCCGCTCGATCCTCTCCAGCCGCATCGACGACCTGCGCCGCCGTCCCGAGGCGGCCCAGAGCATCCTGCAGTCCGAGGCGGAGACGCTGCGCGGCGATCGCAGCGCGTTCGAGCTTGCTCCCTACGTCGAATCTCCGCAGCTCAGCATGACCGACGTCAGCATGAGCGCCATTCCGACGCCCGCGTTCACCTTGGGTCGCGGGCTCAGCTGGGTGCACTGCTGCTTCGACCCTCACTGTGGCGACAAGGTCCTCGGCGTGGAGCAGACCGGACAGGTGACGCTCTTCGACCTGGTGCACGGCACGTATTCGCAGAGCGTGATGCCCGCCAACCTGACCGACCGCTTCATGTACGCCACCGTGGACGACGATTCCGTCGTGGCCATGGGCGAGCGGAAGCTCTACCGCCTCAATGCGCCCGACCTTTGGAACCGCGGGTTGGAAGGCGCCGCATGGACCACGGAGGAGGTCGACGGCATCGAGCTCCTCGCGATGAGCAAGACCACGCCCCTCACCTATGCGCAGAAGCTCATCGGGGGAGACGTGGAGCTCGTCCAGCAGCATCCGAACGACGATGACACGAGCGACGAGCACATTCCCATCGACTTCCTCATGCGCCCCGGCGTGGTCAACGACATCGCGGTGCAGTACAGGACCGAGATCGCCGTCGCTTTCCGCTCGGGCGCCATCGCCGCGACGGGCGGGCTCCTCGACGAGACGACCACCGACGACGCGCTCATGTGCTGCTGCTTCTGGGACAGCGACGACGACAAGGTCGCGGCCGTCTCGTCGGCGGGCAGGCTCTACCTCTTTGACATGTACGAAGACCGCCTGCTCGAGACCATAGACCTATCCCTGCCGGGCGTCATCGAGCAGCATGGCGAATGCATCTGCTGGAACTTCATAAACGACGTCCTCTACGTCGGGCATCGCTCTGGCTACCTGAGCATCATCAAACCGGGTGAGGGCCGCGCCGGCGTGAAGCAGGTTCCGAGTGGCCTCAAGCTGGGCATCCTGAGCATGGCGGTTTCGCCCGAGGGAAGCTGGCTCGCGCTCGGCGGGCGCGGAAATTACGAGCAGGCAGTGCTCAACGTCTACGATCTGTCGCAGCTGCATGACCAGATCGGCGACCTCGCTGCGATGCGGCAGGTCTTTGACAAGGAGATCACCAACGCGCAGCTCTCGGCCGGCAGGTGGTATTTCTGCTCCGAGCGCGAGGGCTGGTCGGACAGCAAGGTGCGGCTCTTCTCGGCTGGTTCGGACAGCCCGGCGGCGGCGGAGTATCTCGCGGCTGCCGACTGTTACGCGCCCTCGTCCTCGCGCGGCGTGCTGTTCCTCGCGCGCGGCAAGCAGGTCATTGCGCTGGCGGGCGGTCGCGAGCTTGAGTTCCTGACGCTGCCGCAGGACGTCTCGGGCATGGCAATCGATGCTGACGAGCGCCTGCTGGCGGTGTGCGCGGGCAAGCTCGTCTCGCTCTTCGACCTCGGAGGGTTTGATCTGCGCGCAGGGAGCCAGCTTGGCGCGCGCAGGCTTTGGAGCACCGAACTGCCCGCAGAGCGCGGGCGCCTCGACGCGCCGATGCGCTTTGACGGCGACAAGCTCATCGTGTGCTGCGAACCGCGCTACGCGACCATGCACGAGGTGGATGGCGTCAAAGAGGCGGATGAGATTGACCGCCATCTCGTCGTGACCGACGTGGCGGACGGGCGGCAGGCCTGCGAAGTGGTCTATCAGGGCTTCGCGAGTGGGGCGTGCCTTGTGGACGACGGGGTCATCCTGACCTGCGGTGAAGGCAAGCTCTGGACCCTCGTGGACACGTATCAGGGCGCCACGGCGTTCATGCGCGCAACCACGGGGTCGGGGGCGTTCCTCTACGGGCGGGACGGGTCGCTCAAGCGGACGCTCGCCCAAGGCAGCGTGGCCGCGCTTCTCCGCGATGGGGAGCGTACGTTCCTCGGCTTTGACGAGGGGGATATCTGCTGCTACGCGGGTGACGACGAACTGTGGCTCAACGTGCCGTGCAGGCCGGCAGCCCTCGCGCTGAGCGCGGACGGAAACACGCTGCTCGTGCTGGATGACGGGTCCAAGTGGGGCGGCTCGCCGCGCGCCTATGCGTTTGGGACGAAGGGTGCGGGTGCGGGCTGGCTTGCGGCGGGGTCTGCCGAACGGATCGCTCCTGCGGCTACGGAGGCTGCGGACGAGCCGGCGGCTGCGGGCGCGCCGGCGGCTGCGGGCGCGCCGGCGGTGCAGGAGCGGAAGGCCGGTCCTGTTGCGCGCATCTTCTACCTCATGACCTCGGGTTCGCTGTCGAAGAGCGAGCTGGACCGGATCATCTCGGGCTACATGATGGCGATTCCCGAGTTCAAGGAGGCGGGCGGACAAGTGCAGGTGCTCACGGAGGAACGCGTGCCCGTGCGCGAGCTTGATGACCCGGAGCGCCGGCTCT
>CACYAX010000003.1 GCA_902772435.1 uncultured Coriobacteriaceae bacterium | reverse complement strand
ATGTGGGCCATCGCGTGGATGGGAGCGCCGGCGCGCAGCACCTTCACGAGGGCGCCGGCGTAAATGGCCGTGGGGGCGAGCACGGCGTCGCCCAGGCTCTGGCCGTCAAGCTCGTCGAGCGGCTCGTTCAGCTCGGCCACGCTCTTGCCCTCGATAGCGACCTTGCGCACGAGCGAGTAGCCGTTGGAATGCAGGCCGGAACTGGGAATGCCCAGCACCACGTCGCCCTCGCGCACCAGCTCGGGGCCGATGACCTTGGGCCTGTCGACCACGCCCACCACGAAGCCGGCAAGGTCGTAGTCGTCGGCGGCCATGACGCCCGGGTGCTCGGCCATCTCGCCGCCCACGAGCGCGCAGCCGCTCTTGGCGCAGCCGTTGGCGATGCCGCCCACGATCTGGGCGACGTGCTCGGCACGCAGCTTGCCGATGGCCACGTAGTCGAGGAAGAAGAGCGGCTCGGCGCCAGCGACCACGATGTCGTCGACGCACATGGCCACGAGGTCCTCGCCCACGGTGTCATGGCGGTCAAGCAGCTGCGCAATCGCGAGCTTGGTGCCCACGCCGTCGGTCCCCGACACGAGCACGGGGTCCTCCATGTCCTTGAGGGCCGCCGCCGAGAAGAGCGAGCCGAACCCACCCAGGCCACCGATTACCTCGGGGCGGTTGGTCGCGGCGACCGCCGCCTTGATCGCGTCGACGGCGCGAGCGCCCTCGTCCACGTCGACCCCGGCGTCAGCATACGTCACGTGCTTGCGTTCCTCGCTCATCTGTGCTCCTTTCGGCGCCTGTTCCCAGCGCGCCCTGATCAGGCCGCGCCGCATGTCGGGCAACCTGGTTGCGTTGTGGGTCTTAGTACTCGGCGTCCTCAGTCCACGTCTCTTCTTCTTCCTGGACGCCTTCCTCGGCCGACTCCTCGGCAGGCTCCTCGGTCGCGGGGGTTGCGGCGGCTGCGGTGCGTGCGGCGTCAACCTCCGACTTCAGGACGCAGACGGTCTCCGTACGCCCGATGCCGTTGTAATAATTGCAGGTAGACAACGTGAAGACGTGGTCAACCAGCGTGATGATCTCCGCGGCGTCCTGGCGGCGCGTGACCGATTTTTCCAGCAGGCCGTTCAGATACGCCTGGAACTCATCGTCGCTGTTGAACGAGAACACACGCACGTTGGTGTCATCGGCCTCGGTCAGGTACACGAGCAGTGGCTCGAGTTCGTAGTTGGCGTTCTCGGTCACGTACCAGATGGTGTTCGTCGCGTCGAAGACCTCCTGGTTGTCGAGCCTCGAGATGGGCTGGAACATGGTGCCGTCCTCGAGGTGGTGGCCATAGATGATGGTCTGCTGCTCGACGAGGCCCGGAGCGGTGTTCACGTAGTCGAGGAAGACCTGTCCTCCGATGCTCCAGTCTCCCCTTGCCGTGTGGCGGAGGTACTGGTCGTTGTCAACGCCCTGGTAAACGGGGTAGTTGACCACGGTGCCCGGCACGTAGATCCAACCCACGACATCGTCGTTGATGGCCTTGAGGCCGGCCCAGTCGACCACGGGGGGCTTGTTGGGGTCCTCGGTCTCGGTCCCGTCGGAAATGGTCACGTACTGCTGGGCCTCGGCGTTGACCTTTTCCTGCACGTGGTAGCGATACTGCGCGAAGCCCCACATGCCGCCGGCCACGAGCAGCAGTACGATGCCCAGCACGATGAGGATGTTCGACGCGAGGTGGCGTGCGTTGCGCTTCTTGGACTTCGCGGCCGAGCGTCTGTCGTCCGAATTGCGTCGCGTTGCCTTGGAGCGCAGGGGAGCTGCCGGCTCGGGCGCCACGACCGCGCTCTGCTTGGTTTGCGCCGTCGTCTTCGTGGCAGCCTGGCCCGCCGCAGGGGTTGCGGCGTGGCTCGGCGTGGACTTCGCGGCAGCCTGGCCCGCCGCAGGGGTTGCGGCGTGGCTCGGCGTGGACTTCGCGGCAGCCTGGCCCGCCGCAGGGGCTGCGGCGTGGCTCGGCGTGGGCTTCGCGGCGTGGGCCGCATGACGCGAAGCGGAGGTCTCGGGCTTCTTGGACGCACCGGCGTCCTGACTCATGTGCTTACCGGGCATGTCTTCCTCGCTCGTCCTTCGCGACTAGGCCTCAGCCATGCCGCGCTTGAAATCGACAATGGTGGTGCGGTACTCGTCCATCGTAGCGCCGAGAATCTGGGTCGCATAGATGGCGGCGTTCTTGGCGCCGTTGATCGCCACGCAGGCGACGGGCACACCAGAGGGCATCTGGACCATGGCGAGCAGCGAGTCCATGCCGCCGAGGTCGCTCGTCTTCATGGGCACGCCGATGATGGGCAGCGGCGTGTATGCCGCGACGACGCCACCGAGATGGGCCGCCTTGCCCGCCGCCGCGATGATGACCTTGAGCCCGCGGTCCGCCGCGGAGCTCGCCCACTCGTGGACCTTGGCGGGGTTGCGATGTGCCGAGGCAATGACCAGCTCGTAGGGCACGCCGAACTCATCGAGCTGTGCCATGCAGGCTTCCATGACCGGCAGGTCTGACTTCGAACCCATGATGATGCCAACAAGCGGTGTGGCCATTGCTCCTCCTCAGGTCGCTTCACTGCGTACCATTCTACGGATTTACGCCTAGGGATGGTCGTGGCAAGGCAAGCGCGACAAAGGAAACGAAAATGAGCAGACTATTTCGTCTTAATCCCTCTCATTTGCGCCCTTTACGTGTTCTTCTTGCAATCCTTCCCTGAACTGCTAGACTTCCGCCCCAAGCGTTGGTCCATCAGTCCGCGTGAAAGGAAATCATCATGAACAACGCCAAAGATCTGTACCTGTACAAACGCGAGGGTGCCTACATCCCGCGCATCGCCGCTGTCCACGACCTGTGTGGCTACGGCAAATGCTCGCTCGGTGTGGCCATCCCGGTCCTCTCTGCCGCAGGCTGCGACGTCTGCCCCGTGCCGACCGGCCTCTTCTCTGCCCACACGCGTTTCCCCAAGTGGTACATGCACGATACGACCGACATGCTCACCGACTACCTGGACGCCTGGGTCGAGGAGGGCGTCGAGGTGGACGCCATCTACTCCGGCTTCCTTGGTGCCGCCGAACAGGTCGAGGCCATCCAGCGCCTCTACCGCGAGCATCCCAAGGCCCTGCGCGTGGTTGACCCCGTCATGGGCGACGGCGGCCAGAAGTACGTCACCTACACCGACGAGCTCTGCGATGCCATGGCTGCCCTCGCCGACGGCGCCGACCTGCTCACGCCCAACCTGACCGAGGTCTCCATCATCACCGGCATGCCCTACCAGGGCCAGGACGTGGACGACGCCTACGTGCGCGCCGCCATCGACGCGCTGCTCGAGCGCGGCGCCAAGAACGTCGTGCTCAAGGGCGTCGTGCGTGGCGACGGCCTCATCCGCAACTACCTCGCCGGCGTTGACTGCGATCTCGCGGAGGTCTCGGGCGAGCTCCTCCCCTACATGCTGCACGGCACGGGCGACCTCTACGCGAGCGCGCTTCTCGGCGCCATCATGGCCGGCCAGTCGCTCTACGATTCCGTCGCGTTCGCGAGCGAGCTCGTGGTCGACGCCATGCGCGTGACCTCGCAGCAGCCCGACTTCGAGGTGCGCGGCGTGAGCTTCGAGCCCACGCTCGGCAAGATGACCTCGCTTCTGGCATAGCAAAGACACAGGCGACACGCACACGAACGCGCCCCGCAGCTCAGCCGCGGGGCGCGTTTTTATTGCTTGTTTGTGCTGCTTACTCCTGGGGTGCCAGGCGATGGGCGACCGAGTCGCAGATGAGCGCGCCGACGATGGTCTTGGCGTCCTCGACCTTGCCATCGAGCACCGCGTCGATGAATTCGGGCAGTGCGACGAGGTCGACGTTGATGAACTCGTCCGCATCTGGGTCTGAGCGATCGAAGCTGAGGCCCGTGGCCATGTATATGTGGATGAGCTCATCGCAGAAGCCCACGCCTGTGGCGATGGTCGTGAGGAAGGCCATGTTATCGGCACGCATGCCCGTCTCCTCGTGCAGCTCGCGCACGGCACAATCCATCGGGTCCTCGCCGGGGTCGAGCTTGCCCGCAGGTATCTCAACGGTCACGCGCCCGAGGGCGGCGCGGTACTGGCGCACGAGGCAGATGCGCCCGTCGTCGGTGAGCGCCACGATGGCCACCGCGCCCGGATGGCGCACCACGTCACGCAGGGACTCGTTGCCGTTGGGCAGCTTGACCTTCAGGCGGTCGACGTTGAAGATGCGGCCCGTGAAGACCACGTCCTCATCCTCCACGCGCTCGCACAGGTTGACGTCGCGCGGATCGTCGTCACCCATGGTGAAGGGGCGACGCACCGGCTCGCCCGACGCGTGGTCGTTCTCGAGGCGGTCCCCGTCGAGCACGAATGCCTGGGCACTGCCCTTCATGTCGTTCAGCGCGCCGTCGAGTTCGCGGGCGTGATCGAACATCAGCACGTCATCGCTGGTCGTGAGGTTCGTGTCCGGCACGACCTCGATGATGTCCTTGTCTTCGGCCATGTGGTCCTCCTACAGGTTCTCGCGCCCCAAAATGGCCTTGAGACCGATGTCGGTGCGGAAGGTCTTGCCCTCGAAGTCGATCTTCTCGCAGGCAGCGTAGGACTGGGCGCGCGCGGCCTCGAACGTGGGGGCCACGGCCGTCACGTCAAGCACGCGACCACCAGCGGTGAGCACCTCGCCATTCTCGCCGAGCGCGGTGCCCGCATGGTAGACCGTCACGCCGTCCATGGCGTTGGCGTCCTCGATGCCGGTGATGACCTTGCCCTTCTCGTAGCTGCCCGGATAGCCCGCGCTCGTGAGCACCACGGAGACGGCCCAGTCATCGCCCCAGGTGATGGGCACGTCAGACAGGGTGCCGTTATCGCAGGCGAGGAACGCCTCCACGAGGTCGGCCTGCATGCGCGGCAGCACGACCTGCGTCTCGGGATCGCCGAAGCGCGCGTTGAACTCGAGCACCTTGGGGCCGTCCTTGGTGAGCATGAAGCCACCGTAGAGGCAGCCGGAGTAGGTGATGCCGTCGGCGCGGAGCTGGTCGACCACACGCTGCATGATGGCAGTCATCTGCTCGAGCTCGCCGTCAAGCAGGATGGGCACGGGAGAGTAGACGCCCATGCCGCCCGTGTTGGGGCCCTTGTCGCCGTCGAGGGCGCGCTTGTGGTCCTGGGAGGTGGCCAGCGGCACGAGCGTGGTGCCGTCGGTGAGCGCGAGCAGGCTGCACTCGGGGCCTTCGAGCATCTCTTCCACGATCACGGTGTTGCCCGCGTCGCCAAAGGCGGTGAAGCACTCGTGCACGCCCGCGAGGGCCTCGTCGGTGGTCGCCGCCACGATGACGCCCTTGCCCGCGGCCAGGCCGTCGGCCTTGATGACGATGGGGCCACCCAGCTTGCGCACGTACTCCGCACAGGCGGTCTCGTCCGTGAAGGACTGGTAGGCAGCGGTCGGCGCGCCCGCGCGTGCCATGACCTGCTTGGCGAACTCCTTGGAGCCCTCCATCTGCGCCGCCTGGCCACTGGGGCCGAAGCACGCGATGCCCTTCGCGCGCACCGCGTCGCCCACGCCTGCCACGAGCGGGGCCTCAGGACCGATGACCACGAGGCCGATACCGTTCTCGGCTGCCCACGTGGCCACCTGGTCGCCGTCCTCCTGGTTGACCGGCGCGACCTCGGCCAGCTGCAGCATGCCGCCGTTACCCGGCGCCACCCAGAGCTTGCCCGCGCGCGGGGACTCGGAGAGCTTCTTGAGCAGGGCATGCTCGCGCCCGCCCGCACCTAGCAACAGGATGTCGATCTTCTCGGCCATGATATTCTCCTCACGTCTCGGCCCGCCGCGGCGGGCCTTACGGTACGTTCTCATCCGTCAAGTATAGAGCCGAACCTTCCCCTCCCCCCAAACTGCAGCCGAGCTTCATCAGCTTGTTGCAAGTGGGGCAGAGCGCCAAATTCCGGGATCGCTGCCCGGATCGGACACGGGACAACGCTTCGGGGGCTGACGCCTGCCGTCAGCCCCTTCGAGTCTCTTGTCGATACAGCGGGAATAGATGACGTTTGGCAGCGTTTCCGAAATAGATGAGAACATGCCTCAATCTGCGAAGACTGAGCTCGCTCTGCATCGAAAGGCTCACAAGGGCCCATCCTCGCTCTTGCCTGCCGCGCCCAATGAGTCGCAGAGGGCCAACCCCCGTTCTTGCCTGCCCAAATTAGGCATATCGGAGAAGTCTGCGCCATCTGCGCGCGCGGAGCTGTCATCATAGAAGCACCGATGGGCTACCGAGCAGCTACACGAGGGGATTCTCATGGCAGACGGGAACAAGGGCGAAAAGTCCGAGAAGAAAAGTCTGTTCAGCAAAGCGGGATGGCTCACGATCATCTTCCCGCTCCTCATCATTACGTTCGGAACGATTGGGCATGGGCTCACGGGCGAGCCCTTCTATCCGTCCCTGCTCGAGAGCTTCAAATACCTGCGTTTTGAGACGAGCCTCGTGGAGACGAACGTCTTCATCGAGATTGCGCGTTGGCTGGGCTTCGTGCTTGCATACGGCGTGCTCTGCACGTTCTTCTTGTCTGGTATCAAATACGTGGGCAGCACGGTGCGTACCCTCAAGAAGGCCGCTGACCCTGACGCCATCGCCCTTCATGGCGACGATGAGCTGGTGGGTGCCCTGGCAAAGAACCTCGAGAAGAAGGGTCGCACGGTCATAACGGGCGATAGCCCCCTGTCGTTTGAGATGACGAGCCAGGTTTTGCTCTTCGACAAGGACGCTGATGCGCTCGCGTTCCTCGCAAAGAACGAGCGCCAGATGGAGAAGGCGAAGGACATCCACATCAAGCTCGACGAATTCGTTGCCGAGGGCATGGAGGACGAGCGGATTCTCCCCTTCAGCTTGGCTCAGGCCTGTGCCGAAGACTACTGGTATCGCCATCCCGTGTTGGCTGACGAAAAGATCGCGCTCATTGGCAGCGGCGCATATGCGGAATCCCTCCTCACGCAGGGTTTGCTGGTGAACGTCT
Source organism: uncultured Coriobacteriaceae bacterium (assembly GCA_902772435.1). GTDB lineage: Bacteria > Actinomycetota > Coriobacteriia > Coriobacteriales > Atopobiaceae > UBA1367. Next base: position 30,454 of record CACYAX010000003.1, on the reverse strand, counting down.
ACTCGGTGAAGGGCGGCACGAACTACACGGTCGTCGGCGATTTCGGCACGTATCGCAACATGCACCCCCAGCTGGACAAGGTTGCGCATGTGAACGTAGTTGGGGACGCGCATGCTGCAAGCGGAGCAAGCACGACAGCAGAGGGTGACAGCATAACCTTCATGGACGCCTCTTGGACGAACTGCATCGAACTGTTCGAGGACGCAGATCGCGTCATCGTCTGCGGTGCATATGCAGAGAACCCGCAGATTGCCTCCCAGCTGCTTTCGCTCACCTGCGGTGAGGTTCACGTGCTATGTGCGGACAAGAGCTATGAGCGGCTTTTCAACGTAAAGTTCAGGGGGACGAACAAGAATCGCGTGACCCTGTTCGGCATGAAGTCAAGCCTTCTTACCAGCGCGTTCGTGATGGATGAGCGCAACCATAACAACGGTAAGCTGCACGATGTCTTCTACGGGCTGAGCACCGAGCGCTGCAATGCGTGCCCCCGCTGCAAGAACCATGCAGATTGGGGCGAAATAACGCAAAGCTCCGATGACGAGCAGCGTGAGGCAATCCGTGACAATCGCCTCAAGGCACTGGGCGATGACATGAGCGGTTGCCTTAGGTGCCCGCTCTTCCTCGAGAGCTGGCACGAGGGAATGAGCGGCTTCCTGCGCAGGTCGAACTACGCCGTGGCTGCACACGATGCGGTGAAGTACCGGTTGCTGCAGGAACGGGGCTTCGAGGTCAGCGAGGCCATGACACTGGAGCAGTGCAGTGAGCGCTACATGGAGCTCGATAACGCCCTGCGAGACGAGCTCCAAGAGATCGAGCACATCCGCTGGATGCGCTTCCACTTCATGAACAACTGGGAGTATGCGGACGTCCGCGACAACAACCGTAGGCGCCATCCCGATCTCGTGCCGTATGCCAAGCTCACAGGCGATAAGAGCAAGGACGCAGACGCCTACATCGGTCTGGGCAAGATCCTGCAGGCAGAGGGCAGTTTCGACGAAGTCCGCAGGTTGTACGCTACGCAGGACAGCTGAGGTCAGACTCTCACGCAGCAATGGCAAAGCACCCGCAAGGCCACGCGGCCCTGCGGGTGCTTTCACGTACAGATGCGTCGCCATTCAGCTGCAGCTCATACCTCGCTAACCACGGTTCGCGCAAGTTCACGATCCAACTCGATAACGATGGCGCGATCGTAGACGAAGGGGTCGTCGTTCCATGCCTCTCCCCTCGCGGCAAGCTCCTCGACGGGACACATGTAGCCGTGCATGAGAAGCTTGGCGGATTGGTGGGCTTTGCGCGAGATGGCCTCGGCCTTGGCAAGCTCCTCAACGTCTTCGACCGTAATGCCTCTCCAGCCACAGGCCTGATAGAAGGCCCACCAGCGATCATGCTCGAGGGCGGCAAGTTTGGAGATGGGATCGTGGTAGTGCCCTATAGCCTGCCGCTCGTCTTCGAGCGTGATGCCCGAATTCAGGCTCCAAGGGGTCATCAACTGCTCAAATTGAGCCTCTCCCACACCCAGCTGCTTTTTCCAGTGTGCCAAAACCTCCATCGCTGTATCATGGTCGCCCATCGACCAGAGCTTATAGGGGATATGCCGTGCACAGACGCGATTCGAGAGCTTCTTGATCTCGAAGGAGTTGTACTGGGCAAACGTCGATTGCCTGTCCGCCTTCCAGCCAATCTGCTTGCAGTTCTTTCGTTGGTCGCTGTGAACCGCGTCGTATGCAGCACAGACGGAAACGGCAACCTGTTCCCATGCGGAGCACACGATGTTCTCGTATGAGAACACCTCGGCACGAGAACCAAAGGGGGTGAGCTCGAACTTCTGGAACTCGGCCCCCTTGTCGTCGCTTACCAGGCTCTCCGCCGCCTTTGCCACAACCGAACCCCTGATGAGAGGCATGATCATGGTTCTGCGCCTCGTGTTCGCGTCCGTCGAAGAAATCTGGTGCTCGAGGCCACGGTAGGAGAAAATGCGCCTGAGCTTGATGGCGGTTTGCAGATTGAGCTCGTCGTTCCCGCGTGCGACTATCGCGTATACACGCTCGTCAGACTCCGGATCCGCTGAAATGCACTTGTCCAGGGTCTTCTTGAGCTGACCAGTCTCTACATCAGCCCTGATTATAGAAACCGCATGCCGGCGCTTGCCAAGGTCGAACATCTCAGGGCAAGAATCTTCCAGTACGGCCCTTATGCGGTCCGCATCCTTGTCGATGCCGATGATGCGCAGGCGGACATCGCGCATGCAGCCAATCCAGTAGGCATCTTTGAGCGCCTCGATGCCGTTTTCGCCCAGTCCCACAATGAGCACGGTCAGACGCTTTCCCCCGTTGTTGAGTACGCTGAACAGGGGTTTCTCGGTCAAGAGATTGAGCATGCGCTCTCGTGGCTCAGAGATGAGCCGAAGGGTCGCTCGGTCGGCAAGCCATTCTGAGCGCTTGTCTTCAGGTATCTCCCTGAGCTTTTGCTGTGCAAGCGCATCGAAGATTAGCATCGACTCATCTGTGTTTGACAGGCAGTATACGTGGTGCTTTTCCGCCTGTGGCTGTCGGTCGTCCTCGTCCAGCGTCTTCATGAGCTGCGCCGCACGCTGGACATTCGCGCTTTTGTCTGCACCGATATAGAACGTATGGAGCGCTTTCATTTCACCTAGGTATGCGGTCGCGGTTGCGGCATCCAGGCTCGTAGCTATCACCGTTGCCTTGCTTGCCTGATAGAGCTCGAGCCTCTCCTTCACACTCGCACTGACCCTTGTGTTGCAGATGACGATGAATGGGAATTTGTCCTTACCGGCGTTCGCAGGAGAAGGAAGCAGCTCGCCTGCAGATGGATCGCCAGGATGACGATACGCATCCTTCAGCGTATGGTGTACGGCCCGCACGACGGCATCGGACTCACTGCCCTTTTCGGTACCACGCTCTGTCACCCCAAATTGGGTTCTTGTCCCATCGGACGCCTTGCAGATGCTGTCGACGAGCGTCTGAGTGCGCTCGTCGAAGTCATCGAAGATGTAGGCAACCTCATTGCCAATAGAGAACCACCAGAGTTTGGGCTTTTCGAGCCCTGTCTTGAACTTGTCAAGCAGAGCGGCGACAGCGAGCAGGGGCATCGCGATGGTATATATGTCAAGGAGGATTACGTAGGCCTTGAGCTGCCCTTGCGTAATGGGACTGTCGGCTCCGCCAACGAGGTCCTTCATCTCTTTGATGGCATCTCCCACGGGAACTCCACCGACGAGTGTCTTGAACCCCCATCGGACGCTTTCAAACGTTGTGGCTATAGTGCCCCATAGCCCGAGAGGCCATTTGTGATATGCGAGGGGGATGACCAGCACGTATGCGCCGGTCAGCACGCATAGAGCCGCCCATTTGGCGAGTCGCGACCAGCTGCCGCGCGACAGAGAGCGCCAAACGATCACCATCGCCAGGAAGAGGGAGACGAAAGACAGGGCGAGCACCATGGTAAAGCACTGCAGTTTGAGCGCGACAATCACTAGAACTGCGGCCACGGCAAGCACCGCAAAGCTGACGGCAAGCCATTTCAACACGTGGTTTGCGCGATGCATACGCACCTCCTTGGAGATGTGGATATCACTGATCAGCCAACGAGAAGCCAGTTCTTGCGCGATTCTTAATTCAGCCGTCGGCACATCTTCTCGTACGTCTCATCTTCATACTCTAACCATTGTATAAGTTGCACAGCAGACGTCTGGTTTGGTATTGTCAAACGCTGAGCTTGAGGGGCTATGGGACCGACACACGCCGATGTGAAACAACGCATCATTCATTCCAATGTCTCCCATCATGGTGATTCTTTGAGCGGCGCTCTTGTGAGCTATCAAGTAATTGGTTGTCAACAGGGCCCTTCACCTGCTGATTCTTCAGTCTGCTGCAGACTTCGCGCAGCTATCTGCTAACTACGCGCCAGATACGATATCTATGCTTCTCTCATGGCTGTTTTCCTAGGACATACCACCGCAAAGCGCATCTTCGAGAGTCGCCTCGCCCTCGATGTGGACCTCGAACGTGTTCCCCTTGCGTCTTCCCACGTTCCACAAAAGAGCGAGCTTCTTCGTATCGCGCGCGATGCCTTTGGCGTAGAAACACTTGACGGCTTCATGACAGCTCTCCAACTCGATCCTCACGAGGCACTCGACGTCATCGTCCCATCCCAAGAGCATCGTCGTTGCTGGAGCGGCATCAAGGCACACGTGCTTCCAAGCCGTGTGTCCCGCGCATCTTTTTGTCAGCTGAGCGAGGACATCATGGTGGCATGCCCCGCACTCTGCCTTCTTCAATGCGCAAATGAGCTCGACCTCATCGGAACCATCAAGCTCGCCATGAGCCTCTGCGGTATCTATCGACTTACTGGTGACAATCAAAACCGAAGCATCTTTTCGAGGAAACCACTACTCGCCCCGGACGAGGCGGAATCGTTCCTCGTGGGACTCGACGGAGTTCACGGTGTCAAAACCATGCGACAGGCGTTGCGCTACACGCTTCCCAACTCGGGGTCGCCTAAAGAGACCGAGATGGTGCTCCCCCTCTATCTCCCACGGCGCTTGGGTGGCTTTGGGCTCCCCAAGCCTGAGATGAACGCCGTTATCCCGCTCGACGACCATGCAGCTGCCATTTGTGGCAGCCGATCGGTGGTCTGCGATGCGCTGTGGCGCAACGCATACACTGCGTTTGAGTACCAATCGCGCGAACACCACGATAACCAGCGTGCCTATGGACACGATTATGCGCGGCAACTGGCCCTCGAATCGATGGGATATGTTGTCAAGTTCGTGACAAACGACCAGCTCAGGAGCATTGAACAGATGACTGAGCTTGCAAGGATACTGGCCGCTCGGGCAGGTATCCGTATGCCCAAAGATGCGTTTGCTCCTTCGGAGAAACGCATAAAACTGCTCGGATGTACTTTCTGAATCGTACATAAACGCAATCACGATTACGTTCCTGCAGGATTCGCTGCAAAATCTTTCGTTTGTGTACGATTCAGAAAGTACAAACGCCCTTCAGACGCATATCTCCTGTATAAACGCCGTCTTTAAGCTATAGAAACCCGCGTTTTGTCCTATGGGAGCCCCGCCTAGCAGCACGTCATCAGTGCTAGAAGCAGTCACCTACGATGTGATGCACGACAGACGTGACGGCATGGTGTTCAGCAACGCGCTTCGTATCAGCACAGAAGAGCGGGCCCAGGGTTGTCCCCTGGACCCGCTCCTTCGTGTGACTAAACCTTAGTGCCAGTAGCGGTCGATGGTCTCATCGCGGTCGGGGCCGACGGTGATGATGCTCACGCGCACGCCCGCGAGCTGCTCGAGGAAGTCGATGTAGTCCTTGGCCTCGCGCGGCAGCTGGTAGAAGTTGCGGATGCCGGAGATGTCGCACTTCCAGCCGGGCAGGGTCTCGTAGACCGGCTTGGCATGGTAGAACACGCTCTGGTGCTCGGGCACGGTCTTGTAGATCTTGCCGTCGCACTCGTAGGCGACGCAGACCTTGATCTCGTCCAGGCAGCCGAGCACGTCGAGCTTGGTGATGGCGAGGTCCGTGAGGCCGTTCACACGGGCGGCGTAGTTCACGACCACCGCGTCATACCAGCCGCAACGGCGCTTGCGGCCCGTGGTAACGCCATACTCGTGACCGACCTCGCCGAGCTTGTCGCCCACCTCGTCGAAGAGCTCCGTGGGGAACGGGCCCGAACCCACGCGGGTGAGGTAGGCCTTGGCGATGCCGAGCACGCGCTTGATGTGCACGGGGCCCACGCCCGAGCCCGTGACGGCGCCGCCGGCGGTGCAGTTGGAGCTGGTCACGAAGGGGTAGGTGCCGTGGTCGATGTCGAGCATGGTCGCCTGGGCGCCCTCGAAGAGGATGTTCTTGCCGCCCTCGAGCTGCTCGTTGAGGAAAAGCGAGCTCTCGCAGATGTAGGGGCGGATGCGCTCAGCCATGGGCAGGTAGGTCTCGCAGATCTGCTCGACCGAGTAGGTGGGCATCTCGTAGACCTTCTCGAGGATGGGGTTGGTATAGGCGAGCGCGCTCTCAAGCTTCTGGCGGAAGATCTTCTCGTCGAGCATGTCCTGGATGCGCAGGCCGGTGCGGTTCATCTTGTCCATGTAGGTGGGGCCGACGCCGCGCTTGGTGGTGCCGATGAGGTTCTTGCCGAGCTTCTTCTCGTGCGCGCCATCAAGGTCCTTGTGGTAGGGCATGACGATGTGGGCGTTGCCCGAGATCTTGAGGGCGTCGCAGGAGATTCCCTGGCCCTCGAGCATGTCGATCTCGCCGAGGAGGATCTCGGGGTCGACGATGCAGCCGTTGCCGATGATGGGCGTGGTGCCCTCATACATGACGCCCGACGGCACCTGGTGCAGCGCAAGCTTCTTGCCGTTGGCGATGACGGTGTGGCCGGCGTTGGCACCGCCCGCATAGCGGCAGACCACGTCAAAGTCGCCGGAGATGAGGTCGGTTACCTTGCCCTTGCCCTCGTCGCCCCACTGGGTACCCACAAGCACTGTTGCTGACATGGCAGCTCCTTTTCTAGCGCACGCACGTGCATGGTTTTGCGAAATCAAGTATAGGCGAGCTCAGCCGCACGCTGCTCCGTAGTGGCAAGCAAACATGGATTTGCTACGCCAACTGCGGATTTTGTCCTGCTGGTGCCGCTATGGCCGCGGCCGTGCGGCTCCTGGGCCGCATACGAGCCTACTGCTCGTGCGTCATGTCCACTTCGACGAACTTCGTCGAGCCAGGCAGGAACATGAGCTTGACCGTGTCGAGCGGGCCGGAACGGTTCTTGGCGATGATGAAGTCGGTCACGCCCTCGTCGGGCCGTTCGGCGCGTTCTGCCTCCTCGGGCGTCATGGAGCGGTCAAGCAGGATGACGATGTCGGCGTCCTGCTCGATGGAGCCCGACTCGCGCAGGTCAGAGAGCTGCGGGCGCTTGCCGGTACGGCTCTCGACCTGACGCGAGAGCTGCGAGAGCGCGATGACCGGCACACCGAGGTCCTTTGCCATGATCTTGATGCCACGGCTCATCTCGGAAACCTCGGTCGCACGGCTGTCAGAGCGGCGGCCACCCGAGGGGGGCGAGACGAGCTGCAGGTAGTCGAGGATCACGAGGCCGTTGCTCTTGCCATTGAGCATGCGGCGCGCCTTCGCGCGCACTTCGGTGACCGTGGTGCCGGGCGTGTCATCGATCATCACGTCGAGCTTCGAGAGGTCTTCGGTCGCGCGGATGATCGACTCCCACTGGCTGTTCTGGATACGCGCGCCGCGGATGGCGGAGAGGGGAATCTTCGCCTGCGCGGACAGCAGGCGCTGCGCGATTTCGGTCTTGCTCATCTCGAGCGAGAAGAACGCAACCGAGGCGCCTTTGACGGCCGCGTTGATGCACAGGTTGAGCGCGAAGGAGGTCTTGCCCACACCGGGGCGGGCGCCGATGACCACCATCTGTCCGGGGCGCAGGCCCTGGAGTCGTGCGTCGATGCCGTTGAAGCCGGTCATGACGCCGAGCTGCCCCGGGTTCGCCTCTGCCTCGGCAAGCTCTCCGTAGAGCGTAGTCATGACGTCCTCGAGCGTGGAATAGCTGTTGCGGACGTCGCGGTTGGTCACCGAGAAGATCATGCGCTCGGCAGAGTCGACGACTTCCTTCGTGTCTTCCGGCGCGTCGAAGGCTAGGGCCGTGATGCGCGCGGAGGCCGCGATGATCTCACGCAGGGTCGCATCGCGGCGCAGCATCTCGGCATGGTGGCGCCAGTTGGCCAGCGACAGCGTGTTGTTGTTGAGTTCGAGCAGGTAGCTCATGCCGCCGACGCGCTCGAGCTCCCCCTCGCTCTTGAGGTAGTCAGCCAGCGACACCGGGTCGACGGGCACGGCCTTGTCGAACATCTCGTGCATGGCGTGGTAAATCGCACGGTGAGAGTGCAGGTAGAAGTCGCGCTCCGAAAGCTCGATGAGCGATTCCTGTAGCGCGTCCTCCGACAGGATCATCGCCGAGAGCACGGATTTCTCGGCTTCGAGATCCTGTGGCATGGAGGCGTTTGCTGCCTGGGACAGCTCGGAACCCCTTGCGTTTTGCGCACGATAGTCGTCTGGCATGCGTTCTTTTCCCGTCTGTTCGCTTGTGGAACGAATCGTACCTTATTTGCACGTGCGCGTGCTACGACCATAGAACCTTATAACGTGATTCAACAGGCGATTGTTGATTCTCAGACGCACTGACCACGTGATTTGCAAGTTTTCTTAGTTTTCGACAACTTTCGAAAATTTTCTGCGAGCGGTTTTCAACAATCCGAATAGTTACTAGAACACCTACAAAAGATGAACGGGCGGGGTGATCAGAATATGCAGTGCCGCCAAATGAGATTTGCGTTTCCGCAGGTAGATAGCTTGTTAAATAAATTGTATACACAAAAAGGAACCTCCCGGCCTGGTGATCAGACGCGGGAGGTTCCCAATTTTAGAACAGATGTTTTCCCTGTTCGATACCCTTGTTACCTGCTGGTATTGTTGAAAATACCAGTTGGCGCCTTTGGCAGCGAACGTGTTCGCAAACACCTAAAAGCGAACACCCGTTGCAGGAAGCGGACTACTCGGCGTCCGTCTCCTCGGCGGTCTCGGCCTCTTCGACGACCTCAACCTCGGGCTCCGCGGCGGGAGCGTCGTCGGTGACGCCCACGAGCACGAAGAACTTGGCGGTGATGTCGCGATAGAAGTTGACCTCGACCTCGTGGCGGCCAGCCTGCTTGATGGCATTGCCACGGCTGACGCGCTTGCGGTCGACCTCGACGCCAAGCTGGGAAGCGATGGCATCGGCGATCTGGGCGGACGTGATGGAACCGAAGAGCTGGCCCTCCTCGCCGATGCGCGCATCGACGGTAACGGCCTTGCCCTCGATCTGAGCGCGCAGGGCCTCAGCATCAGCGATGCGCTGCTGCTCGCGCTTCTCGATGTTGTGGCGACGCTCTTCCAGCTGCTTGATGTTGCCGGGGGTAGCGGGCTGGGCGATCTTGTTGGGGAACAGGAAGTTCTCCGCATAGCCCTGGGCGACGTCGATGACGTCACCTTCGCCGCCCTTGCCCCTCAGCTCTGTCAGGAGGATGACTTTCATGCGTTTCTCCTTAGAGGGGACTAGCCGCGGCTGCGGCTACCGCGGCTCGAGACCACGGAGACGGTGTACGGCACGAGTGCCATTTCGCGGGCGCGCTTGATGGCAAGCGCGATGTCATGCTGATGCTGCGTGCAGGCGCCAGTGACGCGGCGCGGCTTGATCTTGCCGCGGTCAGTCATGTACTTGCGCAGGAGCTGCGTGTCCTTGTAGTCGATGAAGTCCACGTTCTCCTTGCAGAACTGGCAGTACTTGCGACGCGGCTGGCGCTGATCTTCAGGAATTCTCCTAGCCATGTCTTAATGCCTTTCTGTTGGTGGCGTGCGCCACCCGAAGCTCTTAGAACGGAATGTCCTCGTCGTAGATATCCTGTGAGGGAGGTGCCTGGACGGGGGTGCGCTGGACAGGAGCGGGCGCGGCATACGAAGGTGCACCATAGGACGGAGCGTCAGACTGGCCATATGACTGACCACCATAGCTCTGGCCCTGGTTCTGGGAGTACTGACCCTGCCCCTGGCCCCTCTGGGAGAGGAACTCGATTTCGTCAACGATGACCTCGAGCTTGCTGCGGCGCTGCCCGTCACGCTCCCACGAGCTGTAGCGCAGCTTGCCCTCGATGGCCACCTTCGAGCCTTTGGAGAGGAACCGGGAGAGCGGCTCGGCACGGCCACCAAAGACCACGCAGTCCACGAAGTTGGGATAGTCCTCCCACTCGCCGGTCTGCGGGTTACGACGGCGGTCGTTCACGGCGACGCCAAAGGTGAGCACGGACGTGCCGCCCTGCGTTGCCTTCAGCTCCGGGTCGCGTGTGAGGTTACCCGAGATGTTCACCCTGTTGATACTCATTGTGCTCACTGCCCTTCATGGCCGGACGCATCCGGCCCTTCCATGCGGACGTTTAGTCCTTGTCGGTACGACGGACGATCATGTGGCGCTTAACGGCGTCATTGATGCGCAGGACGCGATCGAGCTCCGTGATCTGGGTAGGATCTGCGTGGAAGTTGATGAGGGTATAGTCACCCTCGGTGATGTGGTCGACTTCAAAGGCAAGCTTGCGCTTACCCCAGTTCTCGACGCTGTCGATAACGCCACCTTCATCGGCAATGGCGACTTCGATGCGCTTCATAGCGCCGGCACGGGCCTCATCGGTGGACGCGGGATCGACAAAAAACAGCAGTTCATAAGCCTTCATGTGGTCACCTCCTCTGGGCTGACGGCTCCGGTTAGTGAAGGTGCATCCGGAGCAGGAGACATGCAAATTGCGATGATAGCGCAGCTTGGGTGCCTTGTGCAACGATAATTTCTTGGATGGCGCTGCCTCTAAACTCTCACCACAATCTCATGCCTGCACGCCCTCTTCCTATACAGTTCCTACCTCTGACCACAGCTTACACGGCGTATCTGACGTGAATTGAGCCGCTATCTGCATACTATCTGCTGCAGGAAAGCTTTTCCGCAGATAGGGACCCTGTTCGATACCCTGAGCTCTCCGATCTGGGAATTGGTAACACCATCTCTCGTCCACAGACACACGTATGGCACCCCACGCTCGTCTGAGCCTGGAGCCACGGTGCGTCACTCGGATATGCTCCCTATGCTTCTCCGCTCTCAGAGCCGTCTTCGGGCAGGCTCGTAGCGTCGCCGTCTGCCGGGGCAGCCGCAGGGTCTTCGCCAGTCGAAGTGCTCCCTGCCTCGGCAGTCGCCGCTCCGCTGACCCGCTTCGGCCTCGGCGCACCAGAGAGGCTGATCACCTCGACAACGCGTTCGCCCTGTGCGCCGATGATATCGCCCACCTCAATGGGGTCGTCGTCGCACGTCGCTTCGACAACCGGTTCCTGCACAGGTGCGCTGACCTGATACGTGTTCGCAGAAACGCTCGCCTGGGGCGCAGGTGATGCGATGGTTGCGGCAGGAGGCAGGATGATTGGTTCAGGGATGGCGTATGATTCGGTCTTCGGCTCAACCGCTTCAGGCGTGCTGACACGGTCATCTACCTGCGCTTCGACGCGTTCAGCCACATCTGCATCAGGCACGGCCAGAGGGACAGCGTCTACAGGAATCGGTGCATCCTGGACCTCCGGTTCCGCACCAGACAGGCTCCCCTCCATAGCCTGCACCTGGTTGAAGAAAGAAGACGGCGTCTCGGCGCTGACCTGCTCATCCGCCGAAGCGGGCACGTAGGGCTGCGCGACCTGGACCGGCTGGTCGTCCGGAACAGGAACCTGCGCAGCCTGCTCCCCTGTCTTCCCCTGGACGGGAGGCATCTGGAAGACGGGGTTCGCCGTCTGAGGCTGCTCAACCGGCTGGGATTGGCCGCCAATAGGCAGCGGAACGGGAACCATGGTCGGAGCGCTCTGCTGTTGCGTGGGCACGTATCCCGTCTGTCCTGCCTGTTGTGCAGGCTGCGCGCCAGACTGCGGTGCATACGAGCCCGTCTGCTGGGGATATCCCGGCTGCCCATAGGGCTGCTGGGCGTTTGGCTGTTGCACATACGGCTGCTGTCCATAGGTCGGCTGCCCGTAGGGTTGTTGGGCGTTTGGCTGTTGCACATACGGCTGCTGTCCATAGGTCGGCTGCCCGTAGGGTTGTTGGGCGTTTGGCTGCTGCCCATAGGGTTGCTGGTAGCCGTTCGCCTGCCCTCGCGCATCGTACCCGTAGGACTGCCCGTACCCATTCTGCCCATACGGTTGCCCCTGGGCCGGCTGCCCATAGGCTCCACCAGCCGCAGGTAGTCCTGCGTACGATCCCGGTAGCGGGTCGCCCTCGGCACCCCATGCGGGGACGTTGAACTGCCGAAGCCAGAGCGCCAAGGCCGTGTACTGGACGAGCATGGTGAACGCCACGACTGCAGAAGAGACGTACAAAAGGACGGCAAGCACGGGTGCCTCAGCAGCAATGGCGCGCATGATCTCGCCCATCACGTACCGGAACTCCGAGGAGGTCAGGTGTCGTAAGTTCATGAGGTCGAATCCCGCGAGGCTATAGCTCAGGCGCACCGCGATAGGCATGATGGCCACGGAGTACAAAAGGCCAAGCGCACAACCGATGACGAGGCTCACCAGCACGTACGCGAGCACGGCCCGCGCGAACCCTTCCTTGTCACGTTTGAGCAGCTCAGCGAACCTATCGAAGCTGAAGCCGGCGGATATCTTCTGGTAGATGGCGGCATGAAGCGCTGCCAGCGACCCCATGATGCCCATCGCGAACGAGAACAGCGAGGTTAAGAGGTTCGTGAAGAAGTTGTCACCGAACATCATCGTCACCAGCACGTTGACGAGGGAAGCAACGAGCGCATAGGCAAGCGCCACCACGAAGCCACGCCAACCGCTCGCCATGCACTCGCCCACGTTGACGTTTCTCTGTTTGGGCGAGGCATCGACGCCCCATGCGATGAGGCGCGCCCATTCGAGCACATAACCCATGACGCCGATCAAGCCCGCTATGGGCACAAGAAGGGCAGCGCCGAGCACGAGGATCGGCTTTATCCACCCCTTGTCACGCGTGATCAGCGCTCGCGAATGAGCCCAATAGGCCTGTCGTTGGCCGTTCATGCACAACCCCTTTCATCATGAGCTGGCAGTGTTTTCGCACTTCATCATAATCCTTCACACTGAAAGATGCCCAATGTGCCGAATTGTTAATGCGTGCGAGGCACAGGTCACAGAGTGCCCACCTTACTGGGGGTCGCGTTTGCGAAAGACCTTCTGCACGGTCGCGGCAACGTCGTCGCTCGTAGCTGAGTACACGCCATAGTGAATGGACCAGCGGCGCAGGCCAACCGTCACGACAATGCACACCAGTGCCGCTATGAGTTTGTTGATGCCAAACACCCCCGCGCACAGCCAGTACGCGAAGGATCCCGCAATCGCACAGGTTGCGTAGAACGTGGACCTCTGGAAGATGCGCGGCACGTCTCCTAGGAACACGTCGCGGAGCATGCCTCCGCCCACCGCCGTCATCGTGCCCATGAAGACGACGGCGAAGGGGTTGAGCCCGTAGACGATGGCTTTGTCGGCGCCTGTGACCGCGAAGAGCGAGACCGCGAGGATGTCGACCCATTCCAGCCGCAGGGGATGGCGTTCGAGCCCGTGGGGCAGGAAGAAGCCCAGGACGGCTGCGAGCACGGAGACGGCGATGGCGTAGTTGGAGCGAAGCATGTACACGTCGCCTACCTGCATGATTGTGTCGCGGATGAGCCCGCCGCCGAGGCCACAGAGCATGGCCAGCGCGATGTGGCCTATCAGGTCGAGCTTGCGGCGCTGCGCGTAGAGGATGCCCGAGAGGGAACCCACCACCACTGCCGAGAGATCTATCCATACTGGTATGGCGACGGGAATGCCTGCTTGCGTACCCTGCGTTACGAGTGCTGACAGCATGGGAGGAGGCCCTTTCCATGGCAATCATAAGGATTGACCTGAGCTTGTGTGACAAACACAAACTTATAATAAGTCTCGTGATTTTCCTGACAAACTACGGTATACTATCTTCTGCGATTTCACGGAGAGTTGTCCGAGTGGCCGAAGGAGCACGATTGGAAATCGTGTAGGCGCCGAAAGCGTCTCCAGGGTTCAAATCCCTGACTCTCCGCCAGAATCTTTCCGTGGCGCCTCCGGGCGCCACGTCACCCTTACGGAGGGGTGGCAGAGTGGTTGAATGCGGCGGTCTCGAAAACCGTTTAGCCCTTCGGGGCTACGAGGGTTCGAATCCCTCCTCCTCCGCCAGAATAATTGACGCCTCAGCGATGGGGCGTTTTCTTTTCGCAAGGGTTCGGGCAACGTTGGAGGGATTCGAACCCCGCTGGGGGCGGGACATGCCCTCTGGCATGTCCCGGGCGGAGCAAGCGTTCCAGCCTAGCAAAAGGGTCCCATCCTTCCTTCTCGGAGGGATGGGATCCTGTTCACACTTATGTATGTATGCTGACGCGTGCGCGCGTCGTTGCGCTGCTGCGCCGCCGCCTCACCGATACCGCCTTTTGGCGACCCTACTTGTTCACCAAACCGTGGCGCACGTTCCACTTGCGGCGCTCGGTCTCGGTGAGCAGACGCTTGCGCATGCGGATGTTCTTGGGCGTGATCTCCACGAGCTCGTCGTCCATGATGTACTCCAGCGCCTCTTCCAGCGTGAACGTGCGGGGCGGCGTGAGCTGCACGGCGATGTCAGCCGTGCTCGAGCGCTGGTTGCCGAGCTGCTTGGTGCGAGCGATGTTGACGACCATGTCGTCGGGCCTCGGGCGCTCACCCACGAGCATGCCCTCATAGCACTCGTCACCAGGGCCCACGAACAGCGCACCGCGCTCCTGCAGCGTACCGAGCGCGTAGGCTACGGCCTTCTCGGTGCTCATCGAGATCATGGCGCCATTGGGACGGCCACCGATGTCACCAGCAAACGGGCCGTACTCGAGGAACGTGTGGTAGAAGACCGACTCGCCGTGCGTGACGTTGAGGATGCGGTTCTTGAGGCCCATGATGCCGCGCGTGGGGATCTTGAACTCGAGGTGGGTCTGCGTGATGCCAGGCGCCATGTCGATCATGCTGCCGCCAGCGTTACCGAAGACCTCGATGACCTTGCCGGAATACTCGTTGGGACACTCGACCACGGCCTGCTCAATCGGCTCGAGACGCTCGCCTCCCGGGCCCTTCTTGAAGAGTACGCGCGGGCGGCCCACCTGGAACTCATAGCCCTCGCGGCGCATCTGCTCCATGAGCACGGAGAGGTGCAGGATGCCGCGGCCCGCGACCTCCACGCCCGTCTTGTCAGGCAGCTCCTCGATGCGCATGGTCACGTTGTTCTCGCGCTCCTGCTCGAGGCGCTCCTTGAGCTGGCGGCCGCCCACGATGTCGCCGTCACGGCCGACGAGCGGCGAGGTGGATGCCTCGAACACGACGGCCAGCGTGGGCGGGTCGATCTCGATGGGAGGGAGCTCGACGGGGTTGTCGGGATCGGTGTAGACGTCGCCGATGTCGGTCCCGTCGATACCCACGACCGCGCCGATGTCGCCCGCGACCACGTCCTTGCATTCACGACGGCCAAGGTAGTCGAAGGTGAAGAGCTGCTTGACCTGGCCCGTCGTGCGGGTTCCGTCGTTTTTGACGATGAGGATCTTCTGACCGGCGTGAATCGTGCCGGAGAACACGCGGCCGATGCCGATGCGGCCCACGTAGCTCGAGTGGTCAACGGTAACGCACTGCATGGCAAGCGGGCCGGCGACATCCACCACGGGTGCGGGAAGCGCGTCGATCATCATGTCGAGGAGCGGCAGCATGTTGCTGTTGCCATCTTCGGGATCGAGGCGGGCGAAGCCCTGCACGGCGGACGCGTAGATGACGTGCTCCATGGAGAATTCGAGCTGCTCGTCAGTCGCGCCGAGGTCCATCATGAGGTCGAGGCTCGCATTGAGGGCCGCCTCGGGGTTGGCGCCGTCACGGTCAATCTTGTTGATGACCACCATGATGGCAAGGCCCGCATCGATGGCGTGACGCAGCACGAAGCGCGTCTGGGGCATGGGCCCCTCGGCCGCGTCCACGAGCAGCAGGGCGCCGTCTGCCATCTTGAGCACGCGCTCGACCTCGCCGCCGAAGTCAGCGTGTCCCGGCGTGTCGATGATGTTGATCTTCACGCTGTTGTAGATAATGGAGATATTCTTCGCGAGAATCGTGATACCGCGCTCGCGCTCCTGATCATTGGAGTCGAGAACGCGCTCTGCTACCTGCTGGTTCTCTCGGAACGCGCCAGCGGCGCGCAGCAGCTGGTCAACGAGCGTGGTCTTGCCGTGGTCGACGTGGGCGATGATGGCTACGTTTCTGATGTTGGTCTGGAGCATGCGCTTCTCCTGCCAGTTTGACCTTGTGTGACACTGCCCCTGAGGGCTGTCGTAATTCTTCATCCTTTTTGAACTAAGCAACTGTAGCACGCTACCAACAAAAGTCATGAAAAAAGATGTTGACTCACAATTATTAAAGGGCTAGTATATGTTTTTGCGTTGGGCCTGTAGCTCAGTTGGTCAGAGCGTCCGGCTGATAACCGGGAGGTCACAAGTTCGAGCCTTGTCAGGCCCACCACCCTTCGCGAATAGCCGCCCCAGTGTAGCCGAGTCGCCGCTGGGGCGGTTATTACTTACAGGGTCCAGCATACGGGGATGTAGCTCAGCTGGGAGAGCGCGGGCTTTGCAAGCCTGAGGTCGTGGGTTCGAACCCCATCATCTCCACCAGATTATCGCGCGCCTTCAGTCGAGGGCGCTTTTCTTTTGGTTCAGCGTTACGTGGGTTCGAATCCAAGAACCCCTAGAGCAGGCAATCCATTTCGCCAGCGGGTGCGGGATCGGTCCAAGCGAACTCGTCACCGAGCCCTTTCCCCTGGTAGAGCGAGTATGCGGAGTACGCCTGCCACCCGCGCTCGCCAAATTCCAGCAGCAGCGCGTCGACAAAGGACCCGTCCTCGTCCTCGATGGCGCCCTCATATACCAAGGCGTAGCGCTGGGGCTCTCCCAAGCCCGCCTCACGGTCGCCCTTCTTGCGCGCGAGATCCTTGACGCGCTGATATGCCCCCTCGAGCAGGGCTTCCGCACCATCATCGGAAAACACGTAGCTCGCGACGTTACGGAGGTTGTCCTCGACCACCAACAGCACGTTGACGTCCTCACCCTCGGCAAGCATGTCGAGTGCGTCACCCACCAGTGTGCTCGATAGTTCGTCAAGTTCGGGGCTCACACCCTGTTTGCGCTGTGCCATGGTTCCTCCTCGCATGCTGTTCATCACAGCATTATGCCACCTTCACCTCTAGATGCCTGGCCGCATGCAATTCTGTTTTCTCTTACACGGTACGCATTCTATTTGCTGTCTGCTACCATAGCGCCATGGCACTCGTACGCATGGACATACAGACCATTATTGTGGGCAACGGACCAGTTGCCTCTCTCGTCGTGCTCAAATCGCGCGTGCGCAAAGGTGATATCCCCCGCCAGCTTCCCATCAAGATCGGTGGCATAGAGGCGGCGGCCATCTCCGTAGGTATTGGTGAAACGCGCACGACACGACCCGTAACGCACGACCTGCTCGCCACGACGATCAGGCGCCTAGGCGCGACGGTTAAGTCCGTGGCCATCGTCGATGTCCGCGGGACGACCTTCTATGCGAAGCTCATGCTGCTTAGCGTGGATGGCTATAACATCGAGATCGATTGCAGGCCCTCAGATGCGATCGCCCTTGCGGTGCGTACCGGAGTTCCCATCCTCGCTGACGAGAAGGTGCTGGAAACCGCGAGCACCCCTGATTTCAACGGCGTGGAACATGACGAGAAGGAGCGCGACCTCGAGCGCTTCCATGACTTCGTGAGCTCTTTGAGCCCCGAAGACTTCTCTACTTCTGAGTAATTCACCCTTTGACTTCATCTATACGGTGATTCAATCACGCTTCGATTCGTCTCCAAAAGTGATTAGGGCATCTCGTAATTTGGTTCAACCGTCGCGTTTTCCGTCTTTGCGGGCAGCAAGAACCGCGTCATGATTCGTTCACGCTGCCAGGGGAAGTGGAACCCCTCGAGGGCGCGGCTCATGGCCAACTCGTCGCGGAGGTGTTCCTTCTCCGATTGAATCGTTGCAATCTGGGTATCGAGTCGGTCAATCTGATCGTTCAGTATGGCGATGGTTGATTCACGGTCATTCCGCATCGACTCTATCGTCGCCGTAAGCTGGTCGATCTGTTGCTGCAGTGAATCGTTCATCGCTTTAAGCGTCTTGATTTGATCGCGATATGAAGCGATCAACTCATCGTTCACGTTGCTCACTGGCTCAGTGGGGGTAATCACCGGGAGTGACTCGAGAGGATTAAATGTCTCAACCTGTACTTCAGGTTCAAACTTCCTGCCAATTGTGAGCGCATGTGCCAGTTGAGAGGCACTTTCTGGACCAAGAAACACCGTCCCTTTACCATCCTTGATAGATGCGCTCAGCCCCAACTCTTTGAATTTGCGCACGGCAGTTGACTTTGACACACCACACTCATCGGCAACTTGCTTGATGGTCACACCATTCTCTTTCACGTCCATCGCGTCACCTTTCGTGTGGGTTGAATCTTAGGATAGCGTGATTCGAAGAAACAAATCATGAGAAAACTCAGTGCATCGAATCAATCGACTGAATCATCTTATCAAATCACCGATTCAGTCATCCAGTCAATACCGATGCGCCCAGACAAGATACAAAGACGCCCTGCCACGGGATTCCGTGACAGGGCGTCTCATCGTGATCGAGTGCTACTTACTCGTCTTCGTCGAGCAACGCGTCACTCATCTGCTCTTCGCCACCGATGTCGATGGGATCGTCTTCATTGGACTCCCCTGCCCCGGCAAGGTCGAGCGCACCCTGCATGGGATCGACGCGGGCAGCCTTCTTCTTATGGACCACCATGCGTGCGACGGCAGAGACATTGTCGTCTTCAGCCATGTTCATGATCTTGACGCCCTGCGTGGAGCGACCCAGCTTGGAGATGTCCGTTGCCTTGACGCGGATCACGACGCCCGCCTCAGACACGATCATCAGCTCATGCTGCGGTCCGACGACGCGACAAGCAACCAGATTGCCCTTGCGCTGGGTCATGGCAATCGTATAGACGCCCTGGCCACCACGCTTGTGCTCGGGATACTCCGCCACCGGCGTACGCTTGCCAAAGCCTTTCTCGGTAAGAACGAGCAGGTCACCCTTGCCGTTGCTGATCTCCATACCCAACATGCGCGCGTCGCCCTTGAGCGTGATGCCGCGCACGCCAGAGGTATCGCGGCCGGTCGGACGCACCTCAGACTCATCGAACAGGATGGCCTTGCCGTCAGAGGAGCAGAGAATGATCTTCTCGCCCTTCTTCACGCGCCTCACGTTGACGAGCTCGTCGCCCTTCTTGAGGTTGATGGCAATCAGGCCGTCCTTACGGCTGTTGTCGTAGGCGCTCATGGCCGTCTTCTTGACCATGCCGTTCTTGGTCGCGAAGACGAGATACTCGTCCTCGGGGAACTCGCGCGCGACGAGGACGGCCCTCGGATACTCTCCCTCGGAGAGTGCCAGCACGTTTACCAGCGCAGATCCGCGCGCCTGACGCGAGCCGATGGGCAGCTCGTGCACCTTGAGGCGGTACACCTTGCCCTTGTTGGTGAAGAACATCACGTAATCGTGCGTAGAGGCCACGAAGAGGTCTTCAACGAAGTCGTTGTCCTTGAGCGACAGGCCCTGGATGCCCTTGCCGCCGCGCTTCTGCGAGCGATAGGTGGCGACGGGCAGACGCTTGACGTAGCAGGCATGCGTGCAGGTGACGACCATGTCCTCCTCGGCAATGAGATCTTCCACGTCGAGGTCCTGTGCCGCGATGCTGCTGATCTGCGTGCGGCGGGCGTTGGAGAAACGCGCCGAAATCTGGCGCAGCTCGTCCTTGATGACGTCGAGGATCTTCTCGCGGTGCTCGAGGAGGTCGAGGTAGTAGGCAATGCGCGAGCGCAGATCCTCGATCTGGGCCACGAGCTCGTCACGCGCGAGGCCGGTCAGGCGGCGCAGGCGCATCTGCAGGATTGCCTCGCCCTGGATCTCGTCGAGGCCAAAGCGCTCGTTCATGCGCCTCTTGGACTCGGCGTCATCGCGCGAGGTGCGGATGATGTGCACAATCTCGTCGATGTTGTCCACGGCGATGAGCAGGCCCTCGCGGATGTGCAGGTCCTTCTGGGCCTTGTCGAGGTCATACTGGGTGCGGCGGGTCACGACGTCGATCTGGTGGTCGATGTAGTAACGCAGCATCTCCTTGAGCGAAAGGGTGCGCGGCACACCGTCTACCAGCGCAAGGTCAATCACGCCGAAGTTGGCCTGCAGCTGCGTGCGCTTGTACAGGTTGTTGAGCACCACCTGTGGCACGGCACCGTTCTTCAGGTCGATGACGATGCGCATGCCCTTGCGGTTGGACTCGTCGCGCATGTCGGAGATGCCCTCGATGTGCTTCTCGTTGACCTGCTGTGCGATGCGCTCCTGCAGAGTGCCCTTGTTCACCTGGTACGGGATCTCGGTGACCACGAGGCGCTGGCGGCCGCCCTTGCCGATGTTCTCCACGTGCACCTTCGCGCGCACGGTGATGGTACCACGGCCGGTCTCGTAGGCCTCTTTGATGCCGTCGGTACCCATGATGATGCCACCCGTGGGGAAGTCAGGGCCGGGAAGCACCGTCATGAGCTCCTCGGTCGTGACGTCAGGGTTGTCGATCATCATGCAGACGGCGTTGGTGACCTCCCCCAGATTGTGGGGCGGTACGTTGGTCGCCATGCCGACGGCGATGCCCGATGAGCCGTTTACCAGCAGATTCGGGAAACGGGCGGGTAGAACGGCCGGCTCGGTCAGCGACTCGTCGTAGTTGGGCTGCAGGTCGATGGTCTCTTTGTCGAGGTCGCGCAGCATCTCCATGGCGGCGTACGTCAGGCGGCTCTCGGTGTAACGCATAGCTGCTGGGGGATCGCCGTCGACGGAGCCGAAGTTGCCGTGGCCGTCGATGAGCGGCAGGCGCATCGAGAAGTCCTGGGCCATACGCACCATGGAGTCGTAGATGGCGGCGTCACCATGCGGGTGATACTTGCCCATGACTTCGCCGACCGTCCACGCAGACTTCTTGTGCGGGCGGCTCGGCACGATGTGGGCCTCGTTCATGGCGTAGAGGATGCGCCTGTGCACGGGCTTGAGGCCGTCTCGCACGTCAGGCAGGGCGCGGGCCACGATGACCGACATCGAGTACTCGAGGAAGGAGGCCTTCATCTCCTGGCTCATCTCGATGGGCTTGAGGGCGCCACCATGGATGTCCTTGAGGTCGAGGCGGGTGCCCGCCTCATCAGTGATGGTGTGCGCGAGGTTGGCTCCGGCGAGGTTCGCGCCCGTTTCGGGGTCGAACTCCTCGTCCTCCTCGTCCTCGTCGTACGCCTCGTCTATGTATTCCTCGAGCTCGTCCTCGCGCTCGGGGTCGTTCTCCATGTCGTGCAGCGCGCGGTTGACGAGGTCATCGAGGCCGTCGCCCTCGTTGCGCATGCCGTTGTTGTTATCGTTATCAGCCATGTCGTCCTTTCTTGGCTATAGTCAAACCAACCAGAGCAAAACCGCAGCTAGATGTCGAGGAACCTGACGTCTTTGGCGTGCTTTTGGATAAAGTTCTTTCTCTTCTCCACCTGGTTGCCCATAAGGTCTGACACGGCACGGTCAGCAGCCATGGCATCTTCGATGGTCACGCGGAGCATGATGCGGTTCTTGGGCTCCATGGTAGTCGCCCAGAGCTGCTCGGGATCCATCTCGCCCAGGCCCTTGTAGCGCTGCACGGTATAGCGCGAGGAATCCTCGAACTTGGACGCCTCGAGCGCCAGCTCCTCGTCGGTATACAGGTACTTGCCGTGCTTCTTGCCCTTGGGTTTGAGCTGGTAGAGGGGCGGCTGGGCTACGTAGATGTAGCCCGCGTCGATCATCGGCTTCATGTAGCGATAGAAGAACGTGAGCAGCAGGATGCGGATGTGGGCGCCGTCGACGTCGGCATCGGTCATGATTACGATCTTGTGGTAGCGGGCCTTGGTGATGTCGAACTCGGGGCCGATGCCCGTGCCGATGGCCGTGATCAGCGAGGTGATGGTCTCGGACGAGATGGCGCGGTGCTCCTGCACGCGCTCGACGTTGAGGATCTTGCCACGCAGGGGCAGCACGGCCTGGATGGAGCGGTCGCGGGCCATCTTGGCCGAACCACCTGCGGAGTCACCCTCCACGATGAAGAGTTCGGTCATCTGGGCGTCGCGGACGGAGCAGTCGGCAAGCTTGCCCGGCAGGCTCGCGCTTTCGAGCAGGCCCTTGCGGCGCGTCGCCTGACGTGCCTTCTGGGCGGCGAGGCGACCCTTGGCAGCCTGGTTGGCCTTCTTGAAGATCTCCTTCGCCTGGTTGGGATGCTCTTCGAGGTACTCGGCGAGGCCCGTCGAGACCACCTTGTTGGTGAGCGTGCGCATGTAGGAGCTACCGAGCTTGGCCTTCGTCTGGCCCTCGAACTGCGGGTCAGGCAGCTTGACCGAGATGACCGCCGTCAGGCCCTCGCGGATGTCGTCACCCGTGAGGTTGGGGTCCTTCTCCTTGAGCAGCTTATGGCTCTTCGCGTAGTCGTTGATGATCTTGGTGAGCGCCGTGCGGAAACCCTCCAGATGCATGCCGCCCTCGTCGGTGAAGATGTCGTTGGCGAACGAGAGGGTCTGCTCGGAGAAGCCCGTGTTCCATTGCATCGCGACCTCGACCTCGCCGCGGCGGTCGGCCGGCGCGTCGTCCTCGGACTTGCCCTCGATGTAGATGGGGCGAGAAAGGCCAGGTAGAATGGTCTTTTCTTCGTTCAGGAACTTGACGAAGTCAACGATGCCGCCCGCATAGCAGAACTCGTCGACGCGCGGGGTGAGCTCGCGCTCGTCGATGAGGGTGATCTTGAGGTTCTTGTTGAGGAAGGCCGTCTCCTGCAGGCGGTCATGCAGGGTGTCGTAGTTGTACGTGGTGGTCTCGAAGATGAGCTCGTCAGGCCAGAAGGTGATGGTGGTACCCGTGGCCCTTGACTTGCCGACCTGCTCGATCTTGCGCACGGTCTTGCCGCGGCTGAACTCCATTTCGTAGATGCCGCCGTCGCGCTTCACCTGCGCGACGAGCTTCTTCGAGAGGGCGTTGACGACCGAGATACCCACGCCGTGCAGGCCGCCGGAGACCTTGTAGGCGTTGTTGTCGAACTTGCCACCTGCGTGCAGGATGGTGAGCACGACCTCGAGCGTGGACATGTTGCGCTTCTGCGGGTGCTTCTCAACGGGGATGCCGCGGCCGTTGTCTTCGACCGTGATGGAATTGTCGGGGTGGACCGTGACCTTGATGCGCGTGCAGTAGCCAGCCATCGCCTCGTCGACCGAGTTGTCGACGATCTCCCACACGAGGTGGTGCAGGCCAGAAACGCTCGTCGTACCGATATACATGCCGGGGCGCTTCCGGACAGCCTCAAGACCCTCGAGGATCTTGACTTCTTTGCCGGAGTAGTTGTTCGATTCTTTCTTCGTTGCCACGGCGCTCCTTTCCTATAATCTTTCAAGCATAGAATGGATATTCTATACCTCTTGCGGGATATATCGCTCGTCCAAGCCAATTTTTCGCGCCGCGCACATGATTGAATCGCGTCTGAGGCGCTCAGAGGCCAATTTTTCGGGAGGTTTGTCGATTTTGGCGTTTTCGTACTAGTCGTTTAGATACGAGTTTTCGATGGCCTTAGAAACGCTTGACCTCAATGGCTCCTCAAGGCCCGCGACGAGGCTCTCGATTCGCTCCTGCTCCTCCTTCGTCAGGGTGCGGGAAGGCGACGGCGCCACGAGCTTCTCCCGCGAGGCACGCTTGGCGGCCTTCTTGGCGCTGCGGTCGACCATGAACTCTATGCCCGACACGGAAAAGCCCTGGTTTGCGAAGCGCGCCAGATAGAGGTCGCGGTTGGCCATGAAGTCGCTGACCAGCGGATGGGAGTCGACCATCACGCAGATGATGGGCGCGGCACCCGCGGAGGACGATTCCTTGAGGTAGACCCGCGTGGTGTGGGCGCGCTCGCGGTCGCCGTTAGCCGCAAACCACGCCGCCGTGGCGCGCTGGGCCGTGTTGAGCCGGCCCGCAACCTCGGCGCCCAAGACCCCCTTCATCAGCGAGGAGAGGTGTTCCTCACGGCTCGGGAGGTCCATGGCCTCGCTGAACCTGTGCTTACCCACCGAAGCTCACCACCTTGGCGCGTGAGAGCAGCTCCTCGGGGAAATAGCCCAGGTTGGTGGTGGTGACGACCGTCTGTATCCCGCCCTGCACGAAACGCGTCACCGCGTCCCTGCGCGAGCCGTCGAGCTCGCTCATGACGTCATCGAGCAAAAGGAGCGGCTTCTCGCCGAGGATCTCCTCAGAGAGCGCCACCTCGGCCATCTTCCAGGCGAGCACGATGGAACGCTGTTGGCCCTGGCTGCCGAACGCGCGGGCGTCGCGGCCGTCGATGGTGAAGCTCACGTCATCGCGCTGTGGGCCCACCAGCGTCACCTGGCGACGAAGCTCGTCGTCCCTGTGGGCGACGAGCTCCGCGGCGAAGCGGTCACAGAGCTCGTCACGCGCGCAGCCGCTGACCTCCCCTATCGAGCACACGTAGGAGCAGGCAAGCTCCTCGCCGCCCGCGATCTCGCCGTATATGCGCACGATGTGCCCCCGCAGGCGCTCGAACAGCCTCACGCGGGCCTCGAGGAGCGTGGCGCCACCAAGCGCCACAGAGGCGTCCCAAGCCGCGAGCAGATCCATGTTGGGGTACGGCTCCTTAAGGAGCCTGTTACGCTGCTCGACGGCCCTCTGGTAGGCTGCAAGGACCTTTGCGTACCCTCGGTTGGCCTGGCGCCCGAAGCTGTCAAGCTCGTCGCGCCGGTAGGACGCCCCGCGCTTCACGAACGAGAGGTCGTCGGGGTTGAAGAGCACGCTCATGAGCGTCTCGGAGAGGTCAGCCGCCTGGACCCGCTTGCCGTTGCGCATGAACGTCCGCTTGCCCGGCTCTGCGATGAGTGCCACGTCGATGACGCGGCCATCCCCCTCGAAGGTCGCCTCGGCGCGCGCCGACGGGGCCTCCTCGCGGATAAGCTGCGCGGGCTTGGGCTTTCTGAACGACTGCCCCGAGGTCAGGAGCTGCAGGGCCTCGACGGTGTTGGTCTTGCCCACGGCATTGGGGCCGTACAGCACCGTCATCGCTCCAAACTCGATGTCGTTCCACTCGAAGTTGCGCCAGTCGCGCAGCGCGAGCCTCGTTACGCTCAGACCCACGCTACATCCGGACCGGCATCAGCAGGTAGAGGTAGTTAATCTTGTCATACGCCTTGAAGATGCCCGGCTGGACGGCACTCTGCAGCTCGAGCGTGAGGCCACTCTTCTGGGGTGCGGCGTTGACGCAGTCAAAGACGTAGTGGTAGTTGAGCGCGATGGCGATCGGGTCGCCCTCGACCTCCACGTTCAGGTACTCGGTGGACTCACCCTGGTCAGGCGAGGAAGCGGAGAGGCGCATGAGCTTGCCGTCGGGGTCGATGTCAAAGCGCACCGACGGGTTGGCCAGCGCGATGACCGAGACGCGGCGCAGCGCGGCGGAGAACTGCTCGACGTCGATCTTCACCGAGGTGGCGCAGCTCGCGGGCAGCAGCTGCTTGTAGTTGGGGAAGTTGCCCTCGATCTTGCGCGAGACGTAGGTGGTGTTGCCGAACGAGAAGACGATCTGGTTGGCCGTCGTGCCCACGAAGATGGTCTCGGTCATGCCCGGCAGCGAGAGCACGTCGTGGAACGTGGCGCCCGGCACGATGGCGCGGAACGGCTCGTCGGTCACCGCGGAGACCGTGGAATCGCAGACCGCGAGGCGGTACGAGTCGGTCGCAACGAGGCGGATGACGTTCTCCTCCACCGTGAGCAGCACGCCTCCCAGGATGGGGCGCGAGGTGTCCTTGGAAGTGACCTTGTACACCTTGTCGACCATCTCGCCGAGCAGCTCGCTCGGCAGCTCGATGGAGCGGTCGAAGGAGAACTCGGGAAACTCCGGGAAGTCGCTGGGGTCAAGCGTGTTGAGCTTGAAGTGGGACTTGTCGCAGGTGATGGTCACCAGGCGGTCGAACCCCTCGAAGGTGACCGCGGCGTCAGGCAGGGTCTTCACGATGTTGGTGAGGATCTTGCCGGAGACCACCGTGGCGCCCTCTTCCTCGACGTTTGCCGCAATCTTGTGGCGGATCGAGATGGTGAGGTTGGTGGTCTGGAACTCGAGGGCACCCTCATGGGCACGGATGTAGATGCCCGAGAGAATGGGCAGGGTAGAATTAGTGGCCATGCCCTTGGTCACCACGAGCAGTGCCTTGGCGAGTGCGGCCTGGCTTACGGTGAACTTCATGGGTGCTCCTTCTTTCTCTTTTATATCTCATTAATAGTAGTGAATATAAGGGCCTGTTGAAATGTCGAAAGACCTACTTTTGCCAAGCTCGCGGGCTACGGACTTGTTGTTCGAAGGGGCGCTGAGCTTTCGACGCATTTGACATGTCACAAAGTTGTCGGTTTCTTTTCATCGCCCAACCCACGCTTTTCACCCTTCTCTCAACACGTACTGAACATCGATTGCGAAAAACCTATTGGGCCGCGTCGGTGATCTGGTCACGCAGCGTCTCGAGGCGGTCATGGAAGATCCTGTCGGCCTTGCGCATGTCCTCTACCCAGGCAATCGAGTGTTTGACGGTCGCATGGCTGCGCCCGCCGAAGCGTTTGCCGATGTCAGCGAGGGTGTTGTCGGTGAGCTCGCGCGTGAGCCAGATGCCCACGTGGCGCGGCTCCATCAGCTCTTTGTTGCGCTTCGAGCCGATGAGCCCGGTGTGGCTGACGTCGTAATAGCTCTCCACGGCCTTCTGGATCTGGTCGACCGTGATGATCGCCTGGCCCGTGGGCCACTTCTGCTGGGCGACGCGCAGCACGTCCTCGCGGCCCAAGGCCCCGCCGTTGCGCTCTCGCTGGTGCGCGAGCATGAGGCAGGACTGCACATATCCCTCGATGATGCGGATGTTGGTGCCCGCGCGCTCGGCCATGAGCTTGCGCATCTCCGGGGAAATCTCCCCGTCGAGACCCGCGATGTGCTCTGCTACCGCGTCAGCCTTCATGCGCTCGTAGAAGGCGTTGATGAGGTTGAGCTTCAGCTCGTAGTCGGGCACCTGGATGCTCACCGTCACGCCCGAGTCCATGCGGCTCGTGTCACGCTCGTCGAAGAGCGAATCGCCCATGCCGAGCTGGCTCGGCGCGCGGTCCGCCGCGAGCACGACCTGCTTGCCGTGGCTCGTGAGGTAGTTGAAGGTCTCGAAGAAGAAGCGGATCGAGCCGACGGCGGTCGACATGTTCTGGATGTCGTCGATGATGAGCACGTCGACGTCCTGGTAATGCTTGGTGAGGGCACTTCTAGGCAGCGCCGACTTCTCGTCGCGGACGGCGCTCACGTACTCGTCGATGAAATCGCCTGCGGTACGGTAGATGCAGAGGCGGGAGGGGTCGTTCGACGTGATGTAGTTCTGGATGGCGCGCAGCAGGTGCGTCTTGCCCAGGCCGCTCTTGCCGTGGATGAACAGCGGGTTGTAGCTCTTGTTCTCGCCATTTGCCACCTGCTTCGCCGCGTCGAGGGCGAGCATGTTCTCCTCGCCCGCCACGAAGCGGTCGAAGGTGAGCTTGGAGCTGCCTGCGGGAATCTCCTCGAACAGCGGGTTGTTCACGCGCCGGTCCTGCGCGCTCGGCGGCCTGCTCTCCAGCTCCGCCTCGGGAAGTTGCTCCTCGCGGTTCCTCAGGCTCATCCCCAGGGAGGTCAGCTCGTTCTTCGAGACCACCGAATTGGTCTCGATGGTCTTCAGCTCGCGGTCCTTTTCGAGATGGACCACCAAGAGAAGCTTCTCGAACGTGGCTTCCTCGATGCATTCCTCGATGATCTCGTGCTGTTGGGCTATCTTGCGCTGCGTGAAGCCAAGGTTGGTCGCGATGTGCAGTGCCTCGTCGTCAAGCGAGGTGGGACGGCACCTGCGGAGCATGGCCAGCGTCGCAGGGGGGACGTCACGCTCTTCCAGGAGTGTGAGCACGTCAGCCCAAAGAATCGCCGCATCGGTTTCTGTCTCGTGCCCCATATATCACCGTTACTCTCGAATGTTGAAAAGTAGACCAAGTATAATGATGAAAACTACCCAAATTGTCAACAACTTGGCTAACGGTAGTATCTGGTTGTAAACAAATGCGGTAGGGAGGTGCCCGTACGCCTCCATGTCGGCTGCAGTAGGGGCGTAGTTGGCGCCCTCCCCTATCCGAGCAGCGCCCTGCCCGCTGCGGTGAGGAAGCGCTTCTGGCCCTGCTTGGCGATGATTCCCTGGCTCTCGAGGGCCTGGAGTTCGCGGGTCCAGGTGGACTGCGAACGCCCGTAGACGGCCATGAGCTCCTTGGGTCCCACCGACTCGTGCTCTTCGAGATAGTCGATGATCTGCTGCTCGCGCGCGGTCAGTTGGATGGCGGGCGCGCTCACCACGGGAGCCACCACGGCAGGCTCCGCGGCAGCAACCGGTGCCATCACGACGGGCTTGTTGACGGGCTTAGCCATGGAGATGGTGACGATGGTTCCGCTCGCGATGTTGTCCTCTATCACGAGCGTGCCGCCGTGGTCCTTGAGATATTGCTGGGCATAGGGCAGGCCCGATCCAACACCGCGAATATAGCGTTTCATCTCCTCCGTTGCAGAGGTTGTGCCATATTCGAGCGCGCGTTCCTTCTCCTTGATCCCTGGGCCCTGGTCGGCGAAGCGGATAGTGTTGCCGTTGTCCAGGATGGAGATGGCGGGCTCCATGAAGTAGGCGTGGATGAGGTTTTCTACCACCTCGCGGATGACCATGAAGGGAATCGTCCCTCCCACCTCATGGGAGAGCCGGTTGAACTCGGAGGTTATCTCCTCGAGATAGGAACGGGTGTCCTGGGGGTCGATGATGACGACGCGGGGCGCCGCCGAGAGGTCGTCGTAGACCGCGATGCGGGCTGCCGAGTTGGCGACGGATAGCGAAGGCATACCGGCAGGAGCCGCTGCGGACACAGCGGCCTGTGTGCTGTCGTCGTGCTCCTCGACGAACGGATAGAATGCCCGCGACACCGGTCCTCCTACTTTTCGACATCTTTTCATTCATTGATGAAAACATTCTTGCATTAGAAAATTCGTGAAAGAAAGTTTTCAACAAATGGCGAACAAATGTCAATAACTGCGGCGATACAAGTGCATGCTGCCTGAAATCATAGCATCATGTACCTTCTGAATGAACGATTTCATTCAGAAGATTGCGCATAGTTGCATCGGTTTGATCGCAGTGCATGAAACTATGGGGGTTCTTTTGCTTCAGAGCATTGAGGCGATGCATACCCTATGATGAAGGCTACACCGTGCCCAACATGTCAACATAATTTAAGGGTTTACCACGGAAATTGTTGACATCGCTTGCGGCTCACTTCTATAATGTTTCGGCTCAAAGGTCTTTTCTATTCGACACACGGGACACGTACCCACGTCCCCAGGAGGATTCATCATGAAGCGTACGTACCAGCCTAACAAGCGCAAGCGCGCCACGACCCACGGCTTCCGTGCCCGCATGGCCACCAAGGGCGGCCGCGCCGTTCTCTCTCGCCGTCGCGCTAAGGGTCGCAAGCAGCTTACCGTCTAAGGAACCACGATGAAGACCATCAAATCCAAGAGGGAATTTGAGGAGGTCTTCGCTGGTGGGAAGCGAGCCAATCACCGGCTCGTGCGTATATGCGTTATGGAATGTGACGAAGGCGGCTCAGGTAAGGTCGCCTTCGTCGCTGCAAAAAGGCTGGGAAACGCGGTCTGGCGCAATAGGTCCAAACGAGTACTGAGAGCCGCCGCCCGCGAATACGGACTTCCTCAGGACGGACGTAAGATCATCCTCTTTGCCACGCGAAACACCCATGACGCGCATTCGCATGATGTCGCGCTGGCGATTGGCACGGCTCTCAGTAGGGTGCGGTAAACGATGGATGAAGCAGGACAGGACTCCTCTGTCGCCAAGAAGGCGTGCCTCGGTGCGATAAAGGTATATAGGCGCTATATATCCCCCGTTCTTCCTGATGCATGTATCTACACGCCCACGTGCTCTGAGTACACCTATCAAGCCATCGAAAAGTACGGTGTGGCGCGCGGTATCTGGATGGGAACGAAACGCATCTGCCGCTGTCATCCGTTCCATGAAGGTGGATACGACCCTGTCCCCTAGGGGACGAACCCGGAGGAACTATGTGGGATTGGTTTGTTCAGTTTTTGACCAACATCTTGTCCTACCTCGCCCAGCTTACGGGTGACTGGGGCATGGCAATCATCATCATCACGGTTGCCATCCGTATCCTGATCATGCCGCTGATGAACAAGTCGACTGCTTCGACTGCTCGCATGCAGGCGCTGCAGCCCCTGCTCCAGGAGATTCAGGAGAAGTACGCTGATGATCCGCAGCGCTTGAACGAGGAGATGCGCAAGTTCCAGGCCGAGCACAACTACAACCCGCTCGGTGGTTGCTTGCCCATGTTCCTCCAGATGCCGATCTTCTTCGCGCTCTTCACCGTGGCGCGTAACGTGCCTACCGATGCATGCTTCTACAACATCC
The DNA here is from genome assembly GCA_902772435.1 of uncultured Coriobacteriaceae bacterium. Classification (GTDB taxonomy): domain Bacteria; phylum Actinomycetota; class Coriobacteriia; order Coriobacteriales; family Atopobiaceae; genus UBA1367. The sequence goes on along the minus strand of CACYAX010000003.1, from coordinate 142 downwards.
TCCCGTCCATCAGCATTTCGGTGCAGGAGGCCATGAGCTATTTCGGCATGCCCGGTGTCATCCCGTATTTCCTCTTTGACATCGGCTTCGGTCTTTTGACATTCATCCCGATGGTCATGAACCTCAAGAACACGCCCGATCC
>CACYAX010000002.1 GCA_902772435.1 uncultured Coriobacteriaceae bacterium | reverse complement strand
AAGCCGCAGGTGGCGAAAGTGAGCAAAATCAATCATTTCAAGACAGCAAAATTTCGGCATTCCGCAAACCGGCAAAAAAAGTCCGCTGGCGCACAAAATGAGCGGCTTTCGTCTCCGCCGGCGCTTCATCTGGCGCTGACAGAGGGAGTTGCGCTAGGCTAGCTTTGTTGAAAAGTGAGACGGAAGGAGCATGCCATGGGCGACGTGAACACCATCTATCTGGCAGGTGGCTGCTTTTGGGGCATCGAGCACCTGATGAAGGCACTTCCCGGCGTGGTCGACACGGCAGCCGGCTACGCGAACGGCACGGGCGAGGTCGATGCCGACTACAGGACCGTGTGCACGGGCAAGACGGGCTTCCGCGAGACCGTGCGCGTGCGCTATGATCCTGCACGCACCTCGGTGGACGCCCTGCTCTACGCGCTCTTCCACGTGATCGAGCCCGAGGCCGTGAACCGCCAGGGGGCGGACGTGGGCACGCAGTACCAGGCGGGCATCTACTGGCTGCCGGGTGACGGCGCGACCGAGGCTGACGTGCGCCGCGTGTGCGACGTGGAGCGTGCGCGCCACGCGGGCTTCGCCGTGGAGGTCAAACCGCTCGAGAACTTCTTCGAGGCGGAGGAGTACCACCAGGACTACCTGGACAAGAACCCTGACGGCTACTGCCACGTGCCCAAGACGACAATCGCCCAGCTCGCGGCGACGCCCTTTGACGAGGGGTATTACCGCTAGGGGAGAGAAACGCTGCCTTGCAAAGGGGCCTGCCGCTCGTCGAGCGACAGGCCCCTTGTCTCAATCCGTGTGCAGTCCTCACGCATCGTGCGTGGCGAGCTTCTCTGGTACGGCAGACCCTGCTTCTTCTGCGGGCAGCGTGACGCGGCCGCTCGTGAAGCCCTGCCCCCGCACCTCGTTGATCTTCGAGATGGTGATGAAGGCCGCAGGGTCGAGGGAGCAGATGAGCTCGGTCACGTCGTAGAGTTTGCGCGGGGGAATGACGCATAGCAGGCAGAGGCCCTCCTGCCTGCGAAAACCCGTCTCCATGTGCAGCATGGTGACGCCGACCTGCGCCTTCCAGATGAGCGCGTCATGGATCTGCTCGTAGCGCTCCGAAACTACGAGGAGCTGCATCTGGGCCTTGCCGAGCACCGTGGTCTTGTCAAGCGTGATGGTCTCGAGCATGAGCACCAGAAGGCCGAGCAGGATCTGTTGGGGCTCGCAGAACAGCGCCTGGCCACCCATGACGATGAAGTCCGTGATGTAGACGAGCACGGCGATGGGGAGGTGGAACCAGTGGTGGAGCACGAGGGCCACCACGTCCATACCGCCCGTGGAGGAGCCGACGCGCATGACGAGCCCGAGCGCGAGGCCCAAAAGGCAGCCGGCGAAGATCGCGGCGAGCACGGGATCGGTCGTGAGGGAGCCTATGCTGTCGATACGCTCCATGAGGGCGAGTGCCGCGGGGTACATGACGGAGCTGGCGACGGTGGTGAGGAAGAACTTCTTGCCGAGTACCACGAGCCCCAGGAGGAGCAGGACCATGTTGAGGACGAACACGACCAACGCGACGTCAAGCGTGGGCCAGATGCGTCCCAAGATGATGCCGATGCCCGTCGTTCCTCCCATGATGATGCCGAAGGGCATGATGAACGCGGCGACCAGAAATGCCAGCAGCGTGTTGCCCAAGACGAGGCAGGCGAAGGTCACGATATGTTTGCCATAGTTGCCAAAGCGCCACATAAGCACCTCCAAAACTAGTAACTATTGATACAGGGCAATCCATCATATGGCATCTTGAGCGGGGATGCCAGAGCTGCGGGCACAGCACATGGGCACCTCACGACGGGAGGGTGAGCGCATGAAAAAGCCGCCTCCGGGACCACGTCCCGGAGGCGGCAGCGGTATCGCGTGTCGGGGCGTTACTTCTTGACCATGGAGAGCGCGAGCTCGAGCACGGCCTTGCCGTCGACCATGCCATAGGCGCGCATGGGGATGACGTCCATGGGCACGCCCGCGTCAGCGAAGATCTTCTCGTAGTTGCCCTTGGCATAGCCGACCTGCGGGCCGAGCAGGGCCACGTCCATCGCCGCGAGGTCCTCGGGCTTGAGGCGGTTGATGCGGCCGACGCCGTGGGCCTCCACGTCGACTTCGATGCCCATGTCCCTGCCTGCCTTGCGGATCTTCTCGGCGAGCAGGCTTGTGGACATGCCGCCGGCGCAGAACAGGCGGATGGTGATGGACTCAGGCATATGGGCCTCCTTATGACGTCGTTGACTACTAGTACCTTAGCACGAGTGACAGCGTTTGAATCGCGGGCTTTCGGTGCTCATGGGCGATCCCGTTGCCGCTCGCTGCTCAAATGGCACGGGCACTGGGACAGATTTGTTTCGTCATCGCACATCTTTCGCGCTGGGAAGGCAGGATGGTGCATTATTGATGCAAGGAAATGATGGGAGGTAGCCATGGCAGAGCTGATCGAGACCAAGGTGGAGAGCTTCGAGGCCGTGGGCGTGGCGCTCGACGCGGCAGAGCTCGAGGGCGAGACCCTCGTACGCGTGGTCAAGCCTGAGAACAACAGGGAGCCTGACGTGCCCACCTATGCCAAGCTCGTGGGATCGAGCTTCCATGATGGCACTATCGAGGTGGAGGTGCGCAGCCGCCTGATGCCGTGGGCGGACATCGATTGCCGCGGCTTCATCGGCATCGTGTTCCGCGCAAACGAGCGTGACGACGAGTTCGAGTCGTTCTACGTGCGTCCGCGTAACGGCCGCAGCTGCACCGAGGCCCGTCGCCGCATCCACACGATGCAGTACTTCTCCTATCCTGGCTACACCTTCGCGTACTTCCGCGAGCGTGGTATCGCCGACTACGAGGCCAAGGCCGATATCGAGATGGACGAATGGATCAAGATCAAGGCCGAGGTAGAGGGTGCCTCCGCGCGCTTCTTCGTCGATGACATGGAGACGTCGGCGCTCGAGGTGGCAGAGATGTTCCATGGGGCAGAGCCGCGCGGCGCGGTGGGCCTCTACGTGGACAACGGCACGGAGGGCTTCTTCCGCAATCTGCAGATCACGTGCGCGGACTAGCCGCGTGGGCCACGCAAACCCGTATCCGGCGGCTTCCCAAAGAAGTGTTACTACCGTTCGGCATATCTGAAAATAGGATTAAAACCTGCGCTTTTGTGCTTTCCTACACTCTTCTCAGCGGCTGAGCGCCGCGTAGGTTACGAGGAAAGGAAGCATCATGGCCGAAGAGAACGAGGTCGTAGAGGTCGAGCCGACCGAGCAGGTCGAGGCCCAGCCCGAAGAGATGCCCGAGCCTCCCGAGGGGATGCCCGAGCCGCCTGAGGGCGCGCCGAAGGACGGGGAGCATCGCATGCCGCCTCCTCCGCGTGGCGGACATGGTCCCAAGCCGGGCCCTGGTGGCCCCGGTCACGGTCCTGGTGGTCCCAGGCCGCCTAAGGGCCCGTGTCCTGACGGCGAGGAGCCGCCCGCACCGCCCGAGGGCGAGGAGCCGCCCGAGCCCCCTGCGGATGGTGAGCCCGTCGAGGCTCCGGTCGAGGAGCAGGCTGCGGAGACGCTTGAGGCCTAGTTTCGTAGCATAGTGCGCGAAGGATTGCATGAGGGGGCGCGTCACGTGGATACGTGACGCGCCCCCTCTCTTGGACTCAGTCCTGAGGATATGGCGCTTCAACTGCGAAAGCCTGAGCGTTGACAGACAAATGAGGGCGGTTGGACTGCTTTTGAATAGAGACGCTGTGGGTCTGGGTATAACATCCTGAAGGTACCGAAAGGTTTCTTTGAGCAAACGCATCATGTGAGAGCAACGCAGGCACAACCATACGCCATTGGAGGAACACCATGAACGAGACCATCCAGACCCTCAAGGACCGTCGCTCCGTGCGCAACTTCACCGACAAGCCCGTCGACCGTGAGCTGATCGAGAAGATCATCGACGCGGGCATCTGGGCACCGAGCGGCAAGGGCGCGCAGGCTCCCATCGTGCTTGCCGTCACCAACCGCGAGCTGCGCGACCGCCTCTCCGCGATGAACGCGGCCGTCATGGGCAAGGAGGGCTTCGACCCCTTCTACGGTGGCCCCGTCGTGCTCGTGGTGCTGGCTGACCGCAGCGTTCCCACGTATGTCTATGACGGCGCGCTGACTATGGGCAACATGATGAACGCTGCCGCCTCCCTGGGCGTCGACTCCATCTGGATCCACCGCGCCAAGGAGGAGTTCGACTCCGCGGAGGGCAAGGCCATCCTCGCTGAGTACGGCATCGAGGGCGACTACGAGGGCATCGGCCACTGCGTGCTCGGCTATGCCGAGAAGGCCCCTGGCGCGGGCGCGGCGCGCAAGGACGGGCGCGTGTTCTGGGCCGAGTAGCGGTTGGGCTGCACAATAGTCTGAACGTTGGCGGTGCCTGCACGATGGTTCGTGCGGGCACCGCATTATGTGGACGCGCTACGATAGGAGGCGTGGCCTACGGAGGGAGACATCATGGTGGACGCGCACGCTATGACGCAGGACGAGCGACGCCTCTGGCTCATCAGGGCGCTCAAGGAGGAGCGCGCGGAGTACGCACGGCTCGAGATTCCCGCGCGCGAGGCTGACCAGCGCGACCTTCTGCGCGCGCTCTTCAACGTGCGCCCGCCCGAGCCGGTGAGCGACGAGTTCTTGGCGGTGCAGGACGTCTACCTGCAGCAGCGCAATGCCGAGCGGGGTAGCGTCACGCTGGGCGCGCTCGCGCCCGTTGGCACGGACGGCATTGATGTGGATCTCTATCTCTGGCGCGGGGACATTACCTGCCTGGCCACCGACGCTATCGTCAACGCTGCCAACAGCCAGATGCTCGGCTGCTTCGTGCCGGGGCACCACTGCATCGACAACGCGATCCACACGTTTGCGGGCGTGCAGCTGCGCTTGGCCTGTAACGACCTGATGGAGTCCCAGGGGCACGAGGAGGGGACGGGCCTCGCCAAGCTGACGCCGGCTTTCAACCTTCCGTCGCGCTACGTGGTCCACACCGTCGGCCCCATCATCATGGGCCGCCTCACGCCACGCGAGGAGCTGCTGCTGCGCTCGTGCTACCGCTCCTGCCTCGAGGCAGCCGACGCCGCGGGCTGTGAGAGCATCGCCTTCTGCTGCATCTCGACGGGCGTCTTCCGCTTTCCCAACGAGCGCGCGGCCGAGCTGGCCGTGCGCGAGGTGCGGAGCTACAAGGTCGAGACGGGCTCTGCCCTCAAGGTGGTCTTCAACGTGTTCCTTGCCAAGGACGAGGCCGTCTACCAGCGCCTTCTTGGGCTATAGCGCATCTGGGCAAAATGACGCGAGCCCTCCCGCGCTTGCCAACGGGAGGGCTCGGTGCATTGTGTAAGGGTGTGCAAGGCTAGCCCAGCAGGTCTTCCAGCACGCGGTCGATGTCGGCATCGATCGCGATGGAGCGGTCCTCGATCTCGCGCGGCACGAAGGTCTCGCCGTAGTTGACGCAGACATAGGTGGCCTTGGGATTGTCGTAGACGTAGCGCCAGAACGGGTACTTGATGATTCCCGGGGTGTTGCCGCCTACGCCCAGCTCGAGGTAGACCACCTTGCCGTTGTCATGAGCCCGCAACCACGCCGTGTAGCGCCCCGCGGCCTCGTGCCAGCCCTCGTCTTCCACGAACGTGTCGTCGCTGCGCAGGTTCATGGTCATCGGCTCCCCGCAGACCGGGCAGGTGGGGACGAGCTCGCTGGGGATGCGCATGTCGCTTTGCTGCTCGACCATGGCCTTGACCTGCTCGTAGTTGTCGTAGGTGGCCTTGTGGCAGGGCACGCTGCACTGGAAGAGGCCGTAGTCCCCCTGCGTGTAGAAGAGGCGCTTCTTGTCCCAGCTCGCCTTCTGGAAGCAGTGGTCCACGTTGGTCGTGATGGCGAAGTGGTCCGTGCCTGCCACCAGTCGGGCGAGCTTCTGGTAGGTGTCCTTGGGTGCGTCCTCGTAGCGGTTGCACCAGATGTAGCGGCTCCAGAAGGCCCAGAGCTCCTCAGGAGACCCGAAGGGGTAGAAGCCCATCGAGTACATGTCGTTCACGTGGTAGCGCGCGATGTAGTCCGGGAAGAGCCGCTCATAGCGCTCGCCCGTGTAGACGAAGCCGGCGGCGGTGGAGAGGCCTGCGCCAGCGCCCACACAGATGGCGTCTGCGTCTGCGAGCGCGGCACGCAGGGCCTCGATGCCCTGCGCGTAGACGTCGCCGGCACCGGGACGGCGGGTGTTCTTGAACGTGAAGATAGCCATCGCTACTCCTTGGGGTAGTCCTCGTGCGTGGTGTCCACGTCGATGTTCCACATGTGGAAGCTCATGTTGCCCACCTTGTGGTTGAGCACGTAAGGCTTGGCTGCGTAGTTGTAGTGCGGGTAGGCCACGGGGATCGTTGCGTAGTCGCGGCGGCTCACGATGTCGTCGGCCTGGCGGTAGAGCTCTGCCTGTGCCGCTTCGTCCAGCTCGCTGCGCGCACGGGTGATGAGCTGGTCAAACTCGGCGTCAGAGTAGAACGAGCTGTGGTACTGGGAGTTTTCGGTCATGAAGTAGGAGAGCAGGCCGTCGCCGCCAGGATAGTCGGCGAACCAGCCGTTGATCAGCACCTGGAGGTTGCCCGCCGTCCAGTCGCTCATGAAGATGCCGTTTTCCATCTGCTGGAGGTTGCAGGTGATGCCCACCGCGCTCCAATAGCCCTGGATGGCCTGCGCCACGGTCGAAAAGAGTGCGCGGGTGCGGAACTCGATGGTGAGCCCGTCGGGCACGGCTTCGGCGAGGAGCTTCCGCGCGCGGTCAGGGTCGTAGGCGAAGGCTTCGGCGTTCTCGTCGAAGCCGGGTATCTGCGGCGTGAGGAAGCCCGAGGGCACCTGGCCCTGCCCGTCAAGCACGGTGTCGATGAGCTCTTGGCGGTCAATCGCCAGCGAGAGGGCCTCGCGCACGCGCACGTCCGAGAGCGCCTCGTCTTTGAGGTTGAGGTTCACGAACTGCAGGCCGAGCGGCAGGTAGGGATAGGTGTTGCCCACGAAGTCAGGATCGTCCTTGAACTCTCCGTAGAGCGAGAACCCGATGTCGCACCAGTCGATGTCACCGTTTTTGAAGGCGTTGAGCTTGGTCGAAGCGCTGGCATAGTAGATGACGCGCACCTCGTCGAGGGCCGCAGGCTCGCCGTGGTAGCCCTCGTAGCGCTCGAACACGGCCTCAGTCGCCTCATCGTTGGAGATGAGCTTGAACTTTCCCGTACCGACGGCGTTGGCGCCGACGCCCCAGTCGTCGCCTGCGGCGGCACAGACCTCATGGGGGAAGATGTGCGCGTAGAAGATGCCGAGACTGGGGATGAACGTGGCGCTCTGCTCCGTGAGCACGAAGGAGAAGTGCGTGTCGTCGGTGATGACGATGCCTTCGTCCAGGTTGTCGCGCTCGCCCGCGAGCATCTCCTGTGCGCCCTTGATCTGCACGTAGTTGGTGTAGTTGCCCGCGCCCGTCGCGGGGTTGAACATGCGCTCGAAGGTGAATTTGACGTCAGCGGAGGTGAGGGTCGAGCCATCGTGGAAGGTCACGCCGCTCTTGAGCTCGCAGGGAAGGGTGACGCCGTCCGCCTCGAAGCTCGGCATCGCGGTGAGGAGCGTGGGCACGAGCTCGAGGTCGTCGGTCCAGGTGAGCAGGCCCTCGAAGATGGAGTCGGTGAGGGTGCCGGCGACCGACATGCCGTTCTTCTGCATGTCGAGCGGGGCGCCGAGTGCTCCCATGCCGAAGCGCAGCACCTTGCGGGTGGCCTGTGCGCTGCTGTCGGTGGTCTCAGCTGCGTTCGAGCAGGCAGCGAGGGTCGCCGCGGCTGCAGCTGAGCTTGCGATGAAGGTACGGCGGGTGATGGTGGCCATGAGTCCTCCTCGGGGTCGACGCTGGTTGTGCGTATGGTTGGCGTGATGGTGCGTTAGCGCTCGTCCACAACGACGAGCTTGCCCTGGAAACCGCCCTCGTCCTGCAGCGCGAGCGCATCGATGAGGTGGTCGAAGTCAAAGGTCCGGGCGATGAACGGCTCGATCGCGTGCGCGGCCACGAAGGAGAAGATCTCGTCCATGACCTGCTGCGATGGGTAGTTGGAGAAGAAGCCCGTGAGGTAGCAGCCGTTGGGAATGCCCTTGATGGGGTCGAAGCCGTCGAGGGTGAAGGATCCTCCGAGGATGCCCGTGTCGCAGCAGATGCCGCCGTGCGCGAGGCAGTTGAGCGAGTCGGGGAGGGTCTTGGGGCCGATGAGCTCGAGCACCTTGGTGGCCTTGAGCCCCGTGTCGGCGAGCGCGCCCCCGTCGAGCACCACTTCGTTGGCATCAAAGCTCCTGAGCAGCTCGACGTACTTCTCGCGATGGGTGGTCGCGATCACGCGGCAGCCGAGCGCGCGGGCGATCTGGATGGCGGCGTAGCCCAGTCCGCAGCTCGCGCCGCGGATCATGAGCGTGTCGTCGGCCTTGAGCTGCAGGCACTCGAAGAGCGATCCCCATGCCGTGAAGAAGGTCTCGGGGATGGCGGCGAGGGTGGCCCAGGGAAGGCTGCATGCCTCCTCGGGGATGGCGAAGAGGTGGTCAGCGCGCACGAGGCAGTACTCTGCGTAGGAGCCATTCCACATGCGGCCCATGCCACCCATGAGCATGCACACCTTCTGACCTGCGGAAAGGCTGGTATCACTCGGATTGACGACCTCGCCTACGCCCTCGATGCCGGGCACGATGGGCTTGGTGATGTAGCTCTCGCGAATCTCGTCATGGCGCAGCTCCCACTCGGAGTGGTTCATGCCGGTGCCGCGCACGCGCACGAGTGCCCATCCCGGCTTGACCTCGGGAAGGGGAAGCTCGCTCATCCGGGCTTCGGATGCGGGCGTGATGTCAGAGATCTGCAGGGCGCGCATGGTGGCGTGCATGGTGCTCCTTCAGTGCGTGGTCACGTGGCTACTGGTTGCTGAGGTTGGCGATGATGCGCTCGAGGTAGCCTGCGAGCTCCTCGCGCTCGCGGTCGGAAAAGCCCGCGAAGAAGCGCTCGTTCATCTCGGCGGAGACGGTCTCATACGCATGTGCCAGCTCGTCTGCCTGCTCGGTGAGCACGATGCGGGTCTTGCGGCGATCGCCCGCCACGGCCTCGCGGCGCACGATGCCCGCCTTCTCCATGCGGTCCACGACGCCCGTGAGCGTGGGCTTGGGCAGGGCGGTCTTCTCGGCAATCTCGCTCAGGCAGGCACCGTTCTCTGAGGAAAGCAGCACGTAGAACACGCGCCCCTGAATGCCTGAGAGCGCCTCGCAGCCATGCGCGGCGAGCGTTTGGTCGAGCGCCTGGGACGAGAGCCGGTGAGCCTGGCTCACGAGGTAGCCGCCTTGCGGTGTTGCCATGGTTTCCTCCTTTGTCGTGTCTAGGTTTAGATTATTCGGATACAAATAGTTTGTCAACAAACTATCTAGTATCTTATACTGTACCTACACAGATTGGCGCTACGAGGGGAGGGGCCATGATCATCAACACGGGTGCGCGCACCGATACCGCCCAGTACTACACGGCGTGGCTGCTCAACCGCTTCGCGGAAGGCTTCGTCTACGTGCGCAACCCGCTCTTCCCGCACAAGGTCACGCGCTATGAGCTCGACCCTTCCGTGGTGGACTGCGTGGTGTTCTGCTCCAAGAACTACGCGCCGCTGCTGCCGCGCCTGCACGAGATCACGGAGCGCTTCAACACCTACTTTCACTACACCATCACGGCCTATGGGCGCGACATAGAGCCGGGCGTGCCGAGCATCGAGCGCAGCATCGAGACCCTGCTCGAGCTGGAGCGTCAGGTGGGGGCGCAGCGCATCGCGTGGCGCTACGACCCGGTGCTGCTCACCCACGACTACACGGTTGAGCGCCACCTCGACACGTTCTCGTGGATGACGGAGCGCTTGGCAGGCCACGTGGACCGCTGCATCTTCTCCTTCGTGGAGATGTACAAGAAGCTCGAGCGCAACATGCCCGAGCTCATCGCGCTCACGCCCGAGGACAAAGACGTGTTGGCCCGCCACTTCGGCCGCGTTGCCGCCGAGCACGGGATGACCATCCAGACCTGCGGAAACAATGGCAGCTGGGCACAGTACGGCATCGCGGCCTCGGGCTGCACGACGCTTGCCATCCTGGGTGCTGCCAACGGCGTGCGTTTTCGCACGCTCAAACACAAGGGCATCCGCACGGGCTGTGGCTGCTTCGAGAGCCGTGACGTCGGCGCGTACGATTCGTGCCCCAACGGCTGCCGCTACTGCTACGCCAACCAGAACGCCGCGAAGGCGGTCGAGAACTGGCGCACGCACGACCCCGCGTCGCCCATCCTGCTGGGCGCGATCGGGGAGGATGACGAAGTGACCCAGAGCCCGCAGCGCAGCCTGCTCGAGGCGCAGCAGACGCTCTTCTAGGCGTCCGACGCACAAGAAAGGGGCCGCATCGCTGCGGCCCCTCGGACGTGCTGTCACCAAAACCTAGTCGAGGTCCTCGCCGTTGGACTTGATGACCTTCTGATAGTAGAAGAAGGAATCCTTGCGGGCGCGGTGCAGGTCGCCCGAGCCGTCGTCATGCTTGTCGACGTAGATGAAGCCGTAGCGCTTGCGCATCTCGCCGGTGCCGGCGGAGACGACGTCGATCGGGCCCCACCAGGTGTAGCCGATGAGGTCAACGCCGTCGTCGATGGCCTTGCCCATGTCGGCCACGTGAGCGCGCAGGTAGTCGATGCGGTACGGGTCGTGGATCTTCTCCACGCCGTCCTCGACGACGACCTCGTCAAGAGCGCCGAAGCCGTTCTCGACGACCATCAGAGGGAGCTCATAGCGGTCGTAGATGTCGTTCAGGGCAATGCGCAGGCCGGTGGAGTCGATCTGCCAACCCCAGTCGGAGGCCTTGAGGTACGGGTTCTTGCCGCCCATGGACATGTTGCCGGCGGTCATCTCGGCGTCGTTGTGGGTGGTCACCGTGTTGGACATGTAGTAGGAGAAGCTGTAGAAGTCGATCTTGCCTTCCATCAGCAGCTCCTCGTCGCCTGGCTGGATGTCGGGCTCGGCGCCCCACTCCTTCCAGAGGGCCTTGGCGTAGCGCGGATACTTGCCGCGGGCCTGGACGTCGGAGGCGTACCAGTTGGACTTGCGCATGTTCTGCTGGTTGAGCAGGACGTCTGCGGGGTCGCAGGTGGCGGGGTAGGACAGGATGAAGCAGTCCATGTTGCCCATCATGAGGTCGGGATAGTTCTCATGGACGTACTTGATGGTCTTGGCGGCCGCCACGAACTGGTAGTGCAGGGCGTTGACGCGGTCCTGGGCCTCGGTCTTGATGGCGGAGTTGGGGCCAGAGAAGCCCTTGAGCATGCTCGTGGAGAGCATGGTGCCCATGTCGGACCAGCCGAGGTTGTTCTCGTTGAAGGTCAGCCAGTACTTGACACGGTCATGGTAGCGGTCGATGACGGTCTTCGCGTAGTTGAAGAAGATGTCGATGAGCTCGCGGGAGGCCCAGCCGTTGAAGCGCTCGACCAGGCTGTAGGGGATCTCATAGTGCGACAGGGTCACGAGCGGGGCGATGCCGTGCTCGACGCAGCAGTCGAAGACCTTGTCGTAGAACGCGAGGCCGGCCTCGAGGGGCTCGCCGTCGCCATTGGCGAAGATGCGCGACCAGTTGATGGACATGCGGAACACGTTCCAGCCCATCTCGGCGAACAGGGCGATGTCCTCCTCATAGTGATGATAGAAGTCCGTCGCCTCCCAGCTGGGGTACAGCGCGTCAGGATCGAACTCGACGTCAATCTGGCGGGGAATGCCGTGAATGCCGTCGCCACCACGCAGGTGGTCATCGATTGAGGCACCCTTGCCGTCTACATTCCAGGCACCCTCATACTGGTTTGCAGCCGTCGCGCCGCCCCACAAAAAGCCCTTCGGAAATGACATGTTGTCTCCTTCCCCCAATGACGTATACATAGGTATTTAAATCTTATGATGGAAATGAAGGGTGGGTATGCCATTTCGCCCAATGGGGAACGTGATTCGCGCTGCGGCAAAGTACCTGTTGCTGACAACAATTGCTCCACAAATGTGGCCCGCCTGGCATGTCAGACGGGCCATAGCTCAGTGCATGGGTGGCGCGTTTACGCCTCGGGCTTCCAGTCGACGAGGCACTCGTCGAGGCCGGTGATGACGGCGTACTTGTCCATGTGGCGGCCGATGAAGACGAGCTTGGTCATGCGGTCACCCACGGTCTCGTCCCAGTCCTCGAGGACCTCGGGATGCTCGGCGATGATCTGCTTGAACTCGTTCTCGGGGGCGCAGGCCACGAAGAGGCCGTTCTCCTGCACGCTCACCTGACGGCCGGCCTGCTCGAAGACGTAGGCCATGTTGGGGTCGTCCACGAACCAAGCGAGGCCCTTGCAGCGGATGATGGTCTCGGGCCACTCGCGCACGAAGGCCTCGAGGGCGTCCAGCGAGAAGGGCTTGCGGCGCTCGTAGACGAAGGTCTCGATGTCGTACTCGAGGACCTCGGGATCCTCGTGCTCCTCGGGGTGCTCCATGGCGTCCATCCACGCGGCGGACTCGTAGGCGCGGTTGAAGTCGAAGAGGTTGGTGTTGAGGAGCTCGGCGACGTCGATCTCGCCCTTGACGGACTCGATGATGCGGGCGTCCTTCTGCAGGCCGCGCACGATGGCCTTGAGCTCGCCGACCTGCTCGGGGGTCACGAGGTCGGTCTTGTTGAGCACGAGGGTGGTGCAGAACTCGATCTGCTGGATGAGCAGCGCCTCGAGGTCCTCTTCGTCGATGTCGTCGGCGAGCAGGTCCTCGCCACCGCTGAACTCGTCGAACATGCGCGCGCAGTCGACCACGGCGATGATGTTGTCGAGCTCGATGTTGAGGCCGCGGGCGGCTTCCTGCTTGCAGAAGTTGTCGATGGTGAAGGCGATGGGGATGGGCTCGCAGATGCCGGAGGCCTCGATGATGATGTGGTCGAACTTGCCCGACTCGGCGATCTGGGTGAGCTGGCGGGCGAGGTCGTCGGCCAGCGTGCAGCAGATGCAGCCGTTGGTCATGGGGACGAGGGTGCTGTCGACCTCGGTGACCACGCCGCCCTGCTCGATGAGGGTCGCGTCCACGTTGACCTCGCCGATGTCGTTGACGATGACGGCGGCGCGGATGCCCTTGTCGTTGGAGAGGATGTGGTTGAGCAGCGTCGTCTTGCCGGCGCCGAGGTAGCCCGTGATGAGGGCGATTTTGACGGTTCTCATGGTTCTCCTGTCTTTGGTTCGATGATGCCCGCACAAGTTTAGCAGCTTATGGGGCACGCGGAATGGCTCCGCACGGATAGCACAAGGTCAAACCGCGTTTGGTGCGTTGTTGGTACGTTGGGGATACTCCCTTTTGTACAAGCCGACGGGGCGTAGCCCTTGTGGTACGTTGGGGATACTCCCTTTTGTACCAAATGGTACAAAAGGGAGTATCCCCAACGTACCACCGGGAGGGAGTATTCCCAGTGGTTGATGATCGGCGCAACGTTAGATGTGGCTGCAGATGAATTCCATCTCGCCGGTGAAGGTGAGGTCGCCGCAGTCGCTCGGGGCGAGGAAGTGGTCGCCCTTCTTGAGCTCGTGGACCTCTCCGCCGCAGGTCACGCTGCCGGCGCCCTTGATGATGCTCACGCAGAGGAACGGGTACGGCTGCGCGAAGACCTTCTCGTCGGCCACGCACACGTGGTCAACCTCGAAGTACTTGCAGGTCAGCAGGTGCGTCACGCCGTCGATCTCAGGAGCGGTGACCTTGCCGGACGTGGGCGCCGGAGTATCGAAGTCGATCACGTCGAGGGCCTGCGCGAGGTGGGTCTCGCGCAGCGTGCCGTCGGCCTGCCTGCGCTCGAAGTCATAGACGCGGTAGGTGACGTCGGAGGACTGCTGGGTCTCGAGGATGAGCGTGCCGGCGAGGATGGCGTGCACGGTGCCCGGCTTGATGTTGAAGAAGTCCCCCGGCTCGATGGAGATCTCGTTCACGATGTCGTCCCAGCGCTTGTCGGCGGCCATCTGGGCCATCTCCTCGCGGCTGCGGGCCTTCTGGCCCACGGCGATGTGGCCGTGCTCATGGCAGGCGAGCACGTACCAGCATTCGTGCTTGCCCAGGCTGCCGTTCTCGTGCTCGTTGGCGTAGGCATCGTCGGGATGGACCTGCACGGAGAGGTCGTCGGCTGCGTCGATGACCTTGATGAGCAGGGGGAAGCGGTCGCCCTCGGCGTTGCCGAAGAGGTCGCGGCGCGTGTCCCAGAGCTCTGAGAGGTGCTTGCCCGCAAAGGTGCCCTTGCTCACCACGCAGTCGCCGTGGGGGTGCGCCGAGATGGCCCAGCACTCGCCAACGGGTCCATCGGGAATCTCATAGCCATATTCTTCTTCCATCTTGCGCCCGCCCCAGATGGTGTTCTTGAAGACGGATTCGAGGAAAATAAGGTCGCGTTCATCGTTTGCCATGACGGTCCTTCCGTTGGGTTTCAGCTGCCCACGATTGTACGCATTTTGCCGTCGCGGCTCGGCATCTGCGCAGGGAAAAGGGGCGCAACGGTGCCGATTTGCCCCGTAACGCCCCCCTTGTGCGTGCGCTTCGCAGTGCACATGCATTTTTGTACGAGCCGTGCTCTCGACCTACTGCTCGTCATCCTTCTTACGCGTCTCGAACAGGAAGCCCGCCACAGCCGCGATGAGGAAGCTCAGCCCGTAGGAGAGCGTGCCTGCCTGTGCGGTGAGTGCGCCATCAGCGATGATGGGGCCGCCGCGCAGGGCCGCACCGAGGCTCACTAGTCCGTTGATGCCCAAGAGCAGAAAGATGTTGCGTTTGGTGATGAGCGTCTGGTTGGCCGTCGACATGGGCATCTGCGCGATGGTCCACGCCGTGACCGCTGCGGCGAACGGCCAGATGATTACGTTGATGAGGTTGGTGTCAACCATTGACTACACTCCAATGATGCCGCTGAAGACGGTATAGGCGATGGAGATGACGATGGAGCCCAGCACTGCCGACATGAACGAGTCGATCGCGATGCCCGAGCCGAAGAGCGAGACGGAAAGGACGCTCGCGAGCTGCAGCAGCAGCGCGTTCACCACGATGGCGAAGAGCCCCAGCGTGATGACGGTGAAGGGCAGTGCGAGTGCCTGGGCGATCGGCTTGATGCTGGCATTGACGAGGGCGAGTGCGAGTGCGCACATGATGGGGCCGGCGTACGAGCCGCCCACCGCAGTGATGCCCGGTACGATGGCAATCGCGCAGAAGCACGCGAGCGCCGTGACGAGCCACGTTCCAATGAATGCCATGATGGCCTCCTTATGACCATGTAATACTAATTTGACACGCAACCTTCTTTGTACCCAATTCTGACAGTGTCTGCTTAAACATAAGTGAATTGCACATTTATCTTGCGCGCATAGTTGCGCAAGCTACAGGCAGGCAGAGGCAATACACTGAAGAGGGGAGGTGGTCCGGTGCGCGCGCAGGGCTGGAACAGGAAGGCGTTTGCATGGCTGGCCGTGGGGCTGGTCGTGGCCGTGCTGTGCATGGGTCTTGCGCTGAACGCCGAGATGATCGCGCGGGCCATCGGGCAGCTAGGGCCTCGGCCGACCACGGGCGAGGTTGACGAGGGCGTTGTGTCGGCGGTCCCCGCGGCACCCGTCCGCGATGTGGGCTATACCTCCTGGGATGCGGAGATCTACCCGCAGTATTACCGCGTCGTGGGGCAGGCGGTGGTGGACCTTGACATCCCCGCTGGCGAGACGTGGTACGCGCCGCTCGATGAGCTGGGCCGCGCGCGGCGGGCGGCAGGCATGATTGACGCGGCGACCATGGAGGCGGGCATCGCGCGCGAGCGGGGAGACCTGAGTGCGGTGAGCCCGTCGGGCTGGGGCCACAACGCGGAGACGGTCATCGAGGCTCCCAACGGCAACGATTATCACGGTTACTTCTGGAACCGATCGCACCTGCTGGCAAAGTCGCTCGGTGGCTCCGATGAACCCGAGAACCTCATCTGTGGCACGCGCATGCAGAACGTGGGCGCGAATGACGGTGAGGGTGGCATGGCCTATGCCGAGGGCCTAACGCGTGATTGGCTTGACGCGCACCCCGAGGGCACGGTCTTCTTCTCGGCGATTCCTGCGTACGAAGGCGATGAGCCAGTGTGCCGCAGCGTGATCGTTGACGTGCGCTCAAGCGATGGTGTGCTCGACTTCGAGCTGGAGGTCTACAACGCTGCGCGCGGACATGAGATCGACTACACGACGGGTGAATTCTACTGACCTACGTGTCGACATAAACTTTTCCTCCAATTTGGGACAGCGCCCGGCGGCTTCCGTAAAAAGGGTCAGCAACCAAGCAAACGAGGCGCCGAAAGGAACGGCGCCACCACATTGGAGGAAATTACAATGAACGACACCAGCATCAAGAACGCCAAGCTCGACATGGCACTCAACCTCGTTCTCATGGTCGCCATCCCTGCCGTGACCTTCATCCCGGGCCTCAACCTCTGCTCGTCCCCGGCGTCCATCGCCGTCAGTGCCGCCGTCGCCCTCTGGTGCGCCTTCGACGCCTACAGGGACTACGTGAAGATCTCCTCCGCGAAGTCCGCCGCCGTCACCGCCTAACGGCCAGACCCGCAACAAGCCTCTGCGGTTGCCCGCCTGCTCGCTGTCAAGCAGGCGGGCTTTTTGTGCGCGGGGGTTGTGGCCGCGTCAGCTTCGCGAACGATACGCTGCGCTGAAGTTGATGGGCGGGGCCGTTACCGAGAGGTAGACGAACTCCTCACCGGAGTCGTTGCGCAGGCCGTGCACGTCGCCCTCTGCGAAGCGGGCGACGTCGCCTTTGACGAAGACTCGCTCCCCTCCGTCGGCAAGCAGCAGCGTCCCGCTTCCGGCGAGGGCATACCAGATCTGCTCGGAGCAACTGTGCGTGTGCCGCGGCTGGCTCGTTCCCGTCTGCACGTGCACCTCGGTGATGGCCAGGCGCTCGCTCAGGGAGTTCCCGGGCCAGATCAGTTGTCGCGAGACGACGCCGGGGTTGGACAGCTCGACGACCGCGCCACCTTCGATGAATTCCATGGTCAGCTCCTAACTCCTCGCGACCAGCGGAATCATTCTCCCACAACCAATGTCGCCTAAGCACGGTCCGAGCGCGCAGTGCGCGGTGATAATGGGCTCGGGGTTATGCGCGCAAATCCAAAGCTGCCGAAACGGGAGATCGCCCCGCTTGCGGCCATTTGCCGGTTTCCGGGCGCGCGCGGCGCGTTTCGCCCGAGATAGCGCCTCATATATGTACTATTTCGGAGCTCGCAGCGAATCGCCTCCCGCTGACCTGCGGTTTTGTAGGTCAAAAAGGAGGCTCTTCCTTGTTTTGGCCCATAAAGGTACATATATGAGGCGCTATCTCGGGCGAGTTGGCCGAAAGCGGTTCCTGACGTCCCAGATGAAGTCCGAGCGGGCGGGCGGGACCGCGAGATTCCACGTGCGTTCGGCCAGAGCCTGGGTGACGCCGTGCCCGCGGCCTGTCGAATGGTGGATGTGGACGCGCTGCGCTGTTCCCGCGCGTGGATGCCCTACGTGCTGGTCGCTTGGGCGGGCTGTCTTTTGATTTGATGCGCGCGTCGCGAAAGAATCTTCCCCCGAGTTTGGGACAGAGCCTGCCGGCTCCCGTATATAGGGACAGCAACCAAGCAAACGAGGCGCCGAAAGGAACGGCGCCACCACACTGGAGGTAATTGCGATGAACGACAACACCATCAAGAACGCCAAGCTCGACATGGTACTCAACCTCGTCCTCATGGTCGCCATCCCCGTCCTCACCTGCACCTCGGCGTTCGGCATCGCGGCCACCCCGCTCTCGATCGGCATCGGCGCCGCCGTCGCCCTCTGGTGCGCCTTCGACGCCTACAGGGACTACGTGAAGATCTCCTCCGCGAAGTCCGCCGCCGTCAGCGCCTAACGGCAAGACCCACATACGCCTCTGCGGTTGCCCGCCTGCTCGCTGTCAAGCAGGCGGGCTTTTTGTGCGCGGGGGCTCTCAACGTCGCAACTCATGAGTTGTGCAGGGTCCTCGCCTCACTGACCCTTGCAACCCTGCTTTTCGATGATCTACTATGCGCATGAGTTGACCGACGGAAGGAGGCTGCCATGCGCTTCGACTGGGTTGACGGCTTCGAGCTGCGTGTCACGGAAGACGACGGAGGGGTCACCATATCCGCCAACCGCGAAGGTCTGCTCTCACTGGCGAACCACCTACGAGCTCTGGCTGAGGAGCCTGGACAGGCCCACTTCCACCTCGATGAGCATAACTCGCTCGAGGAGGGCTCCTGCGAGTTGGTTGTGGAGAAGGTCGTGTAGCGCGCGGCGCGAGGGGCGGACGCGAGGCTGCGGCTCGTTTGAGCAGCCGTCGCGACGTTTTGGAAGGCCTTGCGGATCCACGCGAGCACGAAGAGCAGGGTCACGAGCTCGCCCGAGGGAACGGCGAACCAGATAACCGCTGTACTGAGCCCGCGTCACAACCCCGCGTACAATGGCGAAAGGGTCGTTGAGGGAGGGATGGGACATGCACGTAGAGCGAGCAAGCACGGCTGACATAGACGAGCTCGTGGGGCTGAGAGTCGCGTACCTGACCGAGGACAATGGGGCGCTGGACGAGAGCGACGAGCAAGCCATCAGAAGTGGCCTTCCGGGCTACTACGGGGCGCACCTCGGTAACGACCTCCACGCGTACGTGATCAGGGAGGAAAGGCGGATTGTCTCCTGCGCCTTCCTGATCGTGGTCGAGAAGCCCATGAGTCCGGCGTTCATTAGCGGCCGGACAGGCATCGTGCTCAACGTGTACACCCGACCCGATTGCAGGCGAAGGGGGTATGCCAAGCAGGTCATGGAGGCGTTGCTCACTGGCGCCCGCGAGCTCGGCCTCTCCGTCGTGGAGCTCCAGGCCACCGACGATGGCTACCCGCTCTACCTGTCGGTCGGGTTCGCGGATGACGAGTCGAAGTACCATCGCATGAAGTGGTTCAATCGATAGCTGGCCTTCGTCCCTTCAGGGCATGCCATCGATTATGCGGAGCGGGAACGAGATACGCTTCGATGACGCGCGCATTCTGCACGAGCTGCTGGACGCGGCGGGCGTTGAGAACACCTTCCGCGTCTACGAGGGTGCCTTCCACACCTTCCAGCTCACCCCATGCCCTGAGGCATTCGCGTCCATTCACGAACTCGGCAAGTTTCTGAAGGCATAGTGCGCGGCAAGGCTGGCCATCTACGCCGCTTAACATTATTTGCGACAAAGAAAAAGCCGTGGCTCGGTGCCGGGACGATTCGAATCATGTTCGAACCACCCGCCCCGAGCCACGGCCCAACACCTAACAAAACCGCAGCTTACCGCCTACGCGAGGTCGGTTCCGTTGCTCGCGATGACCTTCTTGTACCAGAAGAAGCTGTCCTTGCGGTAGCGCTTGAGGTCCTTGAGGTCGAACTCGTCGCGGTTGACGTAGATGAAGCCGTAGCGCTTGACGATGCCCTCGTGCGTGGAGATGAGGTCCACGGCGCTCCACGGGCAGTAGCCCATCATCTCGACGCCGTCGGAGATGGCGAGGTTCATCTGCTCGATGTGCTTGCGCAGGTACTCGATGCGGTACGGGTCGTGCACGGCGCCGTCTTCCTCGAGCGTGTCGTAGGCGCCCAGGCCGTTCTCGGTGATGATGATCGGCAGGTGGTAGCGGCTGTAGACCTCGCGCAGCGTGTTGCGGAAGCCGATGGGGTCGATCTCCCAGCCAAACTCGGTCTTCTGGAAGTTGGGGTTGCTCACGGCCTGCGAGAAGCCGGCGAGCGTGGCGCCGCGCTGCTGGTCGCCCTTGGTGCCCTCGGCGCCCTCATCGGGCATCTTGACGGTGGCGGTGCTGTAGTAGTTGAAGGCGATGAAGTCGGGCTTGGCGGAGGCCATCAGGTCCATGTCGCCGTCCAGGATGTTCTCGGGCAGGGCGTCCTGCTCCTCGAGCCAGCTCCACACGATGTTGTTGTAGATGCCGTAGACGGCCATGTCGAGGTAGAGCCAGTTGCGCAGGGCGTTGAAGTTGGCGGCAGCCGTGACGTCCTCGGGCTTGCAGGAGGCCGGGTACACCAGCGCGATGTTGGGCGCGGGGCCGATCTTGGCCTCGGGCAGCATCTCGTGGCAGAGGTTCATGGCCTTGGCCTGCGCGAGCAGCATGTGATGGTTCTGCTCGTAGATGTTCTTGGTGGCGCCGGGGGCGGAGGTGTCGATGCCGAGGATGGCGCCGGCGGCGAGCGTCATCATGTTCTGCTCGTTGATGGTCAGCCAGTACTTCACGCGGTCGCCGTAGCTCTTGAACATGAGCTCGGAGAACTCCACGAAGGCGTCCACGGTGGCGCGGTTGGCCCAGCCGCCCTTCTCGTCAAGCGCGGCGGGGAGGTCGAAGTGGTACATGGTCACGAGCGGCTGGATGTCGTACTTGAGGCACTCGTCGATGAGGTCGGAGTAGTACTGCACGCCCTCGTCGTTCACGCGGCCGGTGCCCTCAGGCAGCAGGCGCGCCCAGCTGATGGAGAAGCGGTAGGTCTTGAAGCCCATCTCCGCCATGAGGGCGACGTCTTCCTTGTAGTGGTGGTACTGGTCAGCCGCGACCTCGAAGCCCGAGGTGCCTGCAGGAGGGGTCTTGACGTCCTGGACGGACGGGCCCTTGCCGTTGGTGAGGCTGGCGCCCTCGACCTGGTAGGCGGAGGTGGAAGCGCCCCAGAGGAAGTCTTGCGGGAAGGGCTTGAGCGTCTTGTGCAGCATCTTTTCTCCTCTTTGCGTGTGGCATGAAGCCAGGATTCAACGTATCCTTATTGTCGGGTATTGGTTGCAGGATTTGTATGGCAAAGCGGCCCATTGGTCGACGATTCCAGGGAAAGAGGGGAGGCACCATGGCTGTGAGCCCGCTGAGCTGGCGTGATTTCGCGCGCTTCGCGCGGATGAGCGACGAGGAGATCGAGCGCGACTGCGAGACGAGTGCCTTCCACGCCTCGGGGCCGGGCGGCCAGGGAGTCAACACGACCGACTCCGCCGTGCGGATGCGCCATGTGCCCACGGGCATCGTGGTGGTGAGCCGCGAGAGCCGAAGCCAGCTCCTCAATCGCCAGAGCTGCGTGCGCAAGCTGCGCCAGCGCTTCGAGGAGCGGGCGCATCGGCCCAAGCCGCGCAAGGCCACCAAGCCGAGCAAGGGCGCGGTGGAGCGACGCCTGGCATCCAAGCGGCGCGACGCCCGCGTGAAGCAGGCGCGCCGCCGTCCCGGCATGGATGACTGAGGGCCTGCTGGGTCGCACGGTTGCGCTACGATTGCGGTGACCTTGAGACCGCGGAAGGGGCTGGCCATGGCATTTCTCGACCTCGCGCGCGAGCGCTATTCGCTTCGCACGTTCTCTGACAGGCCCGTTGAGCAGGAGAAACTCGACCTGGTGCTCGAGGCGGCGCTGATTGCCCCCACAGGCAAGAACATCCAGCCCTGGCGCATCCACGTGCTCAGGAGCGCGGAGGCGCTGGCCAAGATCAACGAGCTCTCGCCTTGCATCTTCGGGGCACCTCTGGTGCTGCTCTTCACCTACGACCGCAGCGAGGACTGGCAGAGCCCGCTCGAGGCCGACGTGCGCTCCGGTGTCGAGGATGTGAGCATCGTGGCGACCCACGCCATGCTCGAAGCGACCGAGCTGGGACTTGGTACCATCTGGGTGAACCTGTTCCCCAACACCGAGACCGAGCGGGCCTTTGACCTGCCTAAGACCGAGCGCTCCGTACTGCTCATGCCCATAGGGTACGCGGCTGAGGGCGCCCATCCGAGCCGCCTGCATGCGCAGACCCGCGCCCTCGACGAGTTGGTGGACTATCGCTAGCTTCTTTGACGTTTGGCCTGTTGGAAGCCTTGACCCTCACGGGAGGTCGCATGTCTCACATCCGCGCCGCGTTCTTTGACGCCGACGGCACGCTCATTTCGTTCAACACCCACGAGGTGCCCGCCTCTGCCCTGCGCGCGCTCGCGGAGCTGCGCACGGCGGGCGTGAAGTGCTTCCTCTGCACGGGGCGCGGACCCTACATGCTCGCTGACGTGCCGCTCGACGTGTTCGATGCCTGCGTGACCTTCTCGGGGCAGTACTGCTTCGAGGGGGACGACGTGTTCTACACCTGCCCGCTGGACCGCGACGACATCCGCGTGGTGGTGGAGCAGGTGCAGGCGGGGCTCTATGAGTGCTACTTCATGGAGGGTGCCGACAGCTACGTGAGCGGCCACGACGAGCTGGTGCGTGGGGCCGAGAGTGACGCCAAGCTCTCCATGCCCGAGGGCGACATCACGCGGGCGCTCGACCACGACATCCTGCAGCTGAACGTGTTCACCCGCCCTGGCGGGGAGCAGATGATCGACGACGCGACCAGGCACCTCAAGTTCGCGCGCTGGAGCCCCAACTTCGCCGACGTCATGCCCGACAACGGCGGCAAGGCCATTGCCGTGGGGCGCGTGCTCGAGCGCTTCGGCATCGCGCCCGAGGAAGCGGTGGTCTTCGGCGATGGCGGCAACGACGTGGAGATGTTCGACGTGGTGGGCACGAGCGTGGCCATGGGCAACGCGAGCCCGGAGGTGCAGGCCGCCGCGACCCACGTGACCGACTCGGTCGACGACGATGGCATCTGGAACGCCTGCGTGCGCCTCGGCCTTATCGGCTAGTTGGTACGTTGGGGATACTCCCTTTTGTCCACACCGGGAAGAGGCGCCCTCGTGGTACGTTGGGGATACTCCCTTTTGTCCACGTGTGGACAAAAGGGAGTATCCCCAACGTACCACCGTTTGCGCTTCGCGGTGTAGCTAGCCCAGAAGCGTCTTCACGTCGAGGTCGAGCGTGCTGGCCTCGATGAGCTCGCGCGCGCCGAACACGCAGAGTGCGCGGCGCTCGCTTATCTCGCTGAGGGCCGGCGCGAGCGCACGGATGCCCTCGACGCTCGCCTCGAGCTCCTCCTGGCGAATCTGGTCGCGCCAGCCGTCAGGCCGCTCGGAGAAGTACAGGCCGTCCTGCCTGCGGGCGAGCCGGCGCGCCTTGAGCGGCGCGTCGTGGCTGGCCACGACCGAGACGATGTAGCCCGCGAGCTCGTCCTCGTCGGCCTCCCAGCCCTCAAGCCAGCTGCCGGCCTGCTCGAAGCGGTCGATCGTGCCGTCCACGCCGGGGTCGCGATAGCTCCAGAACTGCTCGACGCCCGTGGGGAGGCGCCTGAAGCCGCAGCCGTAGGCACCGCCCTTCACGCGCACCTCGTTCCAGAGGTAGTCGTAGATGATGGCGCGCGAAGCCACGTTCCAGAGGCCGTTGCTGCCGTTGTCACGCGCGGAGGGCGCCATGCCCTCGGTCACGAAGCAGACGTTGGAGGGGATGACGAACGCCTCGTTCTTGATAGTGGGCTCGGGGATGACGAGCTGGTGTGCGCAGTTGCCCGTGGCCGTGAGGCCCAGCGTGCCGCCGGCCTCCCAGAATGCCTTCAGATCCTCCTCGGAGCCCGTGAAGCTCGTGGTGACCTCGTCGGCGGTGAAGATCTGCCGCGAGAGGTCCTTGAGCTTGGCGCAGAGCCCCGTGGCGCGCTCGTCCCAGTTGGCGAGCAGGTCCTTGAGGAAGAGGTAGAAGTCCACACCGCCGATCATGTCGGACACGAGGGCGCGGGCGGAGAAGTAGGAGGACAGGCGCGCCATGGCGGAGGAGTGGCCCGAGCCCACGAAGAGCTGCTCCATGCCGATGCGGCGCTGCGTGAGGATGTCGCGCATGCGGTCGGTGTCCTCGAAGAGGGTCTCTCCCCAGATCTCGGACGGGATGGTGGCAAGCTCGCCGATCTTCTCGGAGAGGGCGCTGGCACCGACCACGAGCATCGGGCGCGCGAAGCTGAGGTCGTCCTCGCGGCCGATGGCCTCGGTGAAGAAGCTCAGCCCGCCGAGGTTGCCCTCCACGTGGGTGTCGAGCTCGGCAGCGGTGTGGCTCTTGGTGTCGAGCTGGCTCAGCAGGCTCGTGATGAGCGTCACGTAGGGCAGGTCGTCGTAGGCGATGCGGCGCAGGTCGAAGTAGTGGTACACATAGGCGATGTGGTGCGTGTCGAGCGCGTGGTAGAGGCAGGGGAGCGGGGCCGCGACCTCCTTGAGCGGGGTCTCGGCGGGGGCGTCGCCGATGTCGGCAACCGTGAGGCGCGGCAGCTTGGCGAGGTCTTCGGGCGCGTCCGGGCGCTCCTGCTCCTCGCGCAGGGCGACGACCTCGGCGCGCACGGCGTCAAGCTCCTCGGCGCTCATGCCCGCCTTGATGGCGGCGAGCTCGGCCGTCTCCTCGGCGGCGCTGCCTTCCTCCACGGGCACGAGCTCCACCTCGCCGCAGTGCGTGCTCTCGCAGACCAGCTCGCGCAGGAGCTGCTCGAAGTAGCCGTTCTCGAGGCCCGCGCGCATGTGCGCGACCTCGTCCTCATAGTGCAGGTAGTCGCAGGCGTGGTCGTCGTCATAGAGCCAGCCGGACATCACCTGCATGGCCAGGGCCACGCCGTCGGAATAGCTGCCCCAGTCGCCCTCGCGCAGGTTGAACTCCGCCTGGGCGAGCGAGGCTTCGAGACGTTCGCGCTCGATGCCGTCTTCGGCTAGCGCGCGGCAGGTGCTCTCCACCAGCTCGCGGAAGCGCTCGGCCACGCCCTCATGGGCACCCTTGAGGGCGAACATGACCTGCGGCTGGAGCATGCCGTCGAGCAGCATGGTCTGGAAGTCGTCGCCCAGGTCGGCGTCGAGAACGGCGCGCTTGAGCGGGGCCTCGTTGGAGCCGGCGATGGCATCGAGCAGGATGTCGGTGGCCAGCACGCGCTCGCGCTCGACGGAGGTGCCCACCACGTAGGCAAGCGCGACGGAGGCGTTCTCCGGCGCGGTCGCCATCTCCTTGCGGGCGTAGCCCGCCTTGAGGGGCTTCTGCATTACGAGCGGGTTGGGATCGCCCTGGTCACGCAGGTCTGCCTCGTCGAAGCGCGTGCCAATGAAGGAGAGCTCACGCTCGATGTCCAGGTCGCCGTAGAGCACGGTGTAGCTGTTGGGCAGGTTGTAGTGGCGGGCATGGGTGTTGAGGAACTGCTCGTAGGTGAGCGTCGGGATGGCACGGGGGTTGCCGCCCGACTCGAAGCCGTAGGCCGTGTCGGGGAAGAGCTGGGCGCAGACGGCCTGGTAGAGCACGTCGTCGGGGTCGGAGAGGGCGCCCTTCATCTCGTTGAAGACCACGCCGTTGTAGGTGAGCGGGGCGTCGTCGCCCTCGCCGAGCTCGAAGTGCCAGCCCTCCTGCTCGAAGATGCGCGGGCGGTGGTAGATGGCGGGATGCAGCACGGCGTCCAGGTAGACGTCCATGAGGTTCTCGAAGTCCGCCACGTTGGTGGACGAGACCGGGTACATGGTCTTGTCGGGGAAGGTGAGGGCGTTCAGGAAGGTCTGCATGGAGGTGCGGATGAGGTTGACGAAGGGCTCCTTCACGGGGAAGCGGTCAGAGCCGCAGAGCACCGAGTGCTCGAGGATGTGGAAGACGCCCGTGTCATCCGCAGGCGGCGTCTTGAAGGCGATGGAGAACGCGCGGTTGGTGTCTGCGCAGGCGAGCCAGAGCAGGCGGGCGGCTGTGGCCTCGTGGCGCATGAGGTAGGCCGTTGCCGAGAGCTCGGGCACGGCCTCGATGGCGGTGACGACGAAGCCCTGGTGCACGCTGCCAACGGCAAGCGCGGGATCGGGCGTGGTGAAGTGGTTCGTCTCGAGGGAATCAGACATGGGGGCTCCTTTGCTTTGATTGCACGCACAAGACTCTAGCACGTGAGGGGCATGCTCACGGTAAATAGATGCCGCCCAGATGGGCGGCATCGTGACGTTCAATATGGGTCGGTGGCCTAGATCGTGTCAGTCGGCCAGACGGCGGCGAGCTGGGCAGCGACGGCCGAGTACCACAGGCCTCCTGGCGGGCAGTACGCCTGCGCGCCCTCATACGAGAGGGTGTAGCCGTAGCCGGCGGCCAGACCGCGCGAGTAGCTGCGGATGGCGGTGTCCCAGTCGTTCCAGGAGGAGCTGCCCCAGCCCCAGGCGTTGTGGCTGGCGAAGCAGTAGAGGCCCGAGCTGCTCTCGACGCGTGCGATGGCAGCCGCGAAGCGCGGGTCGAGGCCGTAGTCATAGGCCGCCTCGGCGAAGGCGTAGCCGTAGCCGCCGAGCGGGTAGCCCGCATTGTAGGCGTCGATGCGTGCCGACCAGACCTGCACGAACCTGTCGCGCGAGCTCACGGCGGCGCTTGAGTCGTCCTGGCTCTCGGAGTCGTCCTGCGTGTCGGAGTCGTCCTGGTTATCCTGGCTGTCCTGGCTGTCCGCGTCGTCCTGGCTCTCGGAGCTGTCGTTGGAGTCGCCGTTCGTGTCGGAGTTGTCGTCCGTGGCGCTGTCATCCTCATCGGGTACCTGTACGTCAGCCTTGCCGCCGCTGGCGGTTTCGAAGGTCTCGCCCTCGTGCTCGCGGGCCTCCTTGAGCGCCTGCTGGGCTGCCTGCTGCTCGGCGAGCGACTGCGCGAGCGCTGCCTGCCTGGCGGCCTCGCGCGCCTCTTCGGCCTCCGCGAGCGCCTGGCTTGCCTTGTCGACCTCTTCCTGGGCCTCGGCGACCTGGTCTTCGAGGGTCACGCGGGCGATGGAGAGCTCGTCTTCCATCTGCACGAGGCGGTCGAGCTCGTCGTAGTTATAGGTCTGGATGATGTCGAGATAGCGGACGGTCGCCAGGAACTGGTTGAAATCGTCAGCAGAAAGCACGAGGTCGAGCAGGCCGTTGCTGCCCTGATGGTACTTGTAGAGCGTGCGGACCGAGGCGGCGGCGCGCTCGCGCTGGGCGGGGAGGTCGCTCTCGAGCTGCTTGATGTGCTCGGTGTTCTCCTCGATCTGCGCGTTCAGCTCGTCGAGGTGCTCCTGGGCCTCGTGATACGCGGTCGTGCACTCCTCGACCTTCTGGGAGTACGAGGTGTCGATGTCGACGGCGTTTGCCTGACGCGGAGCTGCAAAAAAGCCGGCGCCCACGAGGGCGGTGGCGAGCGTCAGGGCGAGTAGATGTCTGCTTGGCCTTTGCACGGGCGACCTTTCGTCAGTCGGGAGCGCAGTGCAACGGGTGTCTGCACAACTGTTCCATAATAGAGCAGCCTTCGGCGGGTCACTGCATTTTCATGAGTGCGCGTCTCGGGCTGCATTTTGTAGAGGGTAGCATGAACGCTTTCGCGAGGACAAGATGGCTTCGACAACCGCTATAGTGATTTATGCAGATGGTCAGGAGTGGAGGACCCATGGATATGGAATTTGTCATCGAGCTGCTGGAGGCGGCGCTGTTCGGCCTGGTGGAGGGCATCACCGAGTGGCTGCCCATCTCATCGACGGGCCACATGCTGCTGCTCGACAAGTTCGTGAAGCTCAACGTCTCGACGGACTTCTGGGACATGTTCCTCGTGGTCATCCAGCTCGGCGCCATCCTTGCCGTGTGCGTGCTGTTCTTCAACCAGCTCAACCCTTTCTCGGGCAAAAAGAGTGCCGCTGAGAAGAAGGGCACTTGGTCGCTCTGGGCCAAGATCATCGTCGCGTGCATCCCCGCGGCGGCGGTGGGCATTCCGCTGGACGACTGGATGGAGGAGCATCTGGGCAGCCCGTACGTCATCGCGGCCGCCCTCATCGTCTACGGCATCGCCTTCATCGTGATCGAGAACGCGCGGGAGCGTAAGGCGCAGCGCGTCCTGGCGCAGCGCTCGTCGGGCGGTGCGCGCCACATGGCCGCGAACAGCCAGGAGCTCACCGTCTCCGAGCTGGCCGACGCCGACGCGCGCGTGACCTCGATTGACGAGCTCGGCTGGGGCACGGCCATCGGCATCGGCCTCTTCCAGGTGCTCTCCATCGTGCCGGGCACGTCGCGCTCCGGCTCCACCATCATCGGCGGCCTGCTCTTGGGCTGCTCGCGCACCGTGGCGGCTGAGTTCACCTTCTTCCTTGCGATTCCCGTGATGTTTGGCGCGAGCGCCCTGCGCCTCGTGAAGTTCTTCCTCAAGGGCAACAGCTTCGTGGCCTCCGAGCTGGCCATTCTCGGCGTGGGCTGCGCGGTGGCCTTCGTCGTCTCGCTGCTCGCCATCCGCTTCCTCATGGGCTTCGTGAAGCGCCACGACTTCAAGCCGTTCGGCTGGTACCGCATCGTGCTGGGCATCGTCGTGATCGCGTACTTCCTGCTGGCGGCATAAGGGCACCCACGTACCGACTGCGAGGTGAGCATCGCCATGACCAAGATCCTGTTTGTGTGCCTCGGCAACATCTGCCGCTCGACCATGGCCGAATACGTGATGCGCCACCTCGTGCGCGAGCGCGGGCTGGAGGGCCAGATCATTGCCGATTCTGCCGGCACGAGCACCGAGGAGCTGGGCAACCCCGTGCATCCGGGCACGCAGCGCGTGCTCGCGGCCCATGGCATCGCCTGCGGCAACCATTGGGCGCGGCAGATGACGCGCGCCGACTACCGGAAGTACGACCTGCTCATCGGCATGGACGAGGGCAACCTCAGCAGCATGGTGCGCCTGCTCGCAGGTGGGAGCGGCTGGAGCTGGCGGCCCGTTTCCGAGGGCGAGCGCCGCAAGGCCGACCCCGAGGGCAAGCTGCACCTGCTCCTCGACTGGACCGACGACCCGCGCGACATCGCCGACCCGTGGTACACGCATGACTTCGACACCACGTTCGCGGACGTCATGTGCGGCTGCCAGGCCCTGCTCGACGCGCTCACGGAGTAGCCATGGAGCTCCTGGCGCCCGCGGGCGGTCCCGAACAGCTGCGCATGGCCGTGCATTTTGGTGCCGACGCGGTCTATATGGCGGGCAAGCGCTGGGGCATGCGTGCGCGCAGCAACAACTTCACCGACGAGGAGCTGGCTGTTGCCGTGAGCTGGGCGCATGCGCAGGGCGTGGCGGTGCACGTTACCATCAACGTGGTCATGGGCGATGCCGACATGGACGAACTCCCACGCTACCTGCGCTTCCTCGACGAGATCGGGGTGGACGCGCTCATCGTGGCCGACTTGGGCGTCGTGACGCTCGCCCGCGCGCACGCGCCGCACGTGGCGCTTCACCTCTCCACGCAGGCAAGCGTGATGAGCGCGGCTGCGGCTGATGCGTGGGCGGGCCTTGGGGTGCGCCGCGTGGTGCTGGCCCGCGAGATGTCGCTTGCGGCCATCGCCGAGCTGCGGCGCAGGTGCGCGCCCGAGCTCGAGCTCGAGGTGTTCGCGCACGGCTCGATGTGCGTGGCGTATTCGGGTCGCTGCCTGCTCTCGGCGTCGCTCATGGGCGCCGGCCGCTCCGCCAGCAAGGGAGCCTGCACCCAGCCCTGCCGCTGGGGCTGGTCGCTTGTGGAGGAGCAAAGCGGTGCGGCCGTGGCGCTGGAGGAGGACGGGCGCGGGAGCTACCTGCTCTCGTCGAACGACCTCTGCATGATCGAGCACCTTGACGAGCTGCGCGATGCCGGCGTGGACGCCCTCAAGATCGAGGGACGCGCCAAGGGGAGCTACTACGCCGCCTGCGTGACCAACGCCTACCGCCACGTGCTCGACGGGGCGCCCGTGGAACCGTGGCGTGCGGAACTTGATGCGGTGAGCCACCGGCCCTATGCGACGGGGTTCTTCTTCGGCGAGGCGGGGCAGGTGCCTGCGCGGAGCGAGTACGTGCGCGACCGCCTGATGGTGGGCGTGGTGAAGGGCTGCGTACCCGTTCAAGAGGGCTTTCTCGTCGAGATCGAGTGCCGCAACCGCGCGGGGCGCGCGGATGTGCTCCAGGTGCTCGCGCCGCGCGAGGACGTGCGCACGACCTGCCTCGTGGGGCTCGAGGAGCTCCAGGACGGCGTATGGACGGGCGTCGACGCGATGGTGCACAACATGGGCCGCTATCGCTTCGTGAGCCCTTGGCCTCTGGGTGCCGGGGACCTGCTCTGCGCAGCCACCGCGTAGGCGTGCCGTCCCGCACCATCACCCCACCCATGCGCACTGACGCCCGACGGTGGGCGCTTGGCGGGTGGGCTGCCTGAGGCTCCCCGAACGAGCGCTATCCTAGAGGCAACGACCCCTGCGTTGAGGGAGGGCCCATGCCACGCTTCCTGTTTGCCTCCGACTCGTTCAAGGGAACCATCTCGTCGCTCAGGGCGGCGGAGCTTCTGGCTGATGAGGCCGGGAAGGCGTTTCCCGATCTGGTGGCCACCTGCCTCGAGGTGGCCGATGGCGGGGAGGGCACCGTTGCCGCCGTCGTGGCGGCCACGGGCGGGCGCCTGCGCACGGTCGAGGTGCGGGGGCCGCGCGGGGATGCCGTCGAGGCGAGCTACGGATTGCTCCCCGACGGGCAGGCGGTCATCGAGATGGCAGCGGCTTCCGGCCTTCCTTTGCTCGCGCCCGACGAGCGCGACCCGCGCTTCACCAGCACGTTTGGCACGGGCGAGCTGATCTGCGACGCGCTTGACCAGGGCGCGCGCGAGATCGCGCTCGCCATCGGGGGTTCCGCCACCAACGACGGCGGCATGGGCTGCATGCGCGCGCTCGGCGCCCGCTTCCTCGACGCGCAGGGGGCGGAGCTGGCGGGCACGGGGTCTGACCTCGGGCGCGTGGCGGCGATTGACCTGGCGGGGTTTGACCCGCGCATCGCCGAGACGCACGTCCGCCTGATGTGCGACGTGGACAACCCCCTGCTCGGCGCACGCGGTGCCACGCACGTGTTCGGCCCCCAGAAGGGCGCGACGCCTGAGCTCGTGGAAGAGCTTGAGCGGGGCATGGAGACCTACGCGGAGCTGCTCGTGCAGACCTTCCCTGGCTTCGATCCCGCGGCGGCGGGCATGGGTGCGGCGGGCGGCCTGGGCGCCGCGGCGACCGCGTTCCTCGGGGCGGAGGCACTGCCGGGCATCGAGTGCGTGCTCGACCTCGTGCACTTCGACACGCTGCTCGAAGGCTGCGACCTCTGCGTGACAGGGGAGGGCCATGCCGACGCGCAGTCCGCGCACGGCAAGGTGGTGAGCGGCATCGCGCGGCGCTGCAGGGCGGCGGGCGTTGCCTGCGTGGCAATCGTGGGCGGCATGGACGCCGATGCCCGCGAGCTGCTCGACCTGGGCGTGGACGCCCTCGTGCCCACGGTGATCGACATCTGCGACCTTCCGGACGCCCTCGCGCATGCCGAGCGGAACTACCGCATGGCGGCCGAGCGCACCTTCGCGCTCGTGAGGGTCGGCGCGCGGCTCGGCTGAACGCCGGCCTCCGCTCGGCCCCGTGGCATGCGCGGCAACGTTTTCGCTGCTTGCGCCCTGCCTGAATTAATGTCCTTCGCATTCCGCATACTTCTCGCAACATGAAAGTACGAGAGATTGGCGGGAAGATGGACGGACAGTCGTATTCACAGAATGCGGCAGCAGCGCTGAGGGCAGAGATCAAGAGGATCAGGTCCCAGATCGTCGACATCGTGGTCGAGATCGACCACGTGCGCCTTCAGGAGATTCCCAACATCCAGGCTGAGTACGCGGTGCGCATCGGCGGCTGGGAGGCAAACCTCATGCAGGCGGAGCTCGCGTGCAGGAGGGCGAAGCGCAAGCTCACGCTGGCCCAGGCCAAGGTGAACGACGGCCTGGTCCCCGATGACGTGGCCCTCGAGGAGCAGCTGGACGAAGAGCTGTCCGAGTGGAACGAGCGCGTGGTGCGCGCGGTGGAGGCGCAGCTCAAGAGCCTGGTGCTCATCTCGGGCTCGCGGGCGCTCACCACGGCCGAGGTCGCGCGCATGAAGCGCATCTATCGCGTGCTCGTCAAGCGCCTGCACCCCGACCTGCATGCCGGCAAGGAGTACGAGCAGCTCTTCTCCGTGGCAAAGCGCGCGTATGAGGATGGTGCGCTTGACATGCTGCAGTCGCTCGAGCTCTCGACACGCTACCTCGAGACAGGTGACGCCGACCTCGATGCCATGAACGAGGACGAGCTGGCGGTCGAGCTTGAGCTCGCGAAGATCGAGCTCGGCGTCATGCAGGAGAAGCTCGAGGAGATCATGAAAGACCCCGTGTTCGAGCAGGGGCGCCTCCTGAGGAGCCCGCAGTGGGTCACGGCAACCATCAGCGGGCTCAAGGAGCGGGCAGCTGAGTTCGACAGCTCCCGCGAGACGTACGAGCGTGCCTACCAAGAGCTGGTCAAGGGGGTGCGGTGATGACGGAAGACGTGACCGAGAGAGGCCTTGCGACCATCCCGGGAGCGCCATCGGCGCTTTCGGTCCTGCGACAGGCCGGGCAGCTGGGCATGGAGGTTCCTAAGCCCTTTTCCCAGCCCATCTGCCTCATCGACGAGGCGCGCGTCGCAGGCACGCGCTTCGTGGAGGACATCGACCTCGTGACGGAGGACCTGCACGTGGGGGATCGCCTCACGTTCGTGCGCGACGCGCACAACCTGCATG
>CACYAX010000001.1 GCA_902772435.1 uncultured Coriobacteriaceae bacterium | reverse complement strand
CGACGGCGCGCTTGCAGCCACCGCGGCCTCCTCCGACGCGGCTTGCGCGCCACCCATCGCGGCCTGCTCCGGGGCAACCGGCTGCGTCGCCTCCTGGGCCGGCTGCGGCCCTGCCGACGGCGCGCCTGCAGCCACCGCAGCCTGCTCCGACACGGCTTGCGCCCCAGCCACCGCGACCTCCTCCGGGGCAACCGGCTGCGTCGCCTCCTGCGCACCAGCCTCTTCCGCCTTCATCGCGGCCTCGGCGGCCGCATGGGCCTCCTCGAGCAGCGCCTGCTCGTCAGCCTCGGACTTCACGGCCTCCTCGGGATGCTCTGCCACGTACTCGTCCCACCTGCCCTCGAGGAGCGCCGCCACGGCATCCCCCTCGACGGTCTCGCGGTCGAGCAGGACCTCGGCCATCACGTGCATGCGGTCGGCGTGGGTCTCGAGCACCGTGCGCGCACGCTCGTGGGCCTCGCGCATGATGCGCTCCACCTCGTCGTCGATGCGCTTGGCGGTCTCGGCGGAGTAGTCCTGGCGCTCGCCGAAGTCGCGGCCGAGGAAGACCTCGTGGTTGGCCTCCCCATAGACCTGCGTGCCGAGCGCGTCGCTCATGCCGTAGTGGGTCACCATCTCGCGGGCCAGCTTGGTGGCGCGCTCGAGGTCGTTGGAGGCACCCGTCGTGATGTCGTCGCAGAAGAGCTCCTC
Source organism: uncultured Coriobacteriaceae bacterium (assembly GCA_902772435.1). Classification (GTDB taxonomy): domain Bacteria; phylum Actinomycetota; class Coriobacteriia; order Coriobacteriales; family Atopobiaceae; genus UBA1367. Next base: position 84,633 of record CACYAX010000001.1, on the reverse strand, counting down.
GGCCGTGCGCCCGCCGAGCAGCACGGCGATCTGGTCGAGCATGCTCTGGCGCGAGTCGAGGAAGCGGTCCTCCTCGGGCACCTGCATGGTGTAGCCGAGGGCGCGGCCGCGCGCGATGATCGAGATCTTGTGCACGGGGTCGGAGTTCTCGAGGATGTGGCCCACGAGGGCGTGGCCGCTCTCGTGGTAGGCGATGGTGTGGCGCTCGCGCGGGGTGATGACGCGGGTCTTGCGCTCGGGGCCGGCCATGACGCGCTCCATGGCCTCCTCGATCTCGTCCGGCGTGATGACGTCCTTGCGCCTGCGCGCGGCGAGCAGGGCCGCCTCGTTCATGATGTTGGCGAGGTCAGCGCCCGAGAAGCCCGGCGTGAGCTTGGCGATGCGCTCGAAGTCGACGCCCGGAGCCAGCGGCTTGTTGCGCGCGTGCGTGCGCAGGATCTTCTCGCGGCCCACCACGTCGGGGCTGTCCACCGTCACGCGGCGGTCGAAGCGGCCGGGGCGCAGCAGCGCCGGGTCGAGGATGTCGGGGCGGTTGGTCGCGGCGATCAGGATGACCGTCGTGTTGTCCTCGAAGCCGTCCATTTCGACGAGCAGCTGGTTGAGCGTCTGCTCGCGCTCGTCGTTGCCGCCACCGAGGCCCGCGCCGCGCTGGCGGCCGGCCGCGTCGATCTCGTCGATGAAGATGATGGAGGGAGCCTCCTCCTTGGCCTGCTTGAAGAGGTCGCGCACGCGGCTCGCGCCGACGCCCACGAACATCTCGACGAAGTCGGAGCCCGAGATGGAGAAGAACGGGACGCCCGCCTCGCCCGCCACGGCCTTGGCGAGCAGGGTCTTGCCCGTTCCCGGAGGGCCGACGAGCAGCACGCCGTGCGGGATGGTGGCGCCCATGCGCTGGTAGCGCTCGGGCTCGGCAAGGAAGTCGCGGATCTCCTTGAGCTCCTCGACCGCCTCGTCGATGCCCGCGACGTCGTCAAACGTGACCTTGGGGCGCGTCTCCTCGTTCGTGCGGGCCTTGGTGCGGCCGAAGTTCATGGCGCGGCCGTTCTGCCCCTGGATCTGCCGCATGAAGTAGACGAGCGCGAGCACCACGATGAGCGTGGGCACGACGGTGGCCACGATCGTCTCCATGAGTTCGCTGTCGGCGGTGTCCACCTTGAACATGACCTCGGGATGGCCGGCCATGAGCTCCTGGAGCGAGTCGGAGCCCACGTAGGTGGTCGTGAAGCGGTGTGCCTCGTCCTTGTCGTCCGGGTTGGTCTTCTCGATCCAGTAGACGCCCGTGACCGCGCCGGTGGAGACCTTGAAGGTCGCCTCCTTCACGCGGCCCTCCTTGACGGCCGACACGAACTCGCTGGTCGCGATCTGGTCGGCCTTCTCGTTCGACAGGGCGTTGCGGCCGCCGAACCATCCGAAGATGAGGGCGCTCACCACGAACAGCATGATGATGCTCGAGATGATCGTGCTCCGCGGGTTTTGGTTGTTGGGCCCCTGCGCGAGGTTGTCGTCGTTGTTCTCTGGCACGCTCTGTGCTCCTTACCTGCGAAAACGGCGCTTACGCCGCCTCGCGCCATTACTTGTTGTAGACCTCGGGCTTGAGCACGCCCACGTAGGGAAGGTTGCGGTAGTGCTCGGCGTAGTCGAGCCCGTAGCCCACGATGAACTCGTCGGGCACGTGGGTGCCCACGTAATCGGGGACGACCGCCGGCGTGTGGCCCGCCACGTCCTTGATGGAGAAGGCGCAGATGGAGACCGACGCCGCGTCGCGGCCCTTGAGCAGGTCGACGAGGTATGACAGCGTGAGGCCCGAGTCGAGGATGTCCTCGGCGATGATCACGTGGCGGCCCTCGATCTTGGTGTCGAGGTCCTTCACGATGCGCACCACGCCCGAGCTCTTGACGCCGTCGCCGTAGCTCGAGACCGCCATGAAGTCGACCGTGCAGGGCACCGTGATGGCGCGCACGAGGTCGGCCGTGAAGACGAAGGCACCGCGCAGCACGGCCACGATCAGCGGGTTCTTGTCCGCGAAATCGGCCGAGATCTCGGCGCCGAGGCGCGTGACGATCTGCTTGATGTCCTCTTCCGAAAGAATGACGCTCTCTACGTCAGGATGCATGCTGGGTCCTCCCCCGCTTGTGGTCGCCGTGCCGAAGGCGCCGCAGGCATGCCGCGGCGCGCGTAATCGCTAACCGTTTATTCTACATCTTGGATTGGCATGCAGGGCGGCACGCACAAGAAAGCGTTGAGCGCACAGGAGCTGTCGACGGGTGCGGCGCCACGCGGCGGCCCCGCGGGCCGGCTCACGCGAGCGTCAGCTCGAGCAGCAGCTTCGACGAGGGCAGGCAGCGCGCCCGCTCGTCGGGCCGCACGCCCGCGACCCACACCACGCTGCCCGTGGGCGACGTGCGCACGATGGGAATGCGCGCGCGTTCCGCGGTGGGCACGCGTGCCTCGCCGAGCAGGTCGGAGAGCTTCTTCGACTGCCCGTGCATGCCCAGGGGGCAGAGCACGTCCCCCGGCGCGGGCACGCTCACCCAGAGCCGCCCGCCGTTTGCCGCGTCAAGTCCGCAGGCTATGGCGTCGAGCAGCACGGAGGTGCCCGCCCACTCCTTGGCTTGAGCACGCGCGAGGTCGGGCGCGCGCGATCCCGCTGGCACCTCGACGAGGCGCGCGGACAGCACGCGCCCATCGTGCAGGTCGAGCCGCGAGGTCACGGCATCCGGCCGCGTGGCGCGCGGCGCGACCTCGAGCCAGGCCGCGATGGGTTCCTCGGCGCTGGCCACGCAGCGCGCGGACCGCACGAAGAGCAGGCCGTGCTCCACGCGGGCCTCCACGCCGAGCGGCGCCACCGACGAGCCCCTGCCATCCGCCACGCTCTTGAGCACGGCGGCCACATGGCGGGCCTCGAGCCGCGCCTCGGGCTCCACGAAGAGCACCGCCTGGCGCACGATGCGCCGTGCGATGGCCACCTCCGTCGCCGCGAGCCGTGCGGCATCGAGCGTCACGCGGCCCTCCTCCTGGCCGCGCACGAGGTCGCGGTACGCCCGCGAGGCGACCTGGGTCATGTAGGCGTCCTCGTCGGAGAGCACGTCGCAGGTTGCGGCGAGGCTCGCCGTCACGCGCGGGTTGCGACGCTCGATGACGGGCATGAGCTCGTGACGCACATAGGCGCGCAGGTAGCGCGTGTCGCGGTTGGTCGCGTCCTCGCGCCACACGATGCCCCGCATGCGCAGGTATTCGCAGAGCTCGTCATGGGTGCGGTCGAGGAGCGGGCGCACGATCCGGTTGCGGCGGCGCGGGATGGACGAGAGGCCCGACGGCCCCGATCCCCGCACGGCGTTCATAAAGAAGGTCTCGGCGCGGTCGTTGGCCGTGTGCGCGGTGAGGATGCGCGCGGCGGAGCGCGGCGTGCCGAACTCGAGCGACAGCTCGTTGGCCAGCCGGGCGGCCGCGGAGTAGCGCACCTCGCGACCCATGGCCTCCACGTTGGACCCCTCGCCGTGCGCCTGCTCGGCCAGCGCGGCCACGTCGACGCTCTCGACCGTGCACGGGATGCCGAAGCGCGCGGAGAGCTCGCGGACGAACTCCTCGTCCTCCTCGGCGTCCATGCCGCGCAGATGATGGTTGACATGCAGCACGTGCAGCCGCTCGCGGGCGATGCGCGCGAGGCCACGGCCGTCGTCTATGTCGAGCAGGGAGGTTGCCGCGAGCACGAGCAGCGCCGTGGAGTCAGCGCCGCCCGAGACCATGAGCACCACCGGCGAGCGCGCCTCGTCGTCGACGCCCTGCGACGGGCGCGCGAAGCGCCCCTGCACGCTCCCGTATCTCCTCATGACGCTTGGCATGGTCCCTCCCTTCGCAGCCTGTAGCGTACACCTTTTTGCTTGCGAGGTGTGCCGCGGCAGCATGTCGGAACGCCCCCTGCCCGCGAGGCGTCTTTCACGCTCTGCGACCAGGCCCTGAAGTCTCTATCGGCGCGGCGCGTTTCCATTTGGGCGTTTCCGCACCCCTCAGATGCTTTTCGCCCGAGTTAGGGGCTCATGTTCGTATTTTTCCAAACAAAACTGGGGGACCTCTCAATTTGAGCAGGCATTTTGCTGGGCAATTATGAGCCCTTCACGATAAGGGAGCAGAAAAGTACGAACATGAGCCCCTAACTCGGGCGAGAGTTTCTGTGCCGCTGGTTTTCGGGTCCAGCAGATGCGCTAGGCTTGAGTGGTTTCGTTTGGAGGGAACGCCGATGCAACCACTGATCCATCTCAACGTGCTCGCGAGCGGCTCGAAGGGCAACGCCGCCATAGTCGAGGGACCCGTCGGCGCGGTGCTCGTCGATTGCGGCATTTCGCGGAAATGCCTGCTCGAGCGGTCCGCTGAGCTGGGCGTAGACCCCAGCTCGATCGTCGCGGCCGTCTTCACGCACGAGCATTCCGACCACGTCAGCGGGGCGAGCGTCTTCTGCCGCAGGTTCGACGGGCCGCTCTACGCTACTGCGGGCACCGTCGCCGCGCGCAGCTACCTCATGGAGCTCCCCTTCACCATCGTCAACGCACGGGACGCCTTCGACCTCGCCGGCATGCACGTGGAGACCTTCCCTACCTCCCACGATGTCGCCGACCCCTTCGGCCTGCGCTTCTCCGTCATGGACAGCGCCGGAGAGGAGCTCGACGCCCTCGGCTGGTGCACCGACACCGGCGTCCTCAGCCCCCAGGCGCTCCACCTGCTGCGCGGCTGCCGTATCCTGGGCATCGAGTCGAACCACGACCGCAAGATGCTCGCCAACGGCCCCTACCCCGCCTACCTCAAGGAACGCGTCCGCGGAAGCCACGGCCACCTCTCCAACGACCAGTGCGCCGAGGCCCTTCCCAAGCTCGTGACCGAGGCCACCGAGACGGTCGTGGCGCTCCACCTGTCGGAGAAGAACAACCGGCCGAGCGTCTGCATCCGCACGCTCGCCGCGGCGCTCGACGCCGAGGCCGCAAACGATACCTTCACCGAGGCGCGCACGCCCGACGGAACGCTCACCATCTGCCCCGCCGGACAGAATAAGCCCCTCTCGGTCTGGTAGGAAACAGGCAAAGGCGCCGCTACGACGCCCTGCCGTAGAAGTAATAAGAAAACGCGCTGAGGTCCCAATCGGGCACGCCCGCCACCTGCACCGACACCGTCGCGCCTGGCTTGAGCTTGCCGTCTATGGCCTGCACGTAGTAGCAGAACTCGTCGTCCTTCTGGCCAAACACCACGAGGGCCACTGCCTCAGCCGTAGCGGAGCCCCTGTTGGTGACGTCGACAACCATGCCGTCGCTCTTCTGGGAGACGCCGGACACCTCGAGCGTCTGCTTAAGCGAGGGGTAGTCGCTCGGCATGACGCGGATGCTCGACGTGACCTTCTGCGCCGACGAGTCGGCCGTCTGCACGATCATGATGTTGGACTCGCCCGGGGCGATCCCGTAGAAGCTCTGCTCGCTGGAGGTGGCCACGACGCCGTCGCTCGCGTTGAGGACGTTGTTGGTGATGGTCATGTCGAGCGACACCGAGCTCGCGTTGGTGAACCTGAGCACCCAGTCGTACATGCCCGCCTCGTCCTGGCGGCGCTTGACGAGCGTCTCCCATTCGACGGAGTCCGCAAGCCCGCCCTGGGCCACCCAGCTCGCCTCGAGCGTCACGCCGCCGAAGAGCGGCACCGAGACGCTCCCGCCGTCGCTCACCACGTCGTTCGCGCTGCCGTTGACGCGCCAGCCGTCAAACTGGAAGCCCTCCTTCTCGTACGCGACGAGCGGGAGCACGATGGTCTCCCCCGCCCTCGCGGTCAGGCTCTCCATGGAGCCGGAGGTGGCCCCGTTCCCGTCGAAGGCGATCGTGTGCGGGCGCGTGACGAAGAAGATGCCCAGCGCCGCCGCAAGGCCCACCACGACGGCCAGCGCTGCCATGACGTGACGCGCCGAGATGCCCCGCCGCGGCGGGACGGGACGTCCGGTCGCGACGGGCTGTGGCGTCGTCTGCGGCCCCGGGTAACCGCCCGTGGACACTTGCTCCGTTTGGTGCTGTTCATGCCTGTATTGAGGCTCCTGGCGCCCCTGCGGGCCATCCTGGAGGGGTGATGTGGGGAAACCCGCATCCTGGTTTTTCGGCGTCTGGGGCGGCATGACCACCCCGTACCAGTCGGCGATGCCCCAGCCGATGTCCTCGGTCGCGGAGCGCGACAGGCCCTCCTGCTGTTTCTTGACGTTCACCAGGTGGGCGTAGGCGAGACGCGAAGCGCGCTGCAGGTCAGTGGCCGTGGGGGCGGGATTGCCGAGCACCTTCTGGAAGGGCACCAGCGCCTCGTCGTCGAGCCCGTGGCGCAGCAGGGCCATCTCGTCGGACTCGCCTCCCGTCAGGTCCTCCATGAACGAGAGGAAGCGGTACGCGCTGGAAAAGACGCGCGCGCCGTCCAGACGCAGTGACTCCTCGACCGCCTTGCGCAGGCCGAGCAACTTGGTCCCGCTTGATTCCGCATCCCACATGTTTGGCATAGGGCACCCAACCAGCACTTAGTCGATGAAGAAGCTGAGGCGGACGGAGCCGCGCTCGCCCGTCTCGGTGTCAAAGTACCCCAACCCGGGAAGGTCGAGGATGGTCGTTGAGGTGACGCCGGCAGGGATCTCCACGAGGTAGCCCTTGCCGTCGATCTCGATGGTCTTCTGGCAGCCCGAGCGGGCCTCCTCGCGCGTGAGGATCATCAGCTGCGCACGCGAGGTGATGGGCGCCTCGTCCTTGAGGCGCATCCCCTCCGCCGGGGCGCCCGCACCAGGGGCGGCCGTGCCGTGATACACGCCTCCCGCGGGGGCCGCAGGCTGGGGCTTTGCCGCAGGAGCAGGTCCGAGCGGGGCTCCGCACGCGATGCAGAAGAGGTCACCGGGCTCGACCTGCGCGCCGCATACCGGGCAGACCGCCTTGCCGCCCGCGGCCTGGGCAGGCCCGCCGACCAGCACCGTGCCGCTGCCCTGGGGCACGCCGGGCGCAGGCGCGGGCCCCTGCCTCGTGAGCCGGATCCCGCAGCTCATGCAGAAGTCGTCGTGCGCACCCACGGGCTGCCCGCACCGCGGGCACGTGGCGCTCTGCGGCGCGGCTGCCTGCGGCGCAGCCGCCTGGGGCATGTCCGTCACGAGGACGGTGTGGTTGGCTCCCCGCGGCGCGCGTGGCCCAGCCGCGCCGTTCTGCGCGGCCAGGTTGGCCCCGCAGCCGATGCAGTAGAGGTCCCCCGCGCGATACGGCGTACCGCAAGCCTTGCACACACCACCGTTTTGCATGTCTACCTGACTCCCTCTCGCAAGCTCTTGACGAACGTCCCCATCCCGTGGCCGCGCGGATCGCGGGCCCGCCTACCAGCCCGAGATGTCGTCCCAATCGGACGTACCGGGCTCCTGCGGGAAAACGTCCTGCTCCTTGTAGTCGAACCCCGGCGCGACCTGGTCGCGGTCGACCCCGGCGTCGTTGATGGCGCTCGCCACCGCGGCGGCACCGCTTGCGGCCGCATCCACCGTGTGCGACGTGCTCGCGAGCGTGGAGGCAGACACCGTCACGAAGCGCAGCAGGCGCGCGAAGACGCCCAGGTCCTCGGTGCGGATGACGGCCTCGGAGTCGCCCACGAGCTTGGCGATCATCTGCACGTCCGGGTTGCGCCCGATGGCGAAGCCGACCCTCGTGGCGTTGCGGAACCACTTGTTCTGCATGATCTTGGCGAGCTCGACCTCGTAGTCGTCGTTGGCATAGCCGTCGGTCATGAAGATGATGACGGGCAGGAAGGAGCCCGTCATGGAGTTGAGGAAGGCGTGGCGCGAGAGCTTGCTGTTGAGCTCCTTGAGGGCCGTGCCCATGTAGGTCATGCCCGACGCCTCGAGGTCGGTCCAGAAGAAGTCCTCCAGGTCCTCCGGGCCCGCGGGCTGCATCCAGCGGCACATGCTGTTGAACTCCAGGACGGCGATCTTGACGTGCGCGTTGCCGTTGTGGCGGGCCATCTGCTGGAGCGCGTCGACGGTGTTGCCCATCGCCGCGTTGAGGCGCTGAATGGGCAGGCCGTTCATGGAGCCCGAGGTGTCGAGGACATAGATGACGTCCAGCTCGCGCCGCGGCACGCTCTCGAACGAATCAAAATTGGGCATATCACGCTCCTTGCTCTAGCTTGTTCTTCACAATCGTAATGGTCTCGCTGTTGGCTTTGAAGCTGATTCCCTCTTTTAGGGGAATGACGGCGCCAGGCGGCACGCGGCGGTTGGTGCCGTTCGACGTGACGGCGTCCCACGCGCCGCTGGAGACGTTGCGCAGGACCAAGACGTTGGGGTCCTGGCGCATCGGGTCCACCACCGCCACCAGGTCGCGCTCCTCGCTCGCGTTGCACACGCAGGTCTGGCACTTGTACAGGCGCGTGTCCCTGATCGCCGGGATGGCGTAGCCCGAGAGCTTGAGGTACAGCTCGGGGCTGATGCGCTTGCCGCAGCACTCGCAGAAGCGCGGGGCGCCGAAGGAGGTGAAGACCTCGTTGCCGCACGAGCAGCGCACGATCTCGGAGCGGAAGCGCACGAGCACGCGGATCCAGTCGCTCTCGGAGGGGCGGCGGTTGGGGTTCTTGAGGGACTTCTGCGAGAAGAACTTGAGCATCATCTCGCGCATGTACCCCGGCAGGCAGCTCCACACCGCGAGGAGGTTGCGGTGGATCTTGGGGTCCGGCGCGTTCGAGCGGTCGTCGGGGTCCATCACGAAGAGCGGGTCGGTGCCGTAGAGGCGCAGCTGCGTCGCGGGCCCGAGGGCGGGCACCAGCGAGCGCTTGCCCTCGAGGGGGTGCACCATGCAGAGCAGCATGAAGATCAGGACCGACATCGAGAAGCGGTCGCTGTAGACGTTGGGCGTGGACTGGCCCGTCACGATCTCGGGAGCCATGTAGCGCGGCGTGCCGAGGATGCCCGTCGGGCGGCCGTTGGGAGCCACGTTGTCGTTGTCGCAGATGAGGACCTCGCCCGACGTCGGGTTGATGAAGAAGTTGCCACCGTTGATGTCCTGGTAGCAGTACCCGTCGCTGTGGAGGATGCGGAAGGCCGACACGATCTCGAGGCAGGCGTCGACGGCCTGCCTGAAGGACGAGAAGTGCACGTGATGCAGGAAGAACTCGTCAGCCTCGTAGAAGCCCTCGGGCTTGAGGTTCATGACGTAGCCGAAGGTGCCGTTGTAGCTCATGGTCATGTCGAGGGGCCAGAGGAACTCCGAGGTCGGCGCCCCGCTCATGACGTTGCGGCGCAGGTTCTCGATGAAGAGCTTGCGGTTGAGGAAGACGTTGGGCTTGTACCACTTGAGGGCCTTCTCCTGCCCGTTGTAGTCGACGGCGTACACGTCGCCCTGCCCACCGCCGCCGATGTAGCGCTTGATCGTGACCACGCCACCAAGCATGGTGGCGATTCTCGTGCCTACTGCCAGCTCACCCGCCATAGCTCATCTGTCTCCTGGAGATACCCGCCCATTCAGCGTCTCCATTCTACGAGACTTGGTTGGCAATGACGAAATGTAGCGCCAAATTGACTTCAAGGTGTGACGAAGTACCGCTCCGCCGCGGGTGCCGAACGCAAAGAGGGGCGACGCCGAAGCGTCGCCCCTCGTGGACGGGCAGTCTGTCGTGCTAGTCGATGGAGATCTTGGTGACGTTGGCCTTCTCGTCCTGTTTGGGGACGTTGACCGTGAGGATGCCGTTCTCGAGGCGCGCGGACAGGCCGGAGGTGGAGGCGTCCTTGAGGTAGATGCCGCGCGTGGCGCTCCACTCGTGGGTCTCCTTGTGCAGGTAGTTCTTGGCCTTGTCCTCCTCGGTCTCCTTCTTGTCGATGGAGATGGAGAGGCGACCCTCGTTGAGCTCGACGTCGATCTCGTCGCGGCTGACGCCCGGCAGCTCTGCGGTCACCACATAGGCGGTGCCGGTGTCCTCGACGTCCATCTTGAATGCGGCGTCGGACATGACGGTCGCGAGCGGCGTGGTGAAGAAGTCGTCGACGAGGTCGGGCTGGAAGATCTTGCGGAGAGCGCGGTCGTAATTGTTGTACGGGAACATGCTTGCCATGGTTCTCACTCCTTAGGGATGCGGGCGCCCCGGTGTTGTGCGCCCCTTGTTACATTCATCCTTGTTCCCCGCAAGTCATTGTTTTAGTCACGTTCTTCAAGATTTTCTTAGTTATGGTTACTTAGTAAATCTAAGCGTACTTATATAATGTTTGCGGCGCGGGAATCGCTGAGAGATTCTCAGCTTGCATTGAACTTGACGCATTCGATGTAAGTTCTTGTGACGAATGGCTGCCCGCCCTATCATATTCATAACTGTGCACACTCTCGAATACCGGGGGACACATGGACGACTTTGCTGAAAACGAGCGCACCGAGTACGGTGCCGGTGATACCGCCTCGGAGAAGGCGCGCCTGCTGAGCGACCTCCCGAGCGTTGAGGACCTCCCGCGCGAGGCGGAGGAGGCTGCTCCCGTCGAGCGCACTCCCTACGTGCACAAACGTGCGCCGCGCCGCACCATCGAGGCCATTGACGACCTTGCCGACGACGAGAGCTCGACCGTCTACACGCACGAGTCGGACATCGCCATCGGGGGCATGGTCTCCGACGGGCGCTACCGCCGTGCGCGCGCCGAGGTGTCGCAATTCCAGAAGAACAACCGCTACGGGCAGTACCTCGAGGTTCCCAAGGGCCGCCGCTCCATCTTCGTGAAGCGCGAGAGCGCGCGGCGCCGCCGTTCGGTGCTGGCCGCCCTCGTCGTGATCGCCCTGCTTGCCGTGGTGGCCTACGTGGTGTGGCAGCTCATGAGCAAGCTCTCGCTCGGAAACCTCATCCTGGGCGACGACGCCGCCGGCTTCATCGCCCTGACGGGCGAGGCCAAGGCCACCGCGAGCCTGGTGTCCGCCTTGCTCTGCTAGCCCCGCCCTCACAGTCCATACGATTGCAGCGTGCGCTCCGTATTCGGGGCGCACGCTGCTGTTCGTGCCGCTATGACGTCACGGGGACGGATGGGCGCCGCTAGGCCCAGGGATCACGTTCAAAGAGCGGCTCGCGCTCGGCCGGGCGGTCCGAAAACGGATCGTAGCCGTCGTCATCCTCGTTCTCGGCGCGCAGGAAGCGGGCGTACTCGCCGTCGTCTACGCGCTTGGCGTCGTCAGTTGGCTGCTTGGGGTCGTTCTCGTTCATGCGCTACTCCGAATACACGTCCGCGGCCGCGACGAGGTTGCGGACCTTGTTGCCGTAGGGCTCGATGTCGTAGTAATCCTCATACAGCTCGATGGGCGCCACCGTCACCACGGCGCGCGTGCCCTGGCTCTCGTTGACGATGAGCACCGTCCACGTGGCGCCGCTGTAGTCGCCGGAGATGATGACGAACTTGCTGTCGTTCTTCACGACGTCCTCGGGGACGACGATGGTCTCCTCCGTCGAGATGCCGAGCTGGTTGTCGAGCCCGCAGGTCTTCATGAGTTCCTGCGCCGCGGCCTCGCTGAGCGAGGAGGCGCCCGCGGGCATCATCGAGGGCGGAACCTCCCAGCGCACGCCCACGAAGCGCATCCCCTCCTTGAGGAGGTCCTTGCCCGAATCGGGATAGCTGTCGAAGTCGTGCGTGAACGGCTGCGTCTTGAAGATCAGGCGCCCCTTGCCGGTCGAGACGTAGGCCACCTCGGCATAGCCGCTGCCGTCCTCGTGGGAGGCGGCGCGCGAGAAGCCCTGCTTGGGCAGGAACGTCGCGATGGTCTTCGGGTTCGTCGTGAGGTAGTCGATGAGGTGCAGCGGGTCGCCCATGGGCTGCTCGGCGATGGTCAGCGTCACGGTGTCGCCGGGGTTGAGCTTGGACTCCGCCTCGGGCTCCTGCTTGATGACGGTGCCCGGCGTCTTGTCCTCCGAGGGCGAGTTCACCGCCTTGACCTTGAAGCCCGCGTCCTCCACGAGGGCCGTCGCCTCGGCCTTGGTCTTGCCCATCACGTCGGGGACCACCGGCTTTTGGGACACGACCATCTCGATGACCTGGTGTGCCGTAAAGGGCTGGCCGGGCTCAGGGGACACGGAGATGACGGTGCCCTCCTCGCTGTCGGAGTTCTTGAGCTCCACCTTGATCTCGCCTGCGCCGGCCTTGGTGAGAAGCTCCTCGGCCTCCTCGCGCTTCAGGCCCACGACCTCGGGCATCATGCGGTTTGCCGCGACGACGATGGTCACGCTTGACCCCGCGTCGACGCGCTCGTCCGACGTGGGCGTCTGCTCCAGCACGAAGCCGATGCCGTCATCGGCGATGCGGGTGCGCGTGTCCACCTCAAAGCCCTTTGCCTCGAGGGCCTGCGTGGCCTTGGTCTCGGAGAGGCCGACCACGTTGGGGGGATGCTTGCCGCCCCAGAGTTCGAGGCCATACGTACCGGCGGCCGCGATGCCTGCCGCAAGGATGCCTACCAGCAAAAACGCGAGGAGCGGGCGGAGCTTGCTCCTGCTCTTCCCCTCCCCCGGCACGACGTATCCGCCGCCGTCGCTCTCGCCCACATGCGAGATGGGCGACTCGACCACGGCGTTGGGGTTCACCTGGGCGATGTCGAACCGCCCGTACTCGTTCTCGTAGCGCTCCCCGATGTGGGTGCCATGCTCCTCGTCGAAGCTCGGTGAGCGCTCAGGGAAGATCACGGTCTGCTCGATGACGGTAACGGGCTCCTCAAGGCCGTCGCCAGGGTTGCCCAGACCGGCGAGCTCGTCGCTCTCGGGATAGGCGATGCCCGCCTCCACCTCGGGAAACGTTGGCTCCACAGCCGCCTGGGCGGGCACGTCGTCTACGACGGGGTTCGCGGGGGGCTCTTCGGGAAGCGGTGCCGGCACCTGTTCGACAAGCTCGGGTGCAGCGTCTTGGGCGCTCGCCACGCCGGGCGCGGCCTCCTGCTCAAGCGCCTCCTGAGCCGCCGCGGCCTGCGCCGCGTCGACTTCCTGATGGATCATCTCGAGGATGTCGGTTTCAGAAAAGAGCTTGGTCACGTCATCGGGTTCATAGCTGTTTGCCATGGTTGCCCTCTCTGTTTCGTTTAAGCTGCGATGCTATTCTAACACGTAGGGCCACGAGTGCCCAGCTCAGGAAGGTGTGCTCAGGTATCCCACGAAGCTTGGGGTCAGGGCGCCGCGCAGGCGCCGCTCGCTGAGCCGCACGTTCCACCACGCCCCTCAAGGCCAACAAAACGAAAGGCGCCCCGGGAAAACCCGGGGCGCCTGAAGTCTACCTACCGCTTCGGCTTAGAACTGCTCGCCGCACTTCTTGCAGACGCGGAACTTCTTGCCGTCGGCGTTGACGGCGTGGCCAACGCGGGTGGCCTTGCCGCACGCGGGGCAGATGAGCATGACGTTGCTCACGTCGATGGCAGCCTCGCGCTCGACGATGCCGCCCTGCTGGTTAGCCTGGGTCGGCTTGGTGTGGCGCTTGACCATGGCCACGCCCTCGACAACGACCTTGCCCTCGGCGGGCATGGCGCGCAGGACCTCGCCCTGAGCACCCTTGTCCTTGCCGGAGAGGACCTGGACCTTGTCGCCCTTCTTGATGTTCATCTTAGGCATCGATCCCTGCCTCCTTACAGCGTCTCGGGTGCGAGCGAGACGATCTTCATGTACTTGTGGTCGCGCAGCTCACGGGCGACGGGCCCGAAGATACGCGTGCCGCGGGGCTCGCCTTCCTTGTCGACCACGACGCAGGCGTTCTGGTCGAACTTGATGTAGCTGCCGTCCTTGCGGCGGACTTCCTTGGCGGTGCGCACGATGACGCAGCGCACGATGTCGCCCTTCTTGATGTTTCCACCCGGCGTGGCTTCCTGCACGGCGCAGATAATGACGTCGGCGAGGCCGGCGTAGCGACGCTTGGAACCACCCAGGACCTTGATGCACTTCACACGCCTGGCGCCGCTGTTGTCAGCGACGGTGAGCATGGTCTCCATCTGAATCATTACAATCCTCCGAACTGCTTCTGCTAGAGGTGCGCGCCTCCCGGCCGCACGTAGCGGAATTGACCTGGGTCGTTACTTGGCCTTCTCCACGATCTCGACCAGGCGCCAGCGCTTGGTCTTCGACAGGGGACGGGTCTCCATGACGCGAACGGTGTCGCCGAGGCCGGCCTCGCTGTTCTCGTCATGCACGTGCAGCTTCTTGTGGAAGCCGTACATCTTGCCGTACTTGGGGTGACGCTTGCGGTACGCAATCTCGACGGTAATGGTCTTCTCGCCAGCGAGGGAGATGACGGTGCCGACACGCACCTTGCGCGCGTTCCTGGTTTCGGTTTCTGCCATGGCTGTCTCTCCTCTCGCTTACTTCTCGGCAGCCTTGGTGGCTGCGATCTCACGGGCACGCATCTCGGTCTGGATGCGGGCGATGTTGCGCTTCACGGTCTTGACGCGGGCGGTGTTGTCCAGCTGGCTGGTGGCCATCTGGAAGCGCAGGTTGAAGAGCTCTGCGCGGCCCTCTTCGAGCTTGGAAGCAAGCTCGGCGTCGGTGAGCTCACGAATCTCGGAATACTTCATGGTGCTTATGCCTCCACGTCCTGGTCGGCGCGGGTAACGATCTTGGTCTTGATCGGCAGCTTGTGCTGGGCAAGACGCAGGGCCTCGCGGGCGATGTCGTCGGGCACGCCGGCGATCTCGAACATGATGCGGCCCGGCTTGACGACGGCCACCCACTCCTCGGGGTTGCCCTTACCGGAACCCATGCGGGTCTCGGCCGGCTTCTTGGTGATGGGCTTGTCGGGGAAGATCGTGATCCAAACCCTACCGCCACGGCGCATCTTACGGGTCATGGCGACACGGCAGGCCTCGATCTGGCGGTTGGTGATCCAGTGAGCCTCGAGGGCCTGGATGCCGTACTCACCGAAGTTGAGCTTGGTGTTGCCCTTGGCCTGGCCCTTCATGGAGCCACGCTGGACCTTACGGTGCAGTACACGCTTGGGTGCGAGCATTAGCGGCCCCTCCTCTCATTGCCATTGCGCGGGCGACGCGGACGGCTGGAGCCCTCGAGCTGAGGATTCAGCGCAGGCTGGCCGGGCATCTGCTCGCCGTAGTAAATCCAGACCTTCACGCCGCAGGCGCCCATGGTGGTGCGAGCGGTGGCCTCGCCGAAGCCGATCTTGGCGCGCAGGGTGTGCAGGGGCACGCGGCCCTCGCGGTACCACTCGCGGCGGCCCATCTCGGCGCCGTTGAGGCGGCCGGAGCACTGGATACGGATGCCCTTGGCGCCGGCCTTCATGGCGGACTGGACGGACTTGCGCATGGCGCGACGGAATGCGACGCGGCCCTCAAGCTGCTCGGCGATCGACTGGGCCACGAGGGTGGCGTCGAGCTCAGGGCGCTTGACCTCGATGACGTCGACGTTCACGTTGCCCTTGGAGGCGCCGGCGACCTTCTCGAGGTCAGCGCGGAGGTTGTCGATCTCGGTGCCCTTCTTGCCGATGACGATGCCGGGGCGGGCGGTGAAGATGGTGACCTTCACCTTGTCGCCCGCGCGCTCGATGTCAACGCGGGAGAGGGCGGCGCGCTCGAGACGCTTCTCGAGGTACTTGCGGATCTTGAGGTCGTTGCCGAGCTTATCGGCGTAGTCCTTGTCGGCGTACCAGCGGGAACGCCACTCCTCGGTGGTGCCGAGGCGGAAGCCGGTAGGATGTACCTTCTGTCCCATCCTTACGCCTCCTTCCTGGGTGCGACGACGACGGTGATGTGGCTCGTGCGCTTGTTGATGCGCGAAGCGGAGCCCTTGGCGCGCGGGCGGATGCGCTTGAGGGTCGGACCCTCGTCGACATAGGCCTCAGCAACCACGAGGTTGCTGGCGCGCAGGTTGTTGTTGTTCTCGGCGTTGGCGATGGCCGAGTTCAGGACCTTGGCGACGGGCTCGGCGGCAGCGCGCTCGCAGAACTGGAGCGTCTCGCGAGCATCGTCGACGGACTTGTTGCGGATCTGGGCCACCACCATGCGCACCTTGCGCGGGGCCATGCGGACGAACTTAGCGGTCGCGCGGACCTCGCCCGGGTTGGTTCTCTTAGCCATGTACTCCTACCTCCCCTACTTAACCTTGTGGCCGCGGAAGGTACGGGACGGCGAGAACTCGCCGAGCTTGTGACCGACCATGGACTCGGTAACGTACACGGGGACGTGCTTGCGGCCATCGTGGACGGCGATCGTGTGGCCAACCATCTCGGGGAAGATGGTCGAGGAACGCGACCAGGTCTTGATGACTTCCTTCTTGCCGGACTCGTTCATAGCAATGACACGCTCGAGGAGGCGAGTCTCCACGTACGGGCCCTTCTTGAGACTTCTGCTCATGCTTTCCTATCTCCTATACTCGCGTGCCGACTACTTGGTCTTCGTCTTACGACGACGGATGATGAGACGGTTGCTCGCCTTCTTCGGGTCACGCGTCTTCTTGCCCTTCGTGGGCTTGCCCCACGGGGTGACGGACGGACGACCGGAAGTGTGGTTCTTGCCCTCGCCGCCGCCGTGCGGGTGGTCGACGGGGTTCATGACCGTACCACGGACCGTAGGACGGACGCCCATCAGGCGCTTGCGGCCAGCCTTGCCGACGACGATGTTGGAGTGGTCGGCGTTGCCCACGACACCGATGGTGGCGCGGCAGGTGAGCAGGACGCGGCGGAGCTCAGAGGAGGGCATGCGGAGGACGGCGTAGCCGTTGTCCTTGCCCATGAGCTGGATGGAGGTGCCGGCGGCGCGAGCCATCGCGGCGCCCTTGCCCGGCTGGAACTCGACGGCGTGCACGAGCGTGCCGACGGGGATCTCAGAGAGGGGCATGGCGTTGCCCGGCATGATGTCGATGTCCTTGGTGCCAGAGACGACGGTGTCGCCGACCTTCAGGCCCTGCGGGCACAGGATGTAGGCCTTGGCGCCATCGGCATAGTGGAGCAGCGCAATGCGGGCGGAGCGGTTGGGGTCATACTCGATGGTAGCGACCTTGGCCGGGACGTTGTCCTTGTTGCGCTTGAAATCGATCTTACGGTACTGACGCTTGACGCCGCCACCCTGGTGACGGGTCGTGATGCGGCCGTTGTTGTTGCGGCCGGCCTTCTTGTGCAGGGGCTCGAGAAGCGACTTCTCGGGCTTGTCCGTCGTGATCTCGGCGAAATCCGAGATAGTCTGGAAGCGCCTTCCTGCGCTCGTAGGCTTGAGGTGCTTAACTGCCATTCGTTCTTCCCTTTCTTACCCGTTGGCCGTCCCGTTCAGGGACTTGCGGGACGACACCGGATTACCACGGTACCGCGCGTATCTATGTTGCGCGGCATAACACGCCCAACCACGTCTTGGCGGGCGGGTTTACCTTACTTACTCGGCTGCAGCGGCCTGGGCTGCGAAGACCTCAATCGTCTCGCCCGGGGCGATGGTGACGATGGCCTTCTTCCACGTGCGGGTGGTGCCATAGTTGTAGCGCAGGCGCTTCTTCTTGGCGCGGACCCACATGGTGTTGACCTTGAGAACGTGGACACCGAAGAGCTTCTCAACGGCAGCAGCGATCTCTTCCTTCGGCGCGGTGCGGGCAACCTCGAAGGTGTACCTGCCGTCGGCCATGAGGTCGAAGGAACGCTCGGAGACGACCGGGCGGATGATGACATCGTAAGCGGACTTCATTTAAGCAAGCACCTCCTCAAGCTGCTTCGCGATAGCGGTGCTCATGAGCAGGGCGCCGTTGTCGAGGATATAGCGGGTGTTGGCCTCAGAGACACCGATGACGGTGACGGTGGGGATGTTGCGGAAGGAGAGGTAGGTGTTGACGTCATCGTCGGGGACGACGACGGTCACACGCTTGGCCTCGAGCTCGAGCGCCTTGAGGATGGCGACGGCGCCCTTGGTGGACGGCTTCTCGAAGGAGAGCTCGTCGACCACCACGAGCTCGGCGTCAGCCAGCTTGGCGGACAGCGCGGAGCGCATGGCGAGCTTCTTCATCTTGTTGTTGCAACGCAGGGCGTGGCTGTGGGGCAGGGGCCCGAAGATCACGCCGCCGCCGGTCCACTGACCAGCGCGGGTCGAGCCCTGACGGGCACGGCCGGTGCCCTTCTGGCGATACGGCTTCTTGCCGCCACCAGAGACGAAGTGACGGTTCTTGGTGGAGTGGGTGCCCTGGCGCAGGCAGGCCTCGTAGGCCACCACGACCTGGTGCATCACGGGGACGTTCGGCTCGATGCCGAACACGTCAGAGGAGAGCTCGACGGTACCGGCCGCCTGCCCCTCGACGCTCTTGACTTCGATACTGGACATGTTTGTCCTCCTTGTTTGCCTAAAGGCGTCTTACGTGGCCCTTAGGCCATGCGGACCTGGACGAGGGCGTTCTTGCCGCCAGGGACCGCGCCTTTGATGAGCATGAGGTTCTGCTCGGCGTCGATGCGGACAAGCTTGAGGTTCTTGACGGTCACGCGCTCATCGCCCATGTGGCCAGCCATGTGCAGGCCCTTGCGGACGCGAGCGGGGTAAGCGCACTGGCCGATGGAGCCCGGGCGGCGCTGGTTGCGCGAACCATGGGTCATGGGGCCACGGTGGAAGTTCCAGCGCTTGATGGTGCCCTGGAAGCCCTTACCCTTGGAGGTACCGGTCACGTCGACGGCCTTGACCTCTGCGAAGTCGGCCACGGTGACCTGGTCGCCGGTGCTGTACTGGCTGGCGTCCTCGACGCGAACCTCACGCAGGTAGCGCATAGGCTCGACGCCCTGGGCGGCAAAGTGGCCAGCGCGCGGCTTGTTGACGTGCTTGGCGGTGATGTCACCAAAGCCGATCTGGACGGCCTCATAGCCATCAGTAGCCTTGGTCTTGACCTGCGACACCGTGCAGGGGCCAGCCTGGATGACGGTGACGGGCACGACGTTGTCGTCCTCATCCCACACCTGAGTCATCCCGATCTTGCGGCCGAGAATCGTGTTGACCATTCCTGGTCCTTTCGTTTGGCGGTCATGGGACTTCAGTTGGGGCGAACCCTTCGCCCTCCCCCAGCGGACCGCGTCCTCTGATGTGCTGCCTAGCTGCGGTTTTACTGTTGTTTGCTCGCGAGCAGGTGTCCCTACACAGGCTGGGACATGCGGGCATGCGACAGCAATCGCCACAATTCAGCAGCTTTTCGAGTATAGCAGGGAACGCCCGGCTCCGGGGGTTTCACAAAGTTTCCATGGAATTAGACCGAAAGACCGACCTGAGACCTCGTTGGAGAGTCGCCATAAGCCCGCCGAACGCTTCTCCGCTGACGTTGGAGACGCGTGGAACAAGACGTGAAACAAACCTCCGTCCCTTGTTCCACCATCTAGACAGAAGGGGCGCCGAGGCAGATGCCCCGGCGCCCCGTGCGTCACTGTGTGCGCCCCCCTACGCGTTCAGCATGTCGTAGAGGAAGACCACCATCTTCGCCGTCTCGGCGCGCGTGGCCGTCGCCTTCGGGGCGATCAGGCCGTCCTTGCCGGAGATGATCCTGTTCCTGAAGCAGAAGCCCACGCCGCTGCGCGCCCAGATCGAGACCTTCGAGGCGTCAGGCATCGAGGCGAAGTCGGCCGCCGAGCCGGCCGCCGTCCTCCCGGCGACCTTCACGTAGTAGCTCCTCAGCATGCTGGCGAGCTCCTCGCGCGTCACGTCGTCGGTCGGGCGGAACGTGCCGTCGCTGCCGCCGCTCACCACGCCCACGGAGCTCGCCCAGCGCACCGCCGCGTAGTAGTAGGCGCCCGACTTGACGTCGTCGAAGCTCTTCGCGCCCGTGCCCGCGGCCGGCTTGCCCGCCATGTTCCAGAGGATCACCGCCACGTCGCAGCGCCTGATGTTGTCGTTGGGCCCGAAGTTGCCCGCCCTGGCCCCGCCGTAGCCGTTCATCAGCCCGAGGTCGTTCGCGCGGTGCACCACGTTGTAGTACCACGCGCCCTTCCTCACGTCCTTGAAGGCGATGCGGAAGGTCGCGGACTTGGTGCCCGCGAAGTCGCCCGTGCCCGTGACGGTCACGGTCGCCTTGTTGCCCACGTTCACGTTGTCGCTATACGTCACCGTGTAGTCGGTGCCGGCGACGAGGGTCTTCCCGCCGTACGTCACCGTGATCGCCGGCTTGATCGCCTTGCCAGTGTAGGTCTGCGCGGGGATGGCGGCGATGCTTGCCTGGGAGATGTCGATGTTCTCAATGGTCACGTAGACCGTCTTCGTCGCATAGTCATCGGCCGGAACGCCCGCATAACTAGTGGCCACGCTGTTCTCGTCATCGAACGTCACGGAGATCCTGTTGAACCCCACGACGAGTTCCGTCGAGTCGGGGTATGACAGCTTGAAGGTGGTCGCCAGCATCTGGCCGGAGCCGTCAGCGGCCGCCTCCTCGTCAACCGGCGTGCATGAAGGTGCCTGTTCGCCGTCGATGGAGAAGAGATCGGCCGTAACGGTATCGACCTTCATGTACTTGGAGAAGGTCACCGTCACCCCGTCCTCGCCCGCCTCAATCGTCTCTATCGTGGGCTCCTCATAGCTTACGAGCGGGATGTTCACGTCCAGCTGGACGGGCAGCACGGGCATCCAGTATTCGGCCGCATCGTCTTCGCCGTCGCCGTCGAAGTCCTTCGTGCCTCCGATGCCGTAGTCGCCGACCCAGACGGCCTGCGCGACCATCGCGCCGTCCTCATCGAGCACCGGCTCGCCATCCTCGCCATAGACCGGATGCGACTCCTTATGGCCCCACTCGCCCGTGCTGAAGCTCTCGTAGCCCGTCTTGCTCACGCGCACCTGCCAGAACCCTTCTGGCACGAACCACTGGTAGCGTCCATCAGCTCCCGTGACCTGCGGATTCTCTTCACTCAGCCCGAACTGCTCGGAGTCCACGAAGGTAGACGGGTCGTCAAAGCCCGCTTCGGCCGCCGCAGGGTTGTAGGTGTACAGTTTGACCGTCGCGCCTTCCACCACGTTGGACAGCACCGCCTCATACACGAAGCCAGACGGGTCGTGGACCCTCTTATGGAGCTCGTACTTTCGCCAGAGGTCGGGCAAATTCTGCTTGAGGTTCCGCTCGAAGTACTGGACGCAGTGCTTGAGCGTGGTCTTGTCCAGCTCAAAGAAGATGGTCATGTCGTATTCCCAGCCCATCTCACGGGCAATCGCCTGGCGCCAGTACTCCTCCTTCCACTCCTTCTCGGTCTGGGGACGCTTCCTCTTTTTGGGCTTGGTCGTCGTGGCCTTCTTCTTGTTGGTAGGCCAGCCCTTGCCCGAGCTTACCGCCTCGACCGCCTCCTGGGTCGGTGAGACCGGAATGAAGAGCGTGGCGATACCAAAGGCAGAACGACCGCTTGACACGTAGTTGTACGCCGTGTTCGAGACGTTATTGACGGTCTGGCGCGCAGCTATGGTCTTCATTCCGTCGACAATCCAGCTCTGGTTGCCGTCAATCGCCGTGCGCTGCATACGGAACTCGGGGTTGTTGATCTGCTCGTTGAGGGTATTCGCGTCTTGCATGTTCTCGTCGGTGCTCTTGATGCCAAATTGCTTGCATATCTGTTCGAGGCCATACTTAATCGAGTCTCCCGCAAGGTAGCCGCCGGCTTCACCCCAAAAGCCTTGCGTCGCCAACGAGGACTCATCGCTTCCCAGCGCCCCGTCGTCCGTCGATTGCCCGATGAGCACATCGTCTTCCACCTCGCCGTAGATGGTGTCATCTTCCGTATAGCCAAGGCCCTCGTCAATGCCGCGATGCAGGGCAAGAAGTGTTGTGTTCCACTGCAGGTAGAGGTCATAGAAGCCCACGGCGCTCTGGCGCACCTGGTTTGGATGGATCGTGTAACTCACGTCGACCCGACGACCGTACTCCTCGTCCCACGTGACGTAGCGCATGCTCTGCTTGTCCATGCGCTGGAAGGTGTAGTAGTGCTTGCCGGAGCCATATATGACGTACTCGTTGAGCGTCTCCCACTGGACGTTGCCTGCATTGTCCTCAGTGATGATGTTGTAGAGGCAGGAGGGGTCGTCGACTCCCTCGGTCGTCCCGTCGATGGCGTAGACGAGGTTGTTGCCCGCGTATGCCGCCTCTGCAAGGTCTTCCTCGCTTACGGCAGTCCCCGAAGCGAACCACGGGGCGCACAGGTCGCGCTGGGTCTGCGTGCCATCCACAAGGCCCTGCACTTCGCTAGAAATCGCGTCTTGAGAGACCGCCGTGGTCTGGGCTGTGTGATGCAGCAGAAGCAGTGCATCCTCTCCGCTGGTGGCATCCTTAGCAGGCCCGAGCAAAACCCAGTCGTCAGCACACCCCGCTGCGTTTGTGAGCAGAGTCTGCGCCGTCGCCGACACGTCCGGTAGGTCTTCTGGCTTGACGAGCGTGCCTTGGTTAACCGTCAGCTGTGCCACCTCGGCATCCGTAAGGATATGCAGGTAACCGCTGTCGGACATCTTGCCCAGATAGCCCTCGATGTCCTCTGCCATGCCCTCCGCCTGGTAACCCTCGAAGGCTCCCAAGGCCGAGCCGATGTCCACCACCGTCTCAAAGCCAGGCTGCCTGATGGCCTCGATGTCGAGGCTGGAATTCACCATGATTTCAGTCGGCGCCGTCGCGAAGTACGTGGGCTTCGACACGAAACCGTGCGGCTCCGTTGCCGAAAGGCCATCCAGTATCTCTTGGCCAGCATAGGAGTAGCCGGTGCTTGCGTTCTTCACGTCGGGAATCCAGGACTTGGCAGTAGCGATCTTGTCAGTGGTCTCCATCGTGACATCACCCGAGGCGAACGGCACCGTGATCGACACGTCACACACGCCCTTCGGGTTGGCAAACTCCACCATCCAGAACTGCATGGCATGCTCGCCTGTGGACGAGCCCCCTTCGTTCTCGGCACGATAGATGCGCCGATACTTGTCGGGCATCATGCCGCGATAGTAGCTCACCACGGACGTGTAGGGATCGCCCGGCATAGACTGGTAATACGCCGTGATGCGTTCGACGACGGGGATGGCCTCGGTGTATATCACCTCGTGCGACTCGGTGGTCGCCGCGTGCGTTATGCTGTCTGCGGTAGCCCACTGTGCCGAAGCCGTCAACGAGAAACTATCGTTGTTGCGCACGTCGTAAGGCAGCGTGATCTCGGCCGAATAGTAGCCAAAGTTGTCGGCGCATGCCGTTGCCGCGCGCATGCCGTCCATGAACACCGTCACGTTGGCGTTGGGACTTGTCGAGCCGTACACGTAGAAGGTCTTCCATGCCACGTACGACGGTACGACGAGGTCCGTCTGGTTGTACACCTCGTGACACGTGCCCACCAGTGTTCGCTTCCCGCCGTCAACGAGCCAGACGCTCGCGTCGATCGTGCTGGTTGCGCTGTTTCGGGGAACGACGAGCGTGAGGTCCATCGGGAAGCTCGCGCATTCCGCCCCCTGTTTCTTGGCTTCGGAAAGCAGTATGGTGAGATTGCCTTCATCCATGTTCTGGGTTCCGTTAAAGAGGTTCTCCCAGCGGTTGATCACAAGGGGCTTACCGTTGATGGTGAGCGCCCGCGGATGCGTATAGCCAGCGCCGCTGTCACCGGATGCCTGGTTGGTGCGTATCTCGAGCCTCGCGCTGTCAGAAAGCGTGACGCCCGAAGCCAGCTCTGCGCGCATCTCGATGCTTGTCATGCCGCGATACACGATCGAGGCGTTCACGAAGCTGGTGTCTTTGTTCACCAAGCCCTTGTCTTCACTCGCGGAGCCGGCCCACGACCACAGGGAACTCCTGAAGGACGTCGTGTTGCAGTCGGTGATGGTTCCGTCCTCGATCTCGAAGTCGATACGAGAACCTTGGCCATCCCGAACCACCCGCTCCATGTCCGAGAAATTCTCGAGAGAAAGGTCCCCGCCCAATGAATCGGCGTACACAGCATAGAACGCATAGGTACCCGCATCGAGGAAGGGCGTGCGCAGCACGTCCACATCGCCAATCGCCGCAGACGACGCCTTGTCCTGCGACTCTGCGCTGGTAATCGTGCCTTCCTCATCAAGCGTGGTGCGGAAAAGTGCCACGTTCGCCAGCTTGCGCGACCCCTTGTTTATCGGCACCAGCGCATAGCCCCGCGACAGGAACGTCGTGTCCTTGATGGTGGCTGAGGTGACCTCGCGGGAAAGCCCGATGTCAAACGACTCGCTTGCCGCAACATCGGTCGTCATGGTGCCAACGTAGTCGGGCGCATCCGGATCCTTATGCGTCACCGTCACGCGATAGAACGTGTCCCCCGTGTTTCGCATGAACTGCGGCTCGTCCTCGTAAAGCTCTGGCTGCAGGAGGATGCTGCCGCCATCAAGGACGTAGGAAGGGACCTCGTCGTAGTAAACAATGCCTTCGTCCCAGGCGTACCCGACCTGGACCTTGACGCCGGTATGGCCATCGTTGAGCGTGAAATCCGTCGTCTTGCCGTTGACGTCAACGAAGTGCAGGCCCTCGAAGTCGATGACCCCCTTCGCTAGAGGCGCTACCAGCTCGGCGGTGAAATTCTCCTCGGCTTCTTCCGGCACGGTATAGGAGACCTCGCCGCCCTTCAGGTCCACGATGGGCGTGAACGTGACCGTGGCTCCCGAGGTGAGGTTGGGCACAGACACGGTGGCCTCGCCTGCCCAAAGGTTATACGTCGAGATGCCTCCATCGTCTGTGATGGTGCTCACCTCGATGATGCCCCAATTCGTGCCCCCTGCCGGAACCTTGCCCGACACGCACGAAAGCGTGAACGTTCCCGTGAACCGCTGCTTGCGTTCCAGCTTCACCTGAACGACCTTGTTGTCTTGGGAGACCTTCAGCTTCTTTGCCTTCCAGAAGGCGTTGTCGCGGCCCGTAGGCACGACCTCAACATACAGGTCGTAGTCAGACCGGCCGAACACCACCGTGTCGCCCGTTGCCACGAGCACGTCTTTTGCGGGGTCGCTTTGGCCCACCCGACGATACCAGCGGACCTCATACTGCACATAGCCATACACACCAGCATCGCGGCTGTTCGCATAGGTCCCATCGGTCATCTCGAAGGTCGGCGAGACCGAGTGGCGGTTGACATCGCTCATGCCCTCATACGAGTAGGTCACATCGATGCCCAGAGGATCGCTCTTAGTTCCCTCGTTGGGACCGACGGAAAACACATACTGCTTGGGATAGGTTCCCTTGAGCACGCTAGCGCCGCTCACCTTACCCACGACATCGATCCAGACGTCGGCGTCCTCTATTTCGACGCCGTTCTCGTCATAGGAGGGCACCAGCCCCTCGACCGTGAGGGCATAGGTGCCCGGCTTCAATTTGAAGACGGCATCGGTGGAAAGGTCTCGTACCTGCGGCTCGCCCACCGTAGTGGTGCCGTCGCAGGCCCACAGGCGGACGCGTCCCTCATCAGTTGCGTAAGCGGCATCGCCCTCAAGCTCGAGCTCTGGTATGGAAATCCAGCTACCGAAGGTTATATCGGGGTTCTCGAGCGCCGTGTGGGGCATCTCGGGAGCGTTGTTGTAATACGCGTAGTCGCCATACCAGCTTGCTGATGTCGAGCTGCCGTCTGCACTCATGTAGACATAGGACTGCGTCTCAGACAGATAGCCGTCCTCATTGACGACGGCGTCTTGGGACTCCGCGCCATAGCGTTCGGACAGGGTGACTTCGATCGGAAGGATCCGGTATGGGGTGCCATCAGAATAGGTGCCGTCATTTTCAAGCTGCCCGGGGTCAAAGGCATAGTCGCCATTATTTGTCTTGGGAACCAGAAACGCACGGATCCTCGTGAGGGTCAGAGGATCCAAGAGGAGACCCTTCTCCACGGGAGCGGCAACCTCGAGCGCCGTACCGTCGGCATTCATGAGGTCCACAGCTCGGTCATGCCACACGCGATAGTGCGGCCCGTCATCGTATTTCGTCGTCATCTTGAGCATGTACCACAGCTCGGTTTCGCCCAAGTTGTAGCGCTCGTCACGGATGTCAAGGGAGATTGGGATGCGCAGGGTCGTGTAGGTGGCTTTGTTGTAGACACCTGACGTCCAAATGGTGCCGGGCGTATAGCCGATCTCGCCCAAAGACAGCCTGTCAAAGGCGTTCTCGGACACAGCCGCCTCGCGCACGCGCAGGGAGAAGGAGCGCATGGTCGTACGGTCTTCGCCACCAACCGTCTCGGTGAGGGTCACGGTGAAGTTCGCCGTGCCTTCCGCGGCAGGCGTACCCAAAATGATGCCCGTCGAAGCCTCGAGGGAAAGGCCTTCGGGCAGGGTGCCTTCGGTCACGGCCCAGGAGAACGTGCCCTCCTGGATAGATCCGCTCTGGGCTTTCAGTGTGATGGTGTACGCATCTCCCACACGCCCGGCAGGAAGTGCCGAGGTCGTGATGCGCGGATCGCCGCGCACATCCTCTTCTGCCGCCACCTCGATTGGGTAATACGCGTAGGTATAGGACTCGCCGGCGATGGTCGCCTTCACGATTGGGAAATACACCCCGTCCTCGACCGCGCTGTTCGCGAAACTGACCTGGTCGATGATCACGGACGTAGACGTGCATTGACCGTTCTCGACATCGGTTGCGTCAAGCTCGATGCGCTCGTTCAGGCTCGCGTCGCCGCGCTCCCACAGCGTCGTGAGCTTTTCGGTCTCGCCAAAATTGAGGTAGCTGGGCCACGTGGGCACGGCGTCTACCCCACCTTCCTGCAGGAGCTCAGGCACGCGAGAGACGAGCGCCTCATACAGGTCGACATACTTGCCCTCTGTGACAAGTTCGCCCGCATCGTCGAAGGTTCCCACAAGGGTCTCGAGCGCTTCGTCGGCCTTCCAAAGGCTGATGCTCTCGATCTGGGGCATGGTGTTCCCGTTCATCGAGACGGTTGAATTGACTTCGAACCTGAGGCGCGTGTCGGCGGCAAGCACGAAGGTGTCCTGCTCGGGAACGGTCGGGGACACGTAATAGCCCTCGTCAGTAAGTCCGCCGTCATATTCAAGGTCGGTCGTGTCTTCGTTGTAGCCCTTGATGCTGAATTCCCTCCGAAGCGAATCTTGTTGCACGCTGTCGGAGAGATCGAAATAATGCCAGTAAAGGCCATCATTGACCACGCGATACGTCTGTTTAAGATTGGTGTGTCCTAAGTAGGAGCCCCCAGCAACGGTATAGGATCCCGAGGGAAGCTGCCAGCCATCGCCGTCCTTGAGGTCCTCGAGCACGAGGACGCTCTCCCCGGACCCCCCATAGTTGTCCACGGTCTTGAGATCGACCTGATAGCTTCCCTCGTTGCCACGCGGATCTGCGCCCATGTAGTCAAACGTCACCGAGCTGAGGTATCCGGTGTAGGGCGACCCGTCGGCGTCCACCAAAAGATAGGTGCCCGAGGTGTGCAGCGTGGTCACGCGCTTGCCCGTCTGGAGGTCCTGGAAGTAGAGCGGGTCGTCCTCGACCGCTTCGGTCTCGATCCCCTCCTCGTCTGCCGCTGGTTCCGCAGCCTCCTGTTCCGGCTGAGCTCCCTCGTCGGTCACGGTCTCGTCAGTCGCATCGTTGCCCGCTGGAGTCTCCGCCGTCTCTTCGTCGTCAGCCGCTGCCGCAGGGGCTGCGCCCTCATCCGTGCCTGCCTGAGCATCATCGTCCGCAGAAGTGTCCGTCACAACCAACTCTTCCGGCGTGACCTCCTCCGCCACCTGCAGGGCCCCTTCATCCCCTTCGGATTCGACGGCCACCTCCTCCGCGGCGGTCACCGCCGCCACGTCATCGAGCGCCTCTGCCAGTGCCTCTGCGGGCACGGTGCTCATAACAAGCGCAAAGGAAAGCAGGACGGACAATGCTCTGTTCAAGCTTCGACTCATGAGCGCACCACCCTTCACCCATGGCGCGAATCCCTGGGCATTAGAGATAGCAATACAGTTTCCACCATGCGCAAAAGGTTGGTTTGCCACAAGTCTAGGTTTGGTATAGGTTGCCTTCTACCTGCGGATTTGTAATTTGATTGAGGTCTTGAGAGCAAGGTGACCAACCGCTGGCCCGCGGTGAGCGGCATCAGAAAACAACGGCTCTTTCACCTAAGGGGCGTCACTCGCCGCGCGCATATAGCGCCAGGACCTCGAGGCGGTTCTTGCATTCCGTCTTCTTGAGCAGGTTGCCCACATGGTATTTGACGGTCCCCTCGGAGACGAAAAGCTCGCTCGCAATTTCTGAATTGCTCTTCTCCGCCAGCACGAGCCGCAGCACGTCGCGCTCGCGAGCCGTCAGGCCGTAGCGGGCAGCAAAGAGCTCGAAGACTTCGCGTGCGCTCGGCACAGAAACCTGCTCCGGCTCCCCCACGGACTCCTCATCTTGCGCACCGCTCGTCTCCGCTTGGTAGAAACGCTGGTAAAGCACCACGAAACACCCGGCGGCAAGCATGAATAGCACGGCCGTCACACCGATGAGCACCATGGGGGTTCCCGAAAGCGCGAGGCACAGCATTGACCCGAGCGCATCGCCCGTGCGCCCCATCAGCAAGCCCAGAGCAGCGACTCCCGGCAGGGCGTATCGCCTGGCAAGGTCAACCATCAGAAGCACGCGGAAGACCGTAAAGAATCCATTTAGGAAATAGCCCGTGAGCCAAAGGAACGCTTCTGGAGCTCCCGCTCCCGAAAGGGCGAGCATCAGGAAGGGCATGACCAGTGCCATGGTGCAGATAATGAGCCCGTAGCGGCGGTCGCGGTCGCTCGCAACGCCCGCAACAACCAATCCGAATCCGTACAGCAGGCGTGAGAACTCAAGGTTGACGCCCGAAACGAGGTCGGTCGAGGGAAATGAGAAGCCCGCGGTCTTCACGAGACTCGCCAAGACGATTGCCGCACTCGCGAGGAAGAGCAAGTCGCGCGGCATCGCCGCATCAGGTGGGTCGAAGCCTTTGGCGACGCCCTCCGTCGACGTCTCAACGAAAGCCTCGCGCACCAAGACAAAGGCGATGACCGACACCACCGCGCACACGGCAAGGCTCGGAATGCCCAGCGTGAGTGCACCGCTTGCGGGAAGCGACAAGAGCCAAGTCATCAATGTGGAGAGAGCATAGCCACAGCCGAACATGGTCCCTTGATGATCCGGATCAACCTGTTCGGCCAAAAGGCAAAGATATATCCCCTGGATCATGCCGCAAGGAATGTTGGATAAGAGGCCAAACGCGAGCGTCGCTACAAGATTGTTCGCAAGCAAGGCTGGGACGCACAGGAGCGCGTATACAACGATTGACGCTAAAGAAATCGACCTGTCCGCATCACGCAAGCCCTTACGCAACGCAAGGTACACGGCAACGCCAACCGCCTGCGTCAGGTATCCGCACACCAAGGTGAAGAAGTCAGCAAACTCAGAGAGACCGAGCTCGATGATGTGATAGAGCCACGAGAGCCAGCCTGTCGAGGTGAGGAAGAAGCATACGCAGATGATGAGCGCCATGCGCAGCTCAGGCACTCGATAGCGCTTCTCCACAGCACATCACCTCCCTCGACGCTCAACGCAGCAAAGAACATCATAAATGAAGCTGTCACGTGGAGAGGTTTTCACGGCGCAACCGAAACCGTTTAGGCCACCTCATTCCCTGCAGACGGCGTACCGAGGCAAAAAGCCCCTCCACCCGGTGGGCGGAGGGGCTCAATTTGCCATATTGCTGCTGTATCAGCTGAGGCTTGCCTTAGAGCTTGATCTCGATGTCCACGCCTGCGGGGAGGTCGAGACGCATGAGGCTGTCGACCGTAGAGGCGGTGGGGTCAAGGATGTCGATGAGGCGCTTGTGGGTGCGCATCTCGAACTCCTCGCGGGAGTCCTTGTCCTTGTGCGGTGAGCGGATGACCGTGTAGAGGTTGCGCTCGGTGGGCAGGGGGATGGGGCCCGAGACACGCGCGCCGGTCTTCTGGGCGGTGTCGACGATAAGCTTCGCGGACTGGTCAACGACCTCATGATCGTAGCCCTTGAGGCGAATCCTGATCTTCTGGCTTGACACTTCTGGTACCTCCATCTTCGCAGGACGGCTGCTGCCGCCCTAGCTGGCTACGTATACTGATTAGGCGTTGCCGCCGTTCTTGCTGACGATCTCGTCGCGGATGCCCTTGGGCACCGGCTCGTAGCAGTCGAACTGCATGGTGTAGCTGGCGCGACCCTGAGTCTGCGAACGCAGGTCGGTCGCGTAGCCGAACATCTCGCCCAGGGGCACCTTGGCCTTGATGACCTTGGTGTTGGAGCGGTCCTCCATGCCCTCGATCTTGCCGCGGCGGCCGGAAAGGTTGCCCATGACGTCGCCCATGTACTGCTCAGGGGTCTCGACCTCAACGGCCTCGACGGGCTCGAGCAGGATCGGGTCGGAGCGGCGCAGGGCCTCCTTGATGGCCATGGAGCCGGCGATCTTGAAGGCGGCCTCGGAGGAGTCGACCTCGTGGTAGGAACCATCAACGAGCGTGACCTTGATGTCCTGCACGGGGTAACCGGCGATGACGCCGCTCTCGAGGGCTTCCTGGATGCCCTTGTCCACGGACGGGATGTACTCCTTGGGCACCGAGCCGCCGATGGTGGCATCGACGAACTGGTAGCCGAAACCGGGCTCCATCGGCTCCAGGTCGATGACGGCGTCGCCGTACTGGCCACGGCCACCGGACTGGCGGACGAACTTGCCCTGGACGTGCTTGACGGCCTTGCCGGCGGTCTCGCGATAGGCGACCTGCGGCTTGCCGACGTTGCACTCGACCTTGAACTCGCGGCGCAGACGGTCGACGATGATCTCGAGGTGCAGCTCGCCCATGCCGGCGATGATGGTCTGGCCGGTCTCGTGGTCGGTGCGCACCTGGAAGGTCGGGTCCTCCTCGGCGAGCTTGGCGAGGCCAACGGACATCTTCTCCTGCTCGGCCTTGCTCTTGGGCTCGACGGCGACGTCGATGACGGGGGCCGCGAACTCGATGGACTCGAGGATGATCGGGTGCTTCTCGTCGCAGAGGGTGTCGCCCGTGGTGGTGTTCTTCATGCCCACGCAGGCAACAATGTCGCCGGCGGAGCAGCCGTCACGGTCGACGCGGTCGTTGGCGTTCATCTCGAGGATGCGGCCGAGGCGCTCGCGGTTGTCCTTGACGGAGTTGTAGACGTAGCTGCCCGAATCGGCGTGACCGGAGTACACGCGGATGTAGGTGAGCTTGCCCACGTAGGGGTCGGTCATGATCTTGAACGCGAGGGCGGAGAAGGGCTCCTTGGGGTCGGCGTGGCGCATGGCCTCGTTGCCCTTGAGGTCCGTACCGTCGATCTCGGCGACGTCAAGCGGGCTGGGGAGGTAATCGACGACGGCGTCGAGAAGCTCCTGGATGCCCTTGTTCTTGTAGGCGGAGCCCACGAAGACGGGGTTGATCTCGCCGGCGAGGACGCCCTTGCGCAGGGCGGCCTTGATCATCTCGACGGGAACCTCCTCCTCCATGAGGATGAGCTCCATGAGCTCGTCGTCGAAGTTGGAGACGGCGTCGAGCAGCTCCTCGCGCTTCTCCTCCGCGATGTCCGCGAAGTCGGCGGGGATCTCGTCGAGCCTCTCGGGGTAGATCATGCCCTTGGCGTCCTCTTTGAAGTCCCAGGCCTCCATGGTGACGAGGTCGATGAGGCCCCAGAACTGCGCCTCGGAGCCCATGGGAACCTGAGCGGCGACGGCGTTGGCGCCGAGACGCTCCTTCATGGTCTCGATGGCGTGGAAGAAGTCGGCGCCGATGCGGTCATACTTGTTGATGAACGCGATGCGGGGGACGCCGTAGTTGGCGGCCTGGCGCCAGACGGTCTCGGACTGCGGCTGGACGCCGGCAACGGCGTCGAACACGGCCACGGCGCCGTCGAGCACGCGCAGGCAGCGCTCGACCTCGGCCGTGAAGTCCACGTGACCCGGGGTGTCGATGATCTGGATGACGGCGTCCTTCCAGAAGCAGGTGGTGGCGGCCGACGTGATGGTCACGCCGCGCTCCTGCTCCTGGACCATCCAGTCCATGGTAGCTGCACCGTCGTGGACCTCACCTATCTTGTGGGTCTTGCCGGTGTAGTAAAGAATACGCTCCGTCGTGGTCGTCTTGCCCGCGTCGATGTGGGCCATGATGCCAATGTTGCGGAGGTTTTCGAGTTTGTACTTAACTTTCGCCATGTAATGCTACTCCTGGGTCCTCTAGAAACGATAGTGCGCGAATGCGCGGTTGGACTCAGCCATCTTGAAGAGGTCCTCACGGCGCTTGACGGAGGCGCCGACACCATTGGAAGCATCGAGAATCTCGTTGGCAAGGCGCTCGGCCATGGTCTTCTCCTTGCGGGCACGCGAGAAGTTGACCATCCAACGGATGGCGAGGGTGGTTGCACGACGGGAGTTGACCTCCATGGGCACCTGGTAGGTGGCGCCACCGACGCGCTTGGGCTTGACCTCGAGGGTCGGGCGGACGTTGTCCATGGCCTTCTTGAAGACGGTCAGGGCGTCCTCGCCGCTCTTGGCGGCGACGATGTCGAACGCGTTGTAGACGATGCGCTCTGCGACGGACTTCTTGCCGTCGAGGAGCACCTTGTTGATGAGCTGGGTGACGAGACGGTTGTTGTAAACGGCGTCAGGCTGAACCTCACGACGGACTGCTGCTGCACGACGCGGCATAGTTTTCTCCTCTAACTAGAACTTCACTTAACTGCGCTTGTCGCGCGCGGCATTACTTGGGGCGCTTGGTGCCGTAGCGGGAGCGGGCACGCTTGCGGTTCTGGACCGCTGCGCAGTCGTAGGCGCCGCGGATGATCTTGTAACGGACACCGGGGAGGTCACGCACGCGGCCGCCGCGGATGAGCACGATGGAGTGCTCCTGGAGGTTGTGGCCCTCACCGGGGATGTAGGCCGTGACCTCGATGCCGTTGACGAGGCGCACACGGGCGACCTTACGAAGGGCCGAGTTCGGCTTCTTGGGGGTAGTGGTGAAGACGCGGGTGCACACGCCGCGCTTCTGCGGGTTGTGCTGGAGGGCGGCGTTCTTGGACTTGGCTGCCACAGACTTGCGGCCCTGGCGAACGAGCTGGTTGATGGTAGGCAAAGCTCTTCTCCTTCATACCTATCTGACATGTTGCGTATCAATGTGTAAGGGCAGCGCAGCACCGCGACCCTGAATTGGCGCAAGGTGGTAGTCTACGCCGACGTTCTGCAGTTGTCAAAACGCCACGGTGCCGGGCGTTGCCTATCCCTCACGCAAACTGCACATATGCGGGGTCATTTGCAGGGCTGGTTCGGGTTTGGCGGGTTGGTCCCGGCCGCCGCACGGACCCGACAGGAACGGGGCCCAAACTGTCGGGAAAGTCCGGCTGGGGCACGGACCCGACAGGGACGGGGTCCGGGCTGTCGGGAAAGTCCTGGTCGCCGCATGAACCCGACAGGGACGGGGCACCGGAAATCGCTTCCGGTGCCCCGTTCGTCGTGCGATGAGAACCCGCTTACAGGTTGATGCCCAGCTCGATGGCGCGCAGGTTGGGCTCGAGCAGGTGCTTCTTCTTGGGAGGCACGCACTTCTCGATGGCGGCCGTGAGCACGTCGTGCTCGCAGAAGCCGGTCTCCGCCCAGAGCTTGCCCAGGCAGATGATGTTGGCCAGGCCCTTGAGGCCCTCGTCCTCGGCGATCTTGGTCGCGGGGAACATGCAGCGGGTGACGCCCTCGGCCATCTCGATCTCGTCGGCCTTCATGGCGAGCGTGGTGTCGATCACGCAGACGCCGCCCGGCACGATGGTGGGGCCGAACTTCTCCACGGACGGCTGGTTCATGGCGATGACCGCCGTCGGCCTGGTGATGAACGGCGAGCCGATGGGCTCGACGGACAGCGACACGCTGCAGTTGGCGGTGCCGCCGCGCATCTCGGGGCCGTAGCTCGGCATCCACGAGACGTGACGGCCGTCGATGAGGCCGCAGTTGGCGAGCACCTTGCCCGCGAACAGCACGCCCTGGCCGCCGAAGCCGGAGAGCACGCAGAGCAGCTCGGTAGTGGTCTTTGCCATGCTACTCACCCCTTCCCTGCTGGGCGATCGGGCAGTCCTTGGCGCGCTCGAGCGCAGCCTCGGCCGCGTTGGCAAAGCCGTCAGCCGTGACGTCTTTGTACACGCCCAGCGGATAGTACGGAAGCATGTTGTCGCGCAGCCACTGGAACGCGTCCTGCGGAGTCATGCCCCAGTTGGTCGGGCAGGTGGCCACGACCTCGACGAGGGAGTAGCCCACGCCGTCGATCTGGTTCTGGAAGGCCTTCTTGATGGCCTTCTTCGCCTGGAGGATGTGAGCGCGGCTGTCGCAGGTCACGCGCTCGACGTAGGCTACGCCGTCGAGGGTGGAGAGCAGCTCGGCGATGCGCACCGGGTAGCCCACCTTGCTCACGTCGCGGCCATACGGGGAGGTCTGGGTGACCTGGTTGGGCAGGCTCGTGGGGGCCATCTGGCCGCCGGTCATGCCGTAGATGGCGTTGTTGATGAAGATCACGGTGATCTTCTCGCCGCGGGTGGCGGCGTGCACGGTCTCGGCGGTACCGATGGAGGCAAGGTCGCCGTCGCCCTGGTAGGCGAAGACCACGTTGTCGGGGTGCACGCGCTTGACGCCGGTGGCGACTGCGGGCGCACGGCCGTGGGCGGCCTCGATCATGTCGCAGTTGAAGAAGTCGTAGCACATGACCGAGCAGCCGACGGGAGCGATGCCCACCGTCTTGCCCTCGATGCCGAGCTCGTCGATGCACTCGGCCACGAGGCGGTTCACGATGCCGTGGGTGCAGCCGGGGCAGTAGTTGAAGATGGCGTCGGTAAGGGCATGCGGACGGGCGCTCTTGATCTTCTCGCCCTCAGCGATCTGGGAACCGATGCGCTCCTGCTGGTAATCGGGGAGCGTGATGGGAGTCTTGGGAGCTGCCATGCTACTCACCCCTTTCGTAACTGCTCTTGCGGTCGATGGGCTGCGGGAGCACCGAGCCCATGACGGTCGCGCGGGCGCTCGCGTTGGGAGCCTCGCCGGCGGCGAGCTTCTCGATCTGCTCGAGAACCTCCTCGGGGGTGGGCAGCACGCCGCCCGTGCGGCCGTAGAAGCTGACGTCGGCGCGGCCGTTGGCGGCCAGGCGCACGTCCTCGACCATCTGGCCCATGTTGAGCTCGACGGACAGGAACTGCTTGGCGCCGTTCTCGATGACCTGGTCAATCGCCTTGGTCGGGTACGGCCAGAGGGTGATCGGGCGGAGCAGGCCGGCCTTGATGCCCTTGGCGCGCGCGTCGCGCACGGCGGTGCGGGCGATACGGCTCGCGGCGCCGAAGGCGACGACCACGATCTCGGCGTCGTCGCACATCATGAGCTCCTGGCGCTGCTGGGTCTCGCGGATCTCGGCGTAGCGCGCGAAGCGCTCGCGGTTGGTGTCCTCGAGCTTCTCGGGCGAGAGGTAGAGGGAGTTGACCACGTTGTGCTCGCGCTGCATCTTGGTGCCGGTGGTGGCCCAGGGCTTCTCGG
Organism: uncultured Coriobacteriaceae bacterium; assembly: GCA_902772435.1. Classification (GTDB taxonomy): domain Bacteria; phylum Actinomycetota; class Coriobacteriia; order Coriobacteriales; family Atopobiaceae; genus UBA1367. Next base: position 49,240 of record CACYAX010000001.1, on the reverse strand, counting down.
GCAGGGCGGAGGCGTCGCGCTCGGGCGGCAGCTCCACGGGCTCCATCATCTGGCCGATCATGCCGTCGGCGAGGATCATGGCCGGCGTGCGGTACTGGTCGGCGAGGTCGAAGGCCAGGTAGATGAGGTCGGCCATCTCCTGCACCGTGGACGGCGCGAGGACGGGCATGTAGAAGTCACCGTGGCCGAGGGCGCGGGTGGCCTGGAAGTAGTCGGACTGCGAGGGCTGGATGCCGCCGAGGCCCGGGCCGCCACGCTCGACGTTGACGATGACGCCGGGCACGTCGGCGCCGGCCATGTAGGAGACGCCCTCACCCTTGAGGGAGACGCCGGGCGAGCTGGAGCTCGTCATGACGCGGGCGCCTGCGGCAGCGGCACCGTAGACCATGTTGATGGCCGCGATCTCGCTCTCTGCCTGCAGGAACGTGCCGCCGATGAGCGGGAGCTTCTTGGCCATGTAGGCCGCGAGCTCGGTCTGCGGGGTGATGGGGTAGCCGAAGAAGAAGCGACAACCAGCGCGCATGGCCGCCTCGGCCAGCACCTCGTTGCCCTTCATGAGCACGCGCGCGTTCTCTGCCATCTACATCACCACCGTAATTGCGACGTCCGGGCATGTGATGAAGCAGGTGGAGCACCCGATGCAGTGCTCGGGATCCACGAGCTTAGCGGGGTGATACCCCTTTGGCGTGATGCGCTCTTGGTCAAGCGCGAGCACGCCCTTGGGACAAGCGGACACGCAAAGGCCGCAACCCTTGCAATGCACGTCATCCACGATGATACGAGCCATGCTCCCTCCCTCTCTTACAAACGAACCTCAGTCGTGGTTATGAGGGTCTCCCCTCCTGGCGCGCCGTATCCCCTACAGCGCGTCGTCCCACGGCGTTCTTACAAATCTAGGCATCACGACCAGGGGCTCATGGTCGGAGTTGCCCTCTGTTAACGCAAGCGCAACCCCTGCGGGGGCTTCGGCGGCTTGCGTGGGACCCAAGCTCTCGCCCGTCTGGGCGGCCACGTCCTCCGCGCAGGCGCGGGGCACGAGCGTGGCCACGAGCGGCAGGCCCGTGAGCTGCGCGACCTCGCGCGCATATGCGCGGCCCTGGGCGACGTTCTCCGCGGAGGTGACGTCCGCGAGGTTGGACGCGTTGAGGATGGCGCTCGCCTTGAGGCGCGCGTTCTCCTCCACCTCGGCCAGGATGTCCACGGCCTCGGCAGGCTGGGCCGTGAGCGCGCGGAACGCGGAGACCACGTAGAGCACCCACGCGTCAGCCTGCGCGAGCGCGCGGGAGTAGCGGCCGAGGGCCGTGGCGCCGATGTCGTCGCCACCCACGTCGATGATCAGGCATTCCTTCGTGGTCGTGCCTGCCTTGGCTGCTTCGGCCGCGGCAAACGCCACGCGGTTGATGACCACGTCCAGCTCGGCCGTGAGGCTCGGGGTGTCGAGCGTGGTGCGGGCAAAGACGGGCGCGATGAGGTGAATGCCCAGCTCAGAGGCGTACTGGGGGTAGTCGCTCGAACGGAAGTAGGGGTTCACGATGTCGAGGTCCGCCAGCGTGACCGTGCGGCCGGCTGCAGCGGCAGCGCGTGCCAAGCCGATGGCGGCGTTGGTCTTGCCCGTTCCCGCGTGCCCCACGAGCACCGTGATGGCAGGCAGATCGAGAATGTGCGGCATGTGCGACCCCCTTTCGTGTCGTGCGCTCTAGTAGTATACCAGCGCATTTGGAGGACATTTGTAGCGCTGGTGATGATGGGCTGCCGTTCGCAACTGTTCGGGCCCCGCAGCTGATGAGTTCGGCAGGGCGCCCGCAGCCTGCTGCGGCAGCGGGCGCCCAAGCCAGAAGGTTCAGCTGAAACGCTACGCCGTCTCGATCGCGGCGGCCTCCTGCAGGCCGAGCAGCTCGACGGCCTCTTCGCGCATCTTGTACTTCTGGATCTTGCCGGCCTCGTTCATGGGGAAGCCGGTCACGAAGCGCACGTACTCGGGCACCTTCTCCTTGGCCACGCGGGCGCGGCAGAAGTCCTTGACCTCCTCCTCGGTGGCCGTCTCACCCTCGTTGAGGATGATCTCGGCCAGCACGACCTCGCCGTAGACCTTGTCGGGCACGCCGATGACCTGCACGTCCTTGGTCTTGGGGAAGGTGTAGAGGAAGTCCTCGATTTCCTTGGGGTACACGTTCTCGCCGCCGCGGATGATCATGTCCTTCACGCGGCCGGTCACGCGGTAGTAGCCGTCCGACTGGCGTAGCAGGATGTCGCCGGAGTGCAGCCAGCCGTCCTTGTCGATGGTGGCCGCCGTGGCCTCGGGCATCTTGTAGTAGCCCTTCATCGTGTTGTAGCCGCGGCTGCAGAACTCGCCCGGCTCGTCGTCGCCCAGCTCGATGCCCGTCTCGGGGTCGATGATCTTGCACTCCACGCCGAAGATGGGCAGGCCGACGGTGGCTACGCGCTGCTCGAGCGTGTCGGTGGTCTTGCTCATGGTGGTGGCCGGCGACGCCTCGGTCTGGCCGTAGGTGATGCAGATGTCGCGCATGTTCATCTTGTCGACGACCTCGCGCATCTTCTCGATGGGACAGGGGCTGCCGGCCATGATGCCCGTGCGCATGTGCGAGAAGTCGGTCTCCTCGAAGGCGGGGTGGGTGTTCATCATGGCGATGAACATGGTGGGCACGCCGTGGAAGCAGGTGATCTTCTCGCGCGTGATGCACGCCAGGCTCTTGCGCGGGCTGAAGATGGGGATGGGGCTCATGGTGGTGCCGTGCGTCATGGACGCCGTCATGGCCAGCACCATGCCGAAGCAGTGGAACATGGGCACCTGGATCATCATGCGCTCGCCCGTGGAGAGGTCCATGCAGTCGCCGATGGCCTTGCCGTTGTTGACCACGTTGTAGTGCGTGAGCATGACGCCCTTGGGGAAGCCGGTGGTGCCGGAGGTGTACTGCATGTTGCAGACGTCGTGCTTGTCGATGGCGGCACAGCGGCGGTCGACCTCTGCCTGCAGCTCGGGCCTGCCGAGCGCGAGCGCCTCGCCCCAGCTGTAGCATCCCTGGTGCGGGCCGTCGATGGTGACGATGTTCTTGAGGAACGGCAGCTTGCGGTTGGCCCAGGTGCCCGGCGTGGCCGCGGCCAGCTCGGGGATGAGCTCGTCCACGATGTCGAGGTAGCTCGTGCCCTTGTAGGAGTCGATCATCACGAGCGTGTGGGTGTCGGACTGCTTGAGCAGGTACTCGAGCTCGTGGATCTTGTAGCCAGTGTTGACCGTGACGAGCACGGCACCGATCTTGACCGCAGCCCAGAAGGTGAGGTACCACTGCGGCACGTTGGAAGCCCAGATGGCCACCTTGTCGCCCGGCTTGACGCCCATCGCGATGAGCGAGCGCGCGAACTCGTCCACGTCGTCGCGGAACTGCGGGTAGGTGCGCACGTAGTACTCGCCGCCCGCGTCCGGTTCGGTGTTGTAGTGGCTGTCGGGCTCGGTGTAACGGAAGGCATACTGCTCGGGATAGAGCTCGCAGATGTGGTCGAGCACCTGGGGGAACGTGAAGTCGATGAGGTGCTCCTTGGGCCAGGGGTAGGTGCCCTCGTTGGTGAGCGAGTGCTGCAGCACCACGGGCTCCGCGGGAGCGGCAGCGGCCGCCGGCGCCGCCTCGCGCTCGGGCGCGGCCTCCTGCTCGGCCAAGCCACCGGAGAGGTAGTCGCGCATGTAGTTCATGAACTGCGGGAACACGATGCCCGCCTCGCCCACGGCGATGTCGCGGGCCCAGCGGGTGACCCACTCGAAGGTCATGTAGCCCTCGTAGCCCGAGGCGATGAGGGCGTCGAACATGCGGGTGAGGGGCAGGTCGCCCTCGCCCATCATGCGGTACTCGAAGTGGTCGCCGTTGGCGATGGAGTCCTTCACCTGGCAGTACTTGAGGTGCTTGCCCAGGTTGGCCACGCTGGTCTCGGGCTCTTCGCCGTTGAGGCGGTACGGATGGTGCAGGTCCCAGAGGGCGCCCACGCTCTCCATGCCGACCGCGTCGAGCACACGGGCCAGGCGGGCCGTGTCAGCGTACTCGGAGGTGGTCTCCACGAGCACGGTCACGTCGTAGATGCGCGCGATGCCGCCCAGCTCCTTGAGCAGCCTCACGATGTACTCGTCATCGACCCCGCCCACGGGGCGCACGTCGCGGGAGAGCAGCACGCGCACGTACGGCGTGCCCATGTCGCTCGCGAGCTCGATGTAGTCGGTCACCTCGCGGATGTTGTCACCGTAGCGGCTGTCGTCCGCCAGCTCGCAGTTGGACGAGAAGCACGGGATCTCGAGGCCCAAGCGCTTGAGCTGCTCGTAGGTGTGCATGCGACGGCCAGGGCGGAAGGGCGGCGTGTTGGGCGCGAAGGCCCTGCCCTGGATGCCACGAACCTCGATGCCGTCAAAGCCGAGGTCCTTGGCCATGGGATAGATGTCGGTCCACGAGTACGAGGGGCAACCGAGGGTGGAAAACGCGAGCTTCATATGCTCTTCTCCGATCTGGGGGCGACGCAGTGAGCAGGTAAGACCCGAAGTGCGTCGAGGGTTGATGGCGTGCCGAGACATGCTCAGCGTGAGCAGCGCTACTCTAGGGCAAAGGGCCCAGCAGAAAGGTTATCGGCGCAACCGCTCGCTTATGCGGAAGCGCCTATAGAAGAGCGAGGCCTTGTAACAGGAGAGCGTGGGCGGGCAGCTCGGCTGCGGCATGCAGACGGTCGCGAGTTTGATTGCGCATGGTGCCCTCCCCTCTCACATCGGCCCAAACGTGCTCCGTTAGGCTTTATACCATCTTAAGGCGCGCCCACACCATGCCATCCCAAGGTAGACACGAGGGTGAAACAGACTGACACTCGTTCGAAACAGAGGGCGTCGCACACAACGGAAACCGCCGGGAAGAGAGGGGCAGCCCTCTTCTTCCCGGCGGCGCGTCCATCAAGGATAAAAGAACCTAGACGAGGCCGTCCTTCTTGTCGCGCTTGTGCGCCTCGGCCTCGGCAGCCTTTTCGTCCTGCATGCGAATGGCGACGCGACGGATCTTTCCGTTGACGGTCTTGGGCAGCTCGGCCACGTAGTCGATGATGCGCGGGTACTTGTACGGGGCGGTCTCGCGCTTCACGTAGCGCTGCAGCTCCTTGGTGAGCTCGGGCGTGCCCTCGTACTCGGAGTGCAGCACGATGGTGGCCTTGACGGCCTTGCCGCGCACGGGGTCGGGAACGCCGGTGACGGCGCACTCGCGCACGGCCGGGTGCTGCAGCAGCACGCTCTCGATCTCGGTCGGCCCGATGCGGTAGCCGGAGCTCTTGATCACGTCGTCGTTGCGGCCCACGTACCAGAGGTAGTCGTCCTCGTCGCGCCACGCGGTGTCGCCCGTGTGGTACCAGCCGTCGTAGATAGCCTCGGCGGTCTTCTCCGGATCGCGGTAGTAGCCGATCATGATGCCCTCGGGACGGTGGTCCTCCGGGTAGCGGATGCAGATCTCGCCCGTCTCGCCGTCCTCGCACTCCGTGCCGTCGTCACGCAGCACGCGGATGTCGTAGAGCGGCACGATCTTGCCCATGGAGCCCGACTTGGGGTGCGAGCCGTTGAGGTTCGCCACGGTGAGCGGGGTCTCGGTCTGGCCGAAGCCCTCGTAGATGACGAGGCCCGTGCGCTCCTTCCAGAACTCGAAGAGGTCGGGGTTGAGCGCCTCGCCGGCGGTGGTGCAGTAGACCAGCGAGTTGAGGCGGTAGCTCTTGGTGTTGTGGCGCATGGTCCGCATCATGAGGCGGTACATCGTGGGCGGGCAGCAGAGCGTGGTCACGCCGTAGCGGTCGATGAGGCCCAGGATGTCGTCGGCATGGAAGCGGTCGAAGTCGTAGGTGAAGACGCAGGACTCCATGGTCCACGCGCCGTAGAACTTGCCCCACACGGCCTTGCCCCAGCCCGTGTCGGCGATGGTGAAGTGCAGGCCGTTGTCGCCGACCACGTTGTGCCAGAGCTTGGCGGTGATGGTGTGGGCGAGCGCGTAGGTGTAGTCATGCAGCACCATCTTGGGGTTGCCCGAGGTGCCGCTGGAGAAGTACATGATCATCGGCTCGTGGACCGTGGTGGGGATGCGGCCCCAGAAGTCGCTCGCGGCGCGCACGCCGGCGTTGAAGTCGACCCAGCCCTCGCGCTCGCAGCTGAGCTCGCAGATGTGCTCGGGGCCCGAGAGCGCCTTGTGCGGGGCGGGATCGAAGCCCTCCTCATCGATGGCGAGGCCCGCCCCGCCCGCGGCGACCAGGATCTTGACCTGCAGGTCGGGGCAGATCGGCTCGACGGCGTCTACCACGTCGGCGATGTTGCCGGCGTCGGTGCAGAGGATGGCCTTGATGCCCGCGGCGTTGAGGCGGTACTCGAGGTCATGCTCGCGCAGCATGAAGGTGGCGGGCACGAGCAGCGCGCCGATCTTGTGCAGCGCCAGGGAGGCGATCCAGAACTGGTAGTGACGGCGGAGGATGACGAGCACGGCGTCGCCCTTGCGGATACCCTGCGCCACGAGGAAGTTGGCACACTTGTCAGACCAGAACTTCATCTCACCGAACGTGAAGCGATGCTCCTCCCCTTCCGGGTTGCACCACACCATGGCGGGGCGGTCAGGCTCGACGGTCGCGATGTCATCGACGACATCGTAGGCCCAGTTGAAGGTCTCGGGATAGTGCAGGGAGAGGTGGGCCACCTGGCCCGTGCGGTCGCGGCTCTCGGAAAGGTAGTTCTCGCTCAGATAGCGCATAGAAGTGTCCTCAATTCTAGGGAAAAGCGGCGGCATGCAGGATTGACCTGCGCGTCTACGCCGCGCATGCAGTCAGAGATGGTTTACGGCACCGCCCGCATGAAGGCAGGCGATGCCTAGATAATCTCTTCTTCCCTTGGATTGAAGACAACGGCCAGTATCTGAGCGTCCTCGCCACCGATGGCGATCATGCCGTGACCACGGCCAGAGTCATAGAAGAGGGTGTCGCCAGGACCAGCCTCCTCGAAGTGGTTCTCGAAGCGGAAGCGCAGATGGCCCTTGATGACGAAGTCGAATTCCTGCCCCTCATGGTAGGAGAGATGGATCGGCTCGGTCTGGCTTGCCTCCTGATAGGGCACGTCCACGAGGAAGGGCTCGCCGAGGCGGTCCTTGAAGTGCGGTGCCTTGTGGAGGTAGTGGAAATCGGTGTGGCGCTCGAGCGGCAGGCCCTCGCCCGCGCGGACGATCTCGTAGTGCTTGAGGCGCGGGCTCTCGCCCGTCAGCAGCTCGACCACGTCGACGCCCAGCTTCTTGGCGCACTTGTAGACGAACGTGAAGGTAAGGTCCATGTCGCCGCTCTCGCGCGCGGCATACTCCTCGGCCGAGCGGCCGGTGGCAATCGCCATCTCGTCGATGGTGAAGTCGTTGTCCTCACGCAGGGACCTGATGCGGTTGGCGACATCCTGACGGTTCCCCAGCTCTGCGGGATCCATGGCACACCTTTCGTCGTACGTTCGTTATGGACACTGTAGCACGGAATATCGCGCAACGCGATGACAAGAAATCTGAGCGAGACAAAGGTTGTTATAACAGTAACAATCCTTTCAGGCTGTGGCCAGCCGCTGACAAAGAGGGCGCCCCGAGCCGAAGCCCGGGGCGCCCGAAACGTTTGCGTGCGGAAAAGCCTAGTCAAGCAGGCCTTCCTCGCTCTTCTCCACCTGGCTCAGCAGGTCCTGGAGGGAGCCAAGGTCCTCGTTGATGATCTCGTCATCGGGAGACGGGCCGTCGCCGCCGCCGATGAGCTCGTCGTCCATGAAGGAGTGCTTGGCGGGAGCGGCGGTGCCGAGCATGATGTCGTCACCCGCGTCGGGCGAGAACACCATGTTGAGCAGCTGGGAGAGGTCCTCGCCGTCGGCCTCGTCCTCATCCGGCTCGAGGATGTAGAGCAGGCCGCGGGCCTCGAGGCCCTCGCGCAGCTCCTCGATCGCCTTGGCGCCGATGCCGTCGATGCGCAGCAGGTCGTCCTCGGTCTTGCCGATGAGGTCGCCCACCGTCTCGATGCCCACCTCGGAGAACTTGTTGGTCCAGCGCTGCGACACGCCCAGGTCGTCGAAGAGGTAGAGCTTGGCGTCCTCGTTGGAGAGGGTGCGGCCGTTCTTGGAGTACACGCCGCCGAAGCCGTAGTCGTCGCCGACCCAGTCGAGCTGCTTGGGAAGCTGCTCCTCGATGCCCTTGAGGTTGTCGGGAGCCCACTCGGGCAGGCTCTTGGCCATGGGGCTCGTGGGGCCGTCGATGGCCTCGCCGTGGTAGGTGAGCTGGACGTCGTTGTAGGCCTTGAGGCCGGTGCCGGCCGGGATCTTCTTGCCCACGATGACGTTGCTCTTGAGGTCGAGCAGGTGGTCGACCTCGCCCTCGATGGCGACCTCGGTGAGCACGCCAGCCGTGCGGCTGAACGACGCGCTGGAGAGCCAGGAGTCAATGGAGGACGCCGCGCGGAGCGTGCCCAGGATGACCGGCTCGGCCTCGGGCGGGGTGCCGCCGGCGAGCGTGATGTTGCGGACGCTGTCGGCGAAGACGTAGCGGTCCACGTACTGGCCCAGCAGGTAGGTGGAGTCACCGGGGTTGGTGATCTGGACGCGGCGCAGCATCTGGCGTGCGATGACCTCGATGTGCTTGTCGTTCAGGTCAACGCCCTGGCCCGTGTAGACGTCCTTGACGTTCTTCACGAAGGTGTGCATCGTCGACTCGATGTCGGTCAGCTTGCGGAGCTTGCGGAAGTTCACGAAGCCGCGGGTGATCTGGTCGCCGGCGCGCACGGGCATGATGCAGTTGCCCGCCTCGTTGGTGAGGATGTCGGACGTCTCCTCGCGCTCCTCGAGCGTGGGGTTGCGCTTGACGGCCTCGAACTCGGGCATGAACGCGGCTGAAGCCGGCACGCGCCACTCGGACATGATGCGGGTCATGTCGTCGGCGTCGAGGATGCGGACCACGTACTCGGCCTGCTCGGGCATGACGGAGAGAAGGCCACTGTACGGGGCGAGGTCAGCCTCGCGGCCGAGGATCTTCTCGTTGACGTTGCCGACGACGTCGAACATGCGGGCCACGGTCGGGAGGCCCTGCGTGATGTCGTCAGCGCCCGCGACGCCGCCGGAGTGAATCGTACGCATCGTGAGCTGGGTGCCCGGCTCGCCGATGGACTGGGCTGCGATGATGCCCACCGCGGTGCCGATGTTGACCGGACGCCTCGTGGAGAGGTCCCAGCCGTAGCACTTCTGGCAGACGCCGTACTTGGACTTGCAGGTGAGCAGCGCACGCAGCTCGACCTTGCGCAGGCCGGCATCCCACAGGCGCTGGAGGTCGGCCTTGGACGCGAGGTAGCCGCCGGCCTCGATGAGGATCTCGCCCGTGTTGGGGTCGACCGCATCGTTGAGCAGGCAACGGCCGATCAGGTCGCCGTCGAGGCCGGACTCGCCGGCCTTGCGCAGGGCGTAGGTGACGCCCTCGTCGGTGCCGCAGTCCTCCTCGCGCACGATGACGTCCTGGGCCACGTCGATGAGACGACGGGTCAGGTAACCGGAGTCAGACGTGTGCGAAGCCGTGTCGACGAGGCCCTTACGGGCGCCGTAGGTGGAGATGAAGTACTCGAGCGGCTCGAGGCCCTCGCGGAAGTTTGCCTTGATGGGCAGGTCGATGGTCTCGCCGGACATGTCGGCCATGAGGCCACGCATGCCAGCCAGCTGACGCAGCTGCGTCTTGGAGCCTCGGGCGCCGGAGTCGGCCATCATGAAGATGGGGTTGTCCTCGGTGAAGCCCTCGAGCATCTCGGAGCCCAGCGTCTCGGTGCAGTCGGTCCAGACCTTGACGACCTCGCCGTGACGCTCGGCCTCGGACAGGTAGCCGTCCTCGTAGTTCTCGTTGATCTGGTCGACGCGCGCCTGGGCGGCCTCGAGCAGCTCGGGCTTGTCCTCGGGAATGACGGCGTCCCACACGGAGATGGTGACGCCCGCCTGGGTGGCGTAGTGGAAGCCCGTGTACTTGATGGCGTCGAGGATCGGTTCGACCTCGGAGGTGCTGTAACGGTCGCAGCAGTCGTTGACGAGCGCGCTCACGTCGCCCTTGGCCATCTTGTGGTTCATGAACGGATAGTCGTCGGGCAGGCAGGCGGTGTTGAAGATCACGCGGCCGAGCGTGGTCTCGAAGCGCTGCGGGCCCTCGGTCACGTCGAGGTTGACGGTCTCGGAGACGACCTTGGAGACGGTCTTCTCCTCGCCGGTGTGCTCGTCGCGCTTGGTCGTGGTCTTGGTGACCTTGTTGACGACGCTGAAGTACGCGCGGTCGCCCTCGTAGTAGTTGGCGTCGGCAGAGGAGACGCGCACGACGATCTTGGCCTGGATGTCAAGCGGCTCGCGGCAGTCATAGGCGTTCATGACGTCGTCGAAGCTCGCGAAGACGCGGCCCTCGCCCTCGGCGTTCGGCTTCTCGCTCGTGAGGTAGTAGGTGCCGAGGATCATGTCCTGCGACGGGACCGTGAGCACGCGGCCGGAAGCCGGCGAGCGCAGGTTGTTGGCAGAGAGCATGAGCACGCGGGCCTCGGTCTGCGCCTGCGTGGAGAGCGGCACGTGCACCGACATCTGGTCGCCGTCGAAGTCCGCGTTGAAGGGGGCGCACACCAGCGGGTGCAGGTGGATCGCCTTGCCCTCGGTGAGGACCGGCTCGAAGGCCTGGATGGAGAGGCGGTGCAGGGTCGGTGCGCGGTTGAGCAGCACGAGGCGGTCGGTGATGACCTCCTCGAGCACGTCCCAGACGCTCGACTCGGAACGCTCGATGGCGCGCTTGGCGCCCTTGATGTTGTCGACCTTGCCCAGCTCGACGAGGCGGCGCATGACGAACGGCTTGAAGAGCTCGAGCGCCATGGTCGAGGGCAGGCCGCACTGGTGCAGCTTGAGGTGCGGGTCGACGACGATGACCGAACGGCCGGAGTAGTCGACGCGCTTGCCGAGCAGGTTCTGGCGGAAGCGGCCCTGCTTGCCCTTGAGGGCCTCGGCGAGGGACTTGAGGGGACGGCCACCACGGCCCGTGACGGGACGGCCACGACGGCCGTTGTCGAAGAGGGCGTCGACCGACTCCTGCAGCATGCGCTTCTCGTTGTTGACGATGATCGCGGGAGCGTCAAGGTCAAGCAGGCGCTTGAGGCGGTTGTTGCGGTTGATGACGCGGCGATAGAGGTCGTTGAGGTCGGACGCGGCGAAGCGGCCGCCGTCGAGCTGCACCATGGGGCGCAGGTCGGGCGGGATCACGGGGACCACGTCGAGGATCATGTTGGCGGGGTCGTTGCCGCCCTTGAGGAAGGCATCCACGATCTCGAGGCGCTTGACGGCCTTCTCGCGCTTCTGCTTCTGGGAGTCCTCGGAGGCGATGATGGCGCGCAGCTCGTTGGCCTCACGGTCGAGGTCGACGCTCTTGAGCAGGTCGCGCACGGCCTCGGCACCCATGCCGCCGCGGAAGTAGATGGAGTAGTAGCGGCGCATCTCCGTGAAGAGGCTCTCGTCGGAGATGAGCTCGCGCTCCTCGAGCTGCATGAACTTGTCGAAGGCCTCGCGGCGGAGCTGCTTCTCCTCCTCGTACTCCTCCTCCAGGTCGGCGATGCCGGCGCGGATCTCGTCCTCGGAGAGGGGCTCGAGGTCGCCGAACTCGTCCTCGCCGATCTGGCCCTGCGCACGGAGGCGCGCGATCTCGTCGTCGCGCTCGGCGTCGAGCTCTTCGATGTCAGCCTCGAGGTCCTCCTTGAGGATGGAGGCATCCTCCTCGCGGGCCTCGGTGTCAACGTGGGTGATGACGTAGCTCGCGAAGTAGAGGACCTTCTCGAGGTCCTTGCTCTTGATGTCGAGCAGGCGCGACAGCGGGAAGCTCGCCGGGCTCTTGAAGTACCAGATGTGGCTCACGGGGGCCGCGAGCTCGATGTGGCCCATGCGGTCGCGGCGCACCTTGGCGCTCGTCACCTCGACGCCGCAGCGCTCGCAGGTGATGCCCTTGAAGCGGATGCCCTTGTACTTGCCGCAGGAGCACTCCCAGTCCTTCACCGGGCCGAAGATCTTCTCGCAGAAGAGGCCGTCCTTCTCGGGCTTGAGGGTGCGGTAGTTGATGGTTTCGGGCTTCTTGACCTCACCGTTCGACCAGCTGCGGATGGTGTCTGCAGAGGCGAGCGAGATCTTGATCGCGTCGAAATCTGTGGTATCGAAATCTGCCACGTCCCGTTACTCCTTATCGTTGGTGGTGTCGCCGATGAGTGCGGCCGCCGCGTCGTCAGAGGTGTCGGCGGTCGCGAAGCCAAGCAGACCGTCCTCGGCAAAGGTGCCGACGGCGTCCATGGCCCGACGCGCCTCGCGCTTGTCGCGCGTGTCCTTCTCGGACTTGCGGTAGGAGATGGGCTCGATGTTAAGTGCCAGGGAGCGGATCTCCTTCACGAGGACCTTGAAGGACTCGGGGATGCCAGCGTCGGGCACGTTCTCGCCCTTGACGATGGACTCGTAGGTCTTGACACGGCCGTTGGTGTCGTCGGACTTGACCGTGAGGATCTCCTGCAGCACGTTGGACGCGCCGTAGGCGTAGAGGGCCCAGACTTCCATCTCGCCGAAGCGCTGGCCGCCGAACTGCGCCTTGCCGCCGAGCGGCTGCTGGGTGACGAGGCTGTACGGGCCGGTCGAACGGGCGTGGATCTTGTCGTCGACCATGTGGCCGAGCTTGAGCACGTAGCTCACGCCCACGGTGATGGGGCTCTTGAACGCCTCGCCGGTGCGGCCGTCGTAGAGCGTGGTCTTGCCCTTGTCGTTGAGCTGGGGCACGAACTCGGCGCGCATGTGCTCGCCGTACTCGCGCATGGCCTTGTTCATCATGTTGACGTTGGAGCGGCGGATGGCCTCCGCGACCTCGACGTCGGTCGCGCCGTCGAAGACGGGCGTGGAGACGTACATCGGGCCCTCGACGACCTCGGTGGAGTCGGCGTTCTCGGTGTCATAGCCGTGGGCTGCGGCCCAGCCGAGGTGGCACTCGAGGAGCTGGCCGACGTTCATACGGCTCGGGACGCCCAGCGGGTCGAGCAGGACGTCGACGGGGGTGCCGTCAGCCATGTAGGGCATGTCCTCGACGGGCAGGACGTTGCAGACGACGCCCTTGTTGCCGTGGCGGCCGGAGATCTTGTCGCCCTGCTGGATCTTGCGGCGCTGGGCCACGAAGACACGGACGAGCTCGTTGACGCCAGGAGGCAGGTCGTCGCCGGCCTCGCGGCTGAAGCGCACGACGTCGACCACGCGGCCGTAGGCGCCGTGGGGCATCTTGAGGGAGGTGTCGCGCACGTCGTGGGCCTTGGCGCCGAAGATGGCGCGCAGCAGGCGCTCCTCAGCGGTGAGCGCGCTCTCGCCCTTGGGCGTGACCTTGCCGACGAGCACGTCGCCGGGGCCGACCTCGGCACCGATGCGGATGATGCCGTCGTCGTCGAGGTCAGCGAGCATCTCGGGGCCGAGGTTGGGGATCTCGCGGGTGATCTCCTCGGGGCCGAGCTTGGTGTCGCGGGCGTCGATCTCGTGGCGGGAGATGTTGACGGAGGTCAGCAGGTCCTGCTGCACCACGCGCTCGGAGACGATGATGCCGTCCTCGTAGTTGTAGCCCTCCCACGGCATGTAGGCCACGGTGAGGTTGGCGCCGAGGGCGAGCTCGCCCTGGTCGACGGACGGGCCGTCGGTGAGGGCCTGGCCGGCAGCGACCTTCTCGCCCACGTGCACGACGGGGCGGTGGTTGATGCAGGTGCTCTGGTTGGAGCGCTCGTACTTGGGCAGGTCGTAGGTCTCGAGGCCGTGGGCGGTGCTCACGACGACGTGGGCCGCGTCGACCTCGGTGACGGTGCCCTCGTGCTCGGCGCAGATGAGCTCGCCGGAGTCGAAGGCGGCGCTGCCCTCGAGGCCCGTGCCGACGAACGGTGCGGTCGCACGGATCAGGGGTACGGCCTGACGCTGCATGTTGGCGCCCATGAGGGTACGCTTTGCGTCGTCATGCTCGAGGAACGGGATGAGGTTGGCAGCCACGGAGAGCAGCTGGCGCGGGGAGACGTCCATGTAGTCGACGGTGTCGACGTAGACCTCGGCGGGAGCGCCGAAGGAGCCGTCGTAGTTGCGCGTACGGGCGACGACGGTCTCGGGGTGATAGATGCGGCCCTTGGAGTCGATGGCCACGAACTCGCCGGTCTTGGGATCGATGGGCACGTCGGCAGGAGCGATGACGTGCTGCTCCTCCTCGTCGGCGGTCATCCAGTCGACCTCGTCGGTCACGCGGCCGTCGACGACGCGACGGTACGGGGCCTCGATGAAGCCGTACTCATTGACGTGGGCATAGAGCGCCAGAGAACCGATGAGGCCGATGTTGGGACCTTCGGGGGTCTCGATCGGGCACATACGGGCGTAGTGCGAGTTGTGGACGTCGCGGACGGCCGTCGGCACGTTGGTGCGGCGGCTGGAGCCCGACTTGTGGCCGGCGAGGCCACCAGGGCCGAGGGCGGACAGACGACGCTTGTGCGTGAGGCCCGCCAGCGGGTTGGACTGGTCCATGAACTGCGAGAGCTGCGAGGAGCCGAAGAACTCCTTGATGGCCGCCACGATCGGGCGGATGTTGATCAGGCTCTGCGGCGTGATGTCGTCAGCGTCCTGGGAGGCCATGCGCTCGCGGATGACGCGCTCCATGCGGCTCATGCCGATGCGGAACTGGTTCTGCACCAGCTCGCCCACGGTACGCACGCGACGGTTGCCGAAGTGGTCGATGTCGTCGAGCTTCTTGGTGGTGTCGCCCTCGTGGAGCGCGAGCAGGTAGCGCAGCGCGGCGATGATGTCCTCGGGGGTGAGGGTCTTCTCGTCGGCGGCGACGTCGAGACCGAGCTTCTTGTTGATCTTGTAGCGGCCCACGCGCGCGAGGTCGTAGCGCTGGTTGTTGAAGTAGAGGCCGTCGATGAGCGACTTGGCGGAGTCGACGGTGGGCGGCTCGCCCGGGCGCTGGCGACGATAGATCTCGACGAGAGCGTCCTCACGGGTGGTGGCGACGTCGCGCTCGATGGTGGAGCGCACGACCTCGGAGTCGCCCAGGAGGTTCATGATCTCGTCGTCGGTCTCGGCGATGCCGAGGGCGCGCAGGAGGACCGTCGCGCTCTGGCGACGCTTGCGGTCGATGGAGACGACCAGGTGGCCGTGCTTGTCGACCTCGAACTCGAG
Organism: uncultured Coriobacteriaceae bacterium; assembly: GCA_902772435.1. Taxonomy (GTDB): domain Bacteria; phylum Actinomycetota; class Coriobacteriia; order Coriobacteriales; family Atopobiaceae; genus UBA1367. Next base: position 34,014 of record CACYAX010000001.1, on the reverse strand, counting down.
CCACGCGCCGCGCGCGGGGATGAACTGCATGTGGTGCACGCGCACGCCGCTGTCCATCTCGGAGGAGAAGTAGACGCCTGGTGAACGTACGAGCTGCGAGACCACGACGCGCTCGGTGCCGTTGATGATGAAGGTGCCGCGCTCGGTCATGAGCGGGAAATCGCCCATGAAGACGAGCTGCTCCTTGATCTCGCCCGTGTCCTTGTTGACGAAGCGCACTTCGACAAAGAGCGGGGCCTGATAGGAGATGTCCTTGGCACGGCATTCGGCGATCGTGCTGGGCGCGTCACCGAACTGGTGCTCACCGAACGTGACCTCCATGGTGTCTGCGTTGTTCTTGATGGGCGAGAACTCGGCAAACGACTCGGAGAGCCCGTCGGTCATGAAACGCTCGAAAGACTCCTTCTGTACCTCGATGAGGTTGGGGAGGGACATCGCTTGCGGGATCTTGCTGAAGCTGACGCGCTCCCTCTTCTCGGTCTGCATGACGTGGGATGTATTTGCGGTAGTCACCAGGCACTTCCTCCTTCGGAAAGCTAAAAGGCGGCAGTTGTCGCAATCTAATAACTTAATCGAGGGAGGAAATTTGGTCAATGAAAAAGTCTTGACATCTTGTGAGTTTTCTTGTATGGGACGGCGTCAGCGCGTCTACCTGCGAAAACTATGTATACCGAATGTGTAGTATTTGTGACGATATCGGTAGAAATTCCATGATAGCGCATTTGCTCCTGATTGCAAATGCCTGTGAACGAAATTTGCCCTGGGTTTGACGTGAGCCGCGCGGTACAGCGGTCGAAAGCGCCATCCCGCGACGTTGCGCTCCCGCTCTTCCGAAATGCAGTCTCAGCGATCTGCCCCACGTTGTGCGAGAGGCAAAAGAAGGGCCCCGCGCGCGGGGCCCCTCGGCTACTGCGTTTTGAACACAGCCGTTAATCGTCACCCTTCTTGCGACGCGCGAGCAGGCCGATCACCAGCACCGTGGCACCGATGCCACCCACCAGCGCGAACGGCAGGATGATGTCGCTCGTGAACGGCATGGGCTTGTCGACACGATACTCGTTCACGAACTCGATCTGGGAGACCGCGGCGCCATCCCTGGTGATGACCGTCTCCACATCCAGGTTGGCGCCGTCGCCCGTCACGGTATGGGTCACGACATAGGTGCTACCGTCATAGTTCCAGTCCTTCTCCCCCACGGCCTCTTCGGTCACGGTGTAGACGTAGGTACCAGGCAGTTTATAGCTGATGGGGCCAAACTCGTACTGGCCGCCGCCCGTGACGGTAATGCTCTTGGTCTGGTTCTCGGAATCCTCGGGCATCGGCATCTCGGTCATGCCGTCGGGCAGGGTGCTCGAAGCGGGGTCAGCCGTCAGCGTGAACGTGAAGGTGCCTTCCGCGGAGGGCTTGTCGCCCGTCACGGTCTTCGTCACGGGCGGGTCTACGCTCACGCGCGTGGTCTTGGGTCCGACCTTGGGCGCGGCGGTCACGTCGTAGTTCCACTGGTTGATGGCCGCCTCTTCGTTCCACGTGGCCTGCGGCACGGCAACGAGGGTCGGCAGGAACTCGAGGTAACTTCCGTCGCCCGCAGAGAACTCGCTGTCCTGCACAAGCAGGTACATGCCCGGCGTGAGCCCGTCAAAGGCCGCGGTTCCCGTATCGTCTGTGACCGCAGAGGCCAGCGGCTCCCCAGCGCTTGCGGCGAGCAGATCAGCGGCGTCCACCGACTCGGAGGCGGTCATGCCCTCGAACACAACGCCCGTGCCCGCATACGCAGACGTCAGGGCATAGGTCGCGCTGCCGCCCGCAGTCGTGAGGTCGGCCACCTTGTAGAGCTTGACCGAGGCATCGGGAACCACCACGGTCTCGCCCTCGTCATTCTCGTAGCTCAAGACGAGGGTCAGGCTACAGGCCTTGCCCGCGTCCACGTCCTCGACGCGATTCTTCTCCAGGTCATTTAGCTCGTCCGCAAAGGCCAGGCCGGCCGGCAGCGCGAGCAGCAGGGCAAGCACGAACGCAAGCAGCCCCTTGAACGCCTTCAGATTCTCTCTCTTCATAACTGACCCTCTTCACTCGATGCCGAAACCCTGCACCTTGAAACCCTTGTCACCGAACCAGCGCACCCCGTGCCCAAAACCCACTGACACGTGATGCGCGCCCTGTGATCTCTTCCTACGACGCTCACGCTCAGCGCCGTGCGTGCTTTCCGTACGTCGCGCGCTCATCGCGCGCCTCCCGCTCCGCATGCCCTTCGCGGCGCGCGTGCACACCGCCCCGTGCATGCCTGCCAGGCTCTTCACGCGATTCCTCGCGCTTACGCCTGCCGAACACCAACCACATAACGAGAACGATCGCCGCGACCGAGCAAAGCCCTATGATGAGCAGCTTCTCTTCGATCCCCGTCTCTCCCGAGCCCTCAGCGGCCGCAGCCTCCTCGTGCTCAGGCTTGTACGCCACGCGGTGCCCGCGCACCAGCAGGCGGTGCGAGTTGACCCCGTAGGGCGTACAGGTGACGAGCGTCACGAGATCCTTGCCGTCCTCAAGTGCCAGCGCCTCCGTTTCGTCGGGCTGCACCGTGAGGATCTGATCGACCTCGTAGGCCAAAACCTCGTCCAGTATGTGCAGGTAGAACGTGTCCCCTACCTTCAGCTGGTCAAGGTCGGTGAACAGCTTGGCACTCGGAAGCCCGCGGTGCGCGGAGAGCACCGCGTGCGTGCGCTCGCCGCCAACCGGGAGGCTCGTTCCCTCCACGTGCCCCACTCCCTCGCGCAAGGCCTTGGCACCCACACCGTGGTAGATGGCCAGCCTCACGTCGATCTTGGGTATCTGCAGGTAGCCCATGATCATGTTGCCCATGGGGTTGAGCAGCGTGTCGTACGGATGCGTGAGGACGTAGTCCTCGGTCTCCTCGTTGAACGCGTCCACGATCACGTTGGTGGCGTGCTGTTCGTTATAGGCCCGGGCGGCCGCCAGAATCTCTGCACTCTCGTCATCCGGCAGCGCGCTCACGACTGTCTCGTATTCGGTTATCAGTTGCCGGCTGCGATACCGGTTCCACGCGTTGCTCAGCGTGGGGTAGAACAAGATTCCCGCCCCGAGCAAGAACACCAGCAGGAGCATCAGGTTGATGGCCCTGCGCCTGCGCTTCGATGTGGCGGGCGCCGTCACTGCGCTCCCCCATCCGGGCCGCGGCGGACGTGGCGTCCGCGCACTTCCCCTGTTTCCTCGTGCCCCTCTTTCTCATGAGGCCGCGGCCCACCATCAGGCCCTGTCATCCTGCTGTGACGCCCAGCCACCGCAGGCGCGCTCTTCGCCTGCCTGCGCCTGTCCAGAAGCCTCACGATTACGAACGCGATCACGAGACCCAAGGCTACGCAGAGTAGCTGCATGAGCAGGTAGGGTACGTTGCTCTTGGCAGCCGTCTCTCCCACGGCCTTTTCGTAGGCCGCTTCGTCGAACTCCACCCGATGGCCCCGCACCAGCAAGCGGCGCGTGTTCACTGCGTAGGGCGTGCACGTGATGAGGGTCGCGTAGTCCTTGCCCTCCGTCACGCCGAGCGACTCGACCTCGCTCGGTTCCACCACGAGGATCTGGTCGACCTCGTAGGCGAAGACCTTGCCCAGCACATGGAAGTAGAACTCGTCGCCCACCTCCATGAGGTCCAGCTCTTTGAACATCTTTGCGTGGGGCAGCCCGCGGTGGGCCGAGACCACGCAATGCGTTCCCTCACCGCCTACAGGGAGCGCGCTCCCCAGCAGGTGTCCGGCGCCCTTGAGCAGCACGGACTCGGTGGTGTAGTGATAGATGGGCAGCTTCTCGTCGAGACACGGTATCTCGACGTAGCCGATCATCCCATCACCGTTGACGTTCAGCAGCGCCTCATACGAGACGTCCTTCACGCCCTCTCGCACCGAGAAGGCATCGGGAACCGGCATGTTGGCAAGCGTCGCGTTGTAGCGCTGTGCCTTGCCGATCTCTTGGGCAAAGTAGTCTTCGTCCTCCGCCGTGGCCCTGCTGACCGTCTGGTCGTAGCTGGTCACCAGCTGGCGGGCGCGATACTCGTTCCAAGCCGTGCTGATCGTCGGATACAGCGCAACGCTCAGTCCCACAAAGAACACGAGGACGAGGATGATGTTTGCCTTCCGGCGACCATTCATGCGTTCCCCATTGCTTCTCGCGGGGGCCGGCAACGTGCGCCGGCCCCGCAAACTCACACACAGCGTGCTCACGCACGCGAGCAGCACTTACTTCTGCTCGTCCTTACGACGGTTCATGAAGAAGATGCCCGCCGCGCCGGCCATGACGACCACGCCGGCAATGGTGAACACGTAGGAACCGATTCCGCCCGTGCTGGGAAGCTCGGAAAGCTTGGTGTTCTTGATGACGGCAAACCCCTCTTCGTCTTCCTCAGTGTAGCTGGTAACGGAGCCGCCCTCATACGCGGCGGTGTAGGTCTGCTCCTTGCTGTCGATGGTGATGGTGTAGCTCTTCAGCTGACCCTTGTGGGCGACGATGGCACCATCGTCGTCGAGCTCGTCGGCCTCATAGTACTCGGCCTCGATCTTCACGGCGTGCTCCTGGCCGTCAACCGTATAGCCCGTAGGCGCAACAGTCTCGATGAGGGTGTACTCGCCCGCGTCGAGGCCCACAAAACCAGCGTAGTCGGTTCCGTCAACCGTGGCGGGGCCGAAGAGGCCCTTGTTGTCGGTCGTGGCGTAGTAGATCGCATCGGTATCGTCGTTGGTGAGCTTGAAGGTTGCGCCAGCCAGCGGATAGTAGTTGGTCGTGGTCTCGCCCTCGGTCTCCTCGTACACAGGGTCACCGTTCTCGTCGAGGGAAACCTTCACGAGCTCCTTCTCGACCTCCTCGTTGGTGCCCATGATCTTGCCGTCAATGGCGAAGGTGTACTGGTAGGTCTTGCCCTCGATGCCATCGCTCGTGTCGTCGGGGCCGTTCGTGAACTCGATGACGAAGCTGTTGGTGTTGGGGTCGAGGTTCACGACCGCGTCATCGTTGACTTCAGCGCTGTAGGTGATGACGACGTTGGCGCCGCCGTTAGCGAGGACGAAGTCAGAGTCGAACTCGATCTTGATGGTGGGGTCGGTCCCGTAGTTAATGGTGTAGTCGTCTTCGGTGGCATTGACCTCGTTATCATCAGCATCGGTGATGGTAATCTTCACGTCCTCGTTATTGGTCAGGCCAGCGCTGAATGTATCGGTGACGTTGAAGACGGCGTCCTCATAGTTGTCGGCATACGACGGGAACGCGGTCTCGATCTTGAAGGGTACGGTGTCGCCGATGGCGTAGTCGCTGCCGTGATCGGTTTCGGCGTCTTCGTCCGTGACGGTCTTGTCGCCGGGGATGAGGTCGCTCTTGACGTAGGCCGTCACGTCCTCAAGATCGCCGTCACCATTCTCGGCCTTGTAGACGAAGTTGCCCTCGGCGTCCACGGTACCAGCCGCGATCTTGGTGTCATCCTGGGCGTCGGTGTAATACACGCCCATGAGGATCGGGTTATAGATGGTATCCGTGCCACCAGTGATCAACACGACGTAGGAGCCCGCGGGGACATCGGCCGTGTAGGTTGAGCCGTCAGTGCTCGAGAGATCAATGGGTGAAGGGGTGATAGTGCCCGCCGCAATGTCAGCGGCAATCTTGGTGATCTCGGCCGCCGTCGGGTTCTCGATGTCGGCAATCGAGACGCCCGCGATGGCCTTGTAGCCCGTCAGGCCATAGCTGTTGTAGGTGCCCTCAACGACCTGGTAGGCCTTTACCGTGACGCCCTCGTTCTTGACGTTCTGGACCGTGATGGTCGCCTCAGTGTCAGCACTCGGCACAGCCGCCAGCGCGGGCACTGCAAGCGAGAACGACATGACGGCCGCCGCCAGCATCGCTCCTATACGCGCCTTCATCTTCATGCCTGCTCCTTTCACATTGCTTGCCTTGTTCGCAACGTTCTATTCCTGTTTGCCTACTCACGATTCTCCCGGGAGGCCCGGGCTTTGGGCTCCGCGCCTGCTTCGGTGCAGGCCGAGCCGGCGGCACTGCCGCCTTCCCGCTAGGACCTCGCCTTGTTTCCCCCTTCCTCACGCCTGTTCTTCTCAAGCAGAAGAAGGGCCGTGGCGAGAATGGCCACGCCACAGATGATGAACGGATACGATCCGGGACCGCCCGAAGAGGGCAGTTCGTAGGTAGCGAACGTGTTGGTGAAGATGACCACGTTCTCAGCGGGTTCGCTGCTGATGGTGCGGCCAGAGACCACCGGGCTGGAGACCTTCTTGCCTCCCGCGACGGTGTAGCTCGCGGTGTACTGCGCGTCCATGGTCTCGGTGATCTTGTACGACGCGCCTTCGGGCACGGCAATAACGTAGCGCTCGTTATCGGCCAGCTGCACGGTCGCCTTGCCGTTTGCGTCAAACTCGATCTCGCCCGTGCCTTGGCTTACGGGCGTGCCGTCCGTGTTCAGATAGGCCTCATACGACGTCTTCTGGCGCACCAGGTCGGGGATGTAGAGCTCAAACTCAAACTTCTTGCTGGTCGTCTTGCCCTCAACCTGCTTCTCGAGGGTAAGCTCGCCCATCGCACGCGTGTTGGTGAAGGTCACCGTGGCGACCTCGTTCTTGTTCACGGTCTCCTGAGCGGTGGCAAGCGCCTTGCCGGCAGCCTCGTTTGCGTCCTCGGCCTTGACGGCCACGAGGGCATCCTCGTCTTCCGCCGTGATCTCATAGCTGGCAATGTAACCGCCCGCCTTGGCCTCCGTGATGGTGTACTTGGTGCCCACCGGCAGCTTCTTGAAGGTCACCGTGCCGGCGTCCTTGAGGTTGAAGGTCTTCTCGACCACGCCCTCGTCGTCGGCGACCCATCGGCCGATCGTGGTGTCGATGGCCTGCTCGGATTCCAGCCCCTCGAAGCGGACCGTGAACTCGAAGGTCTGGCCCGCCGGCACCGTGGTGCCCTGTGCGTCAACAACCTTGGCGAGCGTGAGGTCATGCGTGTAGCTGAGCTTGTTCGTGTAGGTAATGGTCACGTCCTCGTCCGACTCCGCGACCTCGTTTTCCGTGGTCAGCGAGGTCTGGGACGCGGTGTTCTCCTTCGCGGACTGCAGGATGCTGCCCTGGGACTCCGCGCCCGCGTCCTTGATGGAGAAGGAGGCGACGTAGTCTCCCTCGTTCTCGGTTACCTGGTAGGTAGCATCGACCGGAATCGCGTAGGAGTCCGCGAGCACGGCGCTCTCGCCGTCCTTGAGCTTGAAGGACACCGTGGCGTTGCCGCTGTCATCGGAGGTGAAGCGGGCATACTCGGTGGCACCGTCAGTGCTCAGGAGCACGTATTCGAAGTTCTTGGCAAGGTTGGTGAAGGATACGAAGAACGGGTACTCCACGTCCTCGCTACCGAGCTTGGAGCCCGTCACGACCTTGGAGATGGTCAACGGCACGGTCTCTGCCTTATACGTATAGACGTTGGTGAGCGCAACCTTGTTGCCGGGCTCCGTCACGGTGTTGCCCTCGTCATCGGTCGTCGTGGTGTTTGGCTGAATGGTGCCAGTCTGGTCGGCTAGCGCTGCGCCGTTGTTGAAGTTGGGGTTCGCTGCCTCGGAGACCGTGTACGCCACGTTCAGCGGGATGTTATGGATGGTCGCCTTCTCGCCGTCGGCCAGCGAGAAGGTCGCCGCGCCGTTGGTAAAGGCGATGCCGTCGATGATGGTGCTGCCGGCCTCGTCAATCTTGGTGCCGTCGCCGTCAGAGAGGGTGACGGTGATCTCAAACTTCTGGTTCGAGTCATCGAGGCCCTCGACGGTCTTGGTGATCTCGAGGTCACCGTAGGCGCCCGCCTTGCGGTTGGTGAAGATGACCGACTTCTGCTTGGTTCCGTCGAGCACCTGGTAGTCCATGTCGCAGGTGTAGCCCTCGGGCAGGTGCTCAGCGTCAGTAAGCTCCTCGAGGTAGTACGTGCCCTCGTCGTTGAAGACCTTGAAGACGTACTTCTGCATGTTGGGGTTGCCCTCAACGTACTCCCAGCCATCGGTCTCGGTCATGTACTCCGCGACGGGGAGCATCGTGTCGGAGCTCGCGTCATCGGAGCTCGAAGAGCCGTCGGTTGATGAGTTGGTGTCCACCACGAGCGTGACGCGCGCGTGGCCATCGCCCTCGTGACCAGTGGAGCTGCTTCCATCCGGCTCGGTGATCGCCTGGTTGCCCGCGAGCATGACCGGGTCGCTGAACACGATGCCGGAGTAATGCTCAGAAGATCCCGTATGAACGATGCTGGCAGCCGTAGAGCTCTCGGCGATGGCGTCGCAGCCCTCATAGCCGGACACGAAGGACGAGCCGCCGGCGCCCGCGTTGGAGTAGTTTCCGCGGCCATGGCTAGCGTTTGTCTGCGCGAATCCGCCGTAGTATCCGCCGCCAGCACCTCCGCCGTCCTTGTTGGACCATTTATATGTCGATGTTTGGCCCACGCCGAAACCAAAGCCCGTATTCTGCGTGGCGCCATAGGCATTGCCGAGTGCATTACCGCCCGTCAGGGCACCACCGTAGCCGCCGGTCTGCTGGTCGGCGGAACCGCCGCCACCAGCGGCGACCATGATGCGTGTCTTCAGTGAGTCAAAACCGCTCCAGCCATCATCGGCAGTGGACACCGTCAGGCGGAAGTCGGTCGCACCGCCACCAGAGCCACCACTCTCCGGTGAGCCTGATTCACGACCGCTGTGGTCATGGTTTCCGCCGCCTCCGCCATTGAAGGCCGCGGGTGCGTCATCGCCGCTTGCGACCCTGCCGTTGGCGTCATACCTATAGGGGCCATTGTTGCGTCCACCAACGTAGACATAGATGGTCTGGCCTGCAGTGAGCCTGATGGTGCCCGAAGTGTAGGCGCCTCTACCGCCCAATCCGTAATACACGGGCTTTTGCACGCTTTTGTTGCCCGCAGAGTTACCGCCCTGGGCACCCCAAGCCTCGAGCTTGTAGTCGCCCGTGACGGGGGCCGTGAAGGTCTGGACGGCTCCCGTGTATTCATAGTCGGTCGCGGACTCATAGGCGTTGGTGATCGTCGCCTTGCCGGACTGGACCGCCGCGAGGTTGCTGGCGCCCACGTTTGAGCCGGTATAGCCCTCAGGAGCCGCAGCCTCGCAGGCAAAGAAGTTCTGCTTGCCGTCGATAGTGATGTCAGTGAACGTATAGGTCCAGACGTTACCCACCTTGATGATGGTCACGTTGTCGTTGCCCGTGCTCTCTTCGTAGAGCTCAGCCTCGGTGCTCACCTCGGGGCCCGTGAACTGCGCGGTGCCGATCGAAGAGATGAAGTTGCCGTTCACGAGATCGTACAGGCCGTAGACGCCGTTGGTCGCGTCGTAGACGGGAATGTAGTCGCGCACGAGCGTGCTGCCGTCGTAGATGCGGAAGGAGTAGATGCGGCCCTGCGTGTCGCCGTAGACCACGTCTGAGTCATGGTGGTATGCAAAGATGTAAAGCGAGACGTCAACCGAGAACTCCGCGCTCGGTGTGGTCGAGGAGAAGAAGTCGTTGGAAACCGTCACGGCATCCGGTCCTAGGTGCACGTCATAGCTGACGTCTCGCGTGAGGGACTTTTTGCCCATCTCATACCACTGGCCCGCGGCGCCATAGTAATAGAGCAGGTTGGTGTTCTTATCGTGGCCCTCACACAATGAGAAAGCCGGCGTTCCCGAAACCGCGTTCCTCGCACCAAAGAGCGTTTGGTGATTGTTGTTGCCCGTCATCATGATCGTGGCGTCAACCGTGGTGTTGCTATCGGGATTGAAGCCCGTGTCAAGCCAAGCCCCGCCGTTGGCCTCGATGTACTCGACCATGGTGTAGCCGTCAATCTGGCCTGGCGCCTTGTAAATCTGGATGTTCAGGTCATCGGGACGCAGCTCTGAGGTATCGCCCTGCCAGATCTTGGTGACCGTGAGACCCTTGATGACGAGGCTCTCGGGATCGGCGGTCATCTTGATGGTCGCGGCATCAGGGCGGCTGCCATCCGCATTGTCGTCATCTTCCCACTGCTTGTAGACGATGATCTCGCCGTCAAGCGCGCGGGCATTCTTGAGCATGTACTCATCGAAGCTGTTCTTCTCAAGGCCATCGATGGTCACCGTGCCGTCGTCGGCGACGACGACCACGTATTCGTTGCTGTCAGCGATGTAGTTGAGCGTGCCGCCCGTGCCGGTGTGACCGTCGCCGTCAACGCCCGAAGGCGCCTCGGTCTCCTTAAGCACGTAGCTGCCCGCCTCGAGGTGCGGGAAGCTGATCTTGCCGTTGGCGTCACTCACGGTCTCGATGTAGTAGCTGCCGTTGTCCTCAGTGGCGGTGACCGTGTTGCCCTCATCGTCGGTGTAGTTGTAGTCAGCGAGCTTCGCGCCCGTCAGGCGCACGGTGGCTCCCTGCAGCCAGCGGCTGGGATTGTCGGCGTCCACCTTGCGCAGCATCAGGTCGTGGTAGCGCTCGGGGTTGAAGAGCAGGCGATACTGCGAGAGGGTATCGTCGACCACGACCTCGTCGTAGGCCGTGTTGCCCTCGACGTCAACGACGGGGTTGCCCTCTTCGTCAACGCGCGGGGCATAGAGGGTCGCGTTGCCCGTGTCGTCGATCTTCACGCGGTACTCGGTCTCCACGAGCACGTAGTCGGGATTGGCCTGAATCTCCTTGAGGGTGTAGGTGCCCTTCTCGATGTCATAGATCGACACGATGCCGAGCTCGTTGGAAACCACGATCTTGGTGATCTCGTTGCCGTAATCGGAGGTTCCGCTCAGCTTGAACGTGGTCTCGGGAATGCCCTTGACGGAGTTGTCGTCCTCGGTGAGCGCACGGCTCTTGAGGAAGGTGAGGTCGGCATGCACGCGCGGCTTGTTCACGATCTCGAACTCGACGCTCGTCTTGTCATACGCGGCGCGCTCGGCATAGTAACTGATGGTCTCATCCACCGTGGCGTCGGCGGCAAGCTCGGTCTTCAGGCTCTCGGGCATGTCGATGAACACGTGGCCCTGAGAACTAATCCACACGGTGTGCACGGTGTGATCCTCGAGCCAGTCGGGGGTGCACTCATACTCGGAGAACGTGTAGCTGCCCTTCTCGATCTTCCTGAAGGTCACGTAACCGTTCTTGTCGGAGTACTCGATCTTGTCGTACTCGGTGCCGTAGTCGGAGGTGCCGACCAGGCGGAACGAGATGTTACGGATGCCCACGCCGTCCTCGCCGACCTTGAGGAGGTTGATGTCCTTGGAGATGGCGAGCTTGGCAATGGTCGGGCCCTGCTGGTTGTAGACGTCCTGGTCCGCAGAGGTCTCTTTGATGATGGTATGGCTGTCGGCCACCTCGTTGTAAGCCTCAGGGTAGTCAGCCTTGCCATCCGAGCGGGTCGCGCCTGCCGGCGCCTTCATGTACAGGTAGACAGAGACGGCGGCGCCCTTGTTAATGATGTAGTCCTCGCCCTCGGGGTTCTTGCTGAGGTCGATGGCAACTGCCCTGACAGATGAGTAGTCGTAGTTCGTGTAGTCGTCGACGTGCGTCCAGACGTCTTCGTTGGTGAGGTCGCGGTTGTCGGCGTTGGAGGTGTCGACTGCGTTCTCGCTCACGTAGACTTCGGGAGCCACGAGCGACAGGTCGAGGGCGGAGAAGTCGATTGCCTGGAGCGTGCCCTGCCAATCGCTCGCGCGCTTGCCCTCGTAGGACTCAAGGTTGTCGTAGAACACGAGGCTCTTCGCTTCGCCCGCGTAACTGTTCTGGTAGCGCAGACGGTAGCTGTAGCTTCCCTCGTTCTGGACGAGGGCCTCATTGACATAGTCGCTCGTGCTGGGGGCCTTGATCTTCTTGGAAAGGCCCGACGCGGCGGCGGTGATGGTCACGATGTCATAGAGACGCTCGTTGTACACGAAGGTGCGACCCGAGTCGTCATCCTCACCCGTGATCTCCTTGACGATGTCCGTCATGAGCCCGGCATCGTCGAGCGGGTCGGGAACGAGATCGGTGCTCTGCACGGTCTCCTTGTTGGGGTCGCTGTCCGTAACGCCATCGGAGATGTCGAGGTTGCCGGTCTGATAGGCAATGGGGTTATAGACCTCGGAACCGTAGTCCTTGATGGAGGCATAGGAGTGGACCGTCTCGAAGAAAAGCTGGTAGAAGTCGGCAGACTCCTTCACGCGGACCACGAGCAGCGTGCGGCCCGTGCCCTTGTAATTGTCGTGCTGCTCGATGGTGAAAGCATTGGAGCGCAGGGCGCCGTCCTCGGTCACCACCATGACGGTGTCCTCGTTGAGCGTCGCGCCCTGGGGCAGCAGGTCGTAGAACACGCCACTGGACTGCTCGACGGGCTCATGCTCGGTGCCATCGCCTACCGTGGAGGTTTCCTCGAAGTCGACCTGCCAGGTAAGGGTGTACTGGCGCTTGGTGGCGTTGTTGGCCGTCGCGGTGACGTCCTTGTTCAGTTTCACCTCACGCTGGACCACGCGCAGGTAGTCGGTATCGGCAGGATTCGCGTTCCACACGAGGTTGGTGAAGCCCTCCTTGGAGAGGCCGAGCTCCTCAGCCTGTGCCTCAGCATCGGCCTGGGTGAGGCTGCTGTCAGCTTTCATGAGGGCCGCGACCTTGGCATCGAACGCGGACAGGTGGCTGTAGATGTTCTCGCGGCCCTTGGCGTAGATGCCGATGCACTCGATGGGGTTTCCGTCCTCATCGGTCCCGTTGATGAAGTCTTTCACGTTGTCAGAGCCGATGAGGCGCAGGTTGGGAACGAGGTTGACACGCCAGTAATAGTGTTTGTTGGTCGTCTCGACCTTGTAGCCCGTGCAGGCAGCGCCTTCGGCAAAGGTGAACTTGTTGCCCGAGAAAGTGGCAAGCGAAGAATCGAGAACGGTGACCGTGCCCGTCGCGGCATCGCGTGTTGCGAAAGCCGTCCACTCGTCGCTTTCGCCAAACTTGCCGTAGAACGTAAGAACCTCGTCTTCGAGGTAGGTCGTAGCGGTCTTCTTGTCGAAGGCGGCAGTGCTCTCGTTATACGCGCGGTCATAGCAGGAGACGGAGAATGCAAGCGTATCGATCTGGTAGTCACCCGGCTGGAGCTGGGTCTTCTCGGCAGTGCCCACGTTCTGGTCGCCGTTGAAGATAGAGAAGTTGTCGAGGTAGACCTCGTATTTGACAGGGTTCTGGAAGTACTGCTCCCAAAGCTCTCCGCCAATGGAGGAGTCGCGCGTCCAGGAGATGGGATAACCCTCGCCCCAGTGCGCGTAATCGATGTTGTCAAGATACTCGACTCTGCCACTTTGCAGGTCGGCGAGGTCGAAGCGCGTGTAGTAGCCCGCAACCATGCCGAGGCTCGTCAGGTACTCACGCGGCCACAGGTCCTGGTCCGCACGGTTGCGATAGTAACCGTCGGCCGTGATGCGGGAGTTAAAGCCTCCGCCGCCGCCATCAAAGATGGGCTTGTTCCAGTTGAAGCGGCGCGTCGACGTGCCCGAGGTAGGCTCGTCGATGCCGTCATCGGGCGTGACCGTCGCAGTGATCTTGTTCACCACGTCCCAGTGCGTGTAGCTGTTCCAGTAGCTGTTCTGGAATCCCACGATCACGTAGTCGTAGCGGATGTCGCGGATGGTCTGGTCGGTGACGAAGTTCTGCTGCTGCGCCGTAGAGCTGCCACTGAATATGTAGCCCATGATCTTGACGGTGCTGGAGTCAGCTTGGACGTCACCGCTGTTGTTGCCTGAGATGAGCTTGGTGTACTCGTCGTCAAGCGTGAAGGTGTACTTCTGCGAGCAGTCGTTTATGCGGCTACGGACCTCATAGATGAGGTAGTTGTAGTCGGCCGCATCATCGGGAGCTGTCCCCCAGTTGCTCTGCCAGCTGTCGTACTTGGTAGGGATGCGCTTCTCGGTGGAGAGCATGCTCGCCTGGGTGTTGATCCACACGGTGTAGTCCTGGTCGTCGATGTAGTCGACGTCAGGGTCTTCCTCCTCGCCCTCTTCGAGGAGCTTGGTGGTATGGACCTCCTTCTCGCCCGTCTCGCTCGTGGGGTCCACGACCTCGATGGTTGCCCAGAACGGGTCTGACTCGCACATGTCCTCATACTCAAAGGTCTTCTCGGACGTGACGTAGCCGAGCTCGATGTAGCCGTCAAAGCCCGGCTCCACCTCGCGGAAGTTGTAGAGCACGAGGTTGCCCGTGGGATTGCCCTCGTCATCAAGCTCCACGTAGTAGGCGAAGCTCATGTCGTCATCGAGTTCCTCACCGTCAGCGATGGCCTGCTCGAGGTCTTCCTTGAGGGGCACGGACATGTCGATGGTGTCAGCAAACGCGCCATTGCGGTCGTGCAGGATCTGAGCAGGGACGGTGATCTTGATGCTCTCGGCCGGATAGACGATGTCGGCTGCCTCAGAGCCGGCAGGTTTGTCGACGCCGAAGCTGATGCGGAAGTTGAAGTGGTGGCCCGAGGCGGACGAGGCGGCATTCCAGACGTACTTGCCGTCGGTCCAAGAACCGCCGTAGATGACTTCGGTATTGAAATCGGTGATGATGCCCTGCTCGCCCCCCTTCGCGTTCCTCTTCTGCATCAGGAACGGCGACAGCTGCTCGACGGTGAAGTCAACGCTCTCGGAACCCTCTGGAGCGGAATCGGGCACGATGACCTCAACGCCCTCATCAGTGATGTGGAGGACCTTAGCGGCCTCCTCCTCGGCGTTGGCGAGGCGTATGTGTACGGAGACCTCAGAGGCGGGTTCGACGGACTCTCCTTCAACCTCGAAGCCGATGTCGAAGATGCGGCCGATGGAGAGGGCGCCCTTGCCGAGCGCGGATTCGGCCTGAGCGACGTATTCGTCATACGCGGCACCACTGACTTCGCTGACCACAAGCTGGGCATTGGCGGGAAGCTTGGCGTCTTCGGTCGGGTCTACGGAGACGGCATAGTCGAGCCCCTCGACAGACAGCGTCCCAGACAGATACGCCTCGGACCCGGCGACAGGCTCGGCTTCGGCATAGTCGTTTGACGTGGCGTCGTCTCTTGGCTCGTCGGCGACAGTCCCTTCGGCTGCGGCTTCGTCCTCGGTTGCAGCTTCCGCCACAAGAGACTCGCCATCGCTGGCCGCGATTTCTTGGGCCACTTCGGACTCGACATCGGTATCGCCTGCCGCAGGCGCCTCGTCCGCGCCTGGCGCCTCAACCCCACTCTCGTCGATCACGCTAGTTGGAGTCTCGACAACCTCAGCTGACCCACCGTCAATGCCGACCATCTCCGCCAACGCGTTAGTGGGCAGCATGGACAGCAGCATTGCGACCGACACAAGAATGGTCAGTGTCTTCCGTCTTCCATTCATGGGCCGCATTCCTTCCGAGCCGGATGCCCTTAGGCGATTGCTCCGTTTGTGCTCCGTTTTGGACGCCATCATGGGTATTCTCCGTGTTCCCGCTTCATCAAACAAATCTCGCGAGCATTCTGTTTCGTTTTAGCACTTTTCAGCTTATCACAGACTACCTTTAAGACCCCCGCAAGATAGGATTCGATTACTCTCAGGTGCAGCTTGAGTACGACATTAAACCTTGAGCCAGCGTAAAGCCGAAGTGCACGGTCATGCAGGCAGAATGAAAGGCACCCCTCCATGAGGCCCGCGCTTCGCACCATATCCGCATCGGGTACGGCGTGCTCGCTGGTGCGCGTGCTCTTGGCGCATCGTCATGCCCACCCCTGCGTTGGTCCGCATGCACCTAAGACCAGCCTGTTTGAACGCGCGCTATGCGGGATTCGATTCCCCATACACAAAAGAGGGGCCGAGCGCGCACGCTCGGCCCCTGGCAAAACCATGTACCAGAAGTTATTTACTTCAGGGTGACGGTGGCGCCGGCCTCCTCGAGCTTGGCCTTGGCAGCCTCGGCGTCCTCCTTCTTGGCACCCTCGAGCAGCACCTTCGGGGCGCTCTCGACGGCCTCCTTGGCCTCCTTGAGGCCAAGGGAGGTGAGGGCACGGACGACCTTGATGACGGCGATCTTGTTGCTGCCGAAAGCGGTCAGCTCGACGTCAAAGTTGGTCTTCTCCTCGACCTCCTCAGCGGCGGCGGCAGGAGCGGCGGCGACGGCCACGGGGGCGGCGGCGGAGACGCCGAACTTGTCCTCGAGGGCGTGGACGAGGTCAGCGGCCTCGAGCAGGGTCATCTTCTCAATCTCGGCAACGAGCTCATCGATAGTCATTTCAAAACTCCTTTTTGGTAGCGGACGCCCTTTGGCATCCTTGTGCGTTGTGCGTGGTGCAGGCTAGGCGGCTCTTATGCAGCCTCCTGCTCCTTCTCGGAAATCGCCTTGAGGGCGAGCGCCAGACCGCGGGCGGGGCCGTTGATGACGGACATGAGGCCACGGAGCGGGCTTGCGATGACGTACACGAGCTGGCCCATGAGCTCCTCGTAGCTCGGAAGCTCCGCGTAAGCGATAGCCTCGTCAGCGGTGAGGGCCTGGCCATCTGCGATACCACCGAGGACCTGGGTCTTCTTGGTGGTCTTCGCGAACTCCTTCAGGGCCTTTGCCGGGCTGACCGGATCATCACCGAAGAACACGTAAGTTGGCGCCGCTTGCGCGGAGCTGGCGACGAAGCTCCTCGGCCTCCTTGACGGTGAGGCCGCGGTAGTCCACGACGTAGAAACCCTTCGAAGCCTCGAGAGAGGCGGTAACCTTCTCGAGCATCTCGTACTTTGACTGTGCTGGCATGTGATTCACCTCCTTGTGGTGCGTTCGGGCACTTCCGCCACTGGGCGGGCCCTTTACGCAAAGACCCCGCCTGGCGCAGCCAAACGGGGTCTCAAAGGTGCGAATCTTCTAGACCACCTCGGCAGGCGGGCATCCCCTTTAAGCCTTGCGGCACCGGCTGTCTTTGGCAGCGGACGTGCAATGTGT
This sequence comes from uncultured Coriobacteriaceae bacterium, assembly GCA_902772435.1. Lineage (GTDB taxonomy): Bacteria > Actinomycetota > Coriobacteriia > Coriobacteriales > Atopobiaceae > UBA1367. The sequence goes on along the minus strand of CACYAX010000001.1, from coordinate 17,134 downwards.
GTGCGCTCTTGCGAGCAAAAGCTATTGTTGCAGCTCAGAAGATCTCTGTCAAGCGGGAGTTTGCGGACACGAAGCGCACACAGACGCGCCGTACAAAACTGGCCCGCACGAGGCGGGCCAGTTGGAAGCATGCACTGATGGCAGGAGCTTAGTCCTCCATGAAGTTGCGGGTGCGCAGCGGGTCAACCTTAACGCCGGGGCCCATCGTGGAGGAGAAGGTGACGGACTTGACGTAGCGGCCCTTAGCGGTGGACGGCTTCACGCGGAGCAGCTCGGTGAAGAGCGCACCGTAGTTCTCGACAAGCTTCTCGGTGGAGAAGGAAACCTTGCCCACGGGCACGTGGCAGATGCCGTAACGGTCGGCACGATACTCGACACGACCAGCCTTGAGCTCCTTGACCATGCGGGCGACGTCCATGGTGACGGTACCGAGCTTGGGGTTCGGCATGAGGCCACGGGGACCGAGGATACGGCCGAGGCGGCCGACCTTGCCCATCATGTTGGGCGTGGCGATGGCGGCGTCGAAGTTGAGGTTGCCGGCCTGGATCTGGGCGACGAGGTCGTCGGAGCCGATGACGTCAGCGCCAGCGGCCTCGGCCTCGCGAGCCTTCTCGCCCTCGGCGAAGACGGCCACGCGGACCTCCTTGCCGGTGCCGTTGGGCAGGCTGATGGAACCACGGACGTTCTGGTCGGCCTTACGGGTGTCGACACCCAGGCGCACGGAGACCTCGACGGTCTCGTCGAACTTGGCGGCAGCGAGCTCCTTCACGAGCTCCATGGCGGCCTTGGGGCTGTAGAGCTCCCTACCGACCTTGGCTGCCTGCTCCTTGTACTTCTTACCATGCTTCGGCATAATTGCTACCTCCTAGTGGTAGTCGCGTGGTTTGCGGGCGCCGATGCCCTCCCACTATTGTTTGGCGCCGCGGGTGCGACGCCCCAAAACCCAAGTTACTCGGCGATGGTGACGCCCATGGAGCGGGCGGTGCCGGCGATGATCTTCTTGGCGGCCTCGATGTCGTTGGCGTTGAGGTCCGGCATCTTGGTCTCGGCGATCTGGGTGAGCTGCTCCTGGGTCAGCTGGCCGACCTTGTCGCGCTGGGGCACGCCGGAACCGCTCTGGAGGCCGAGGGCCTTCTTGATGAGCTGGGCCGCAGGCGGGGTCTTGCAGATGAAGTCGAAGCTGCGGTCCTCATAGACCGTGATCTCGACCGGGATGATGTCGCCAGCCTTGTCAGAGGTCTGAGCATTGAACTGCTGGCAGAACTGCATGATGTTGACCTGGGCGGCACCGAGGGCGGGACCGACGGGAGGCGCGGGGTTAGCCTTGCCGGCCGGAATCTGGAGCTTAATAAAATGCGTGACCTTCTTCTTGGCCATGGTGTTCCTCCTGTTGTTGCTATCCTATCCGCGCGTCCATCCCGAGAAGCTATCCTCACCGATACCGAGACGGGCGTGAATTGCTATGCCGATACTTTCACCTGGTTGAGCGTGAGCTCGACGGGGGTCTCGCGGCCGAAGATCGTGAGCATGACCTTGACCTTGCCGGCGTCCGGCATGACCTCCGAGATGGTGCCCTGGAAGTCCGCGAGCGGGCCGTCGATGACCTTGACGGACATGCCCGGCTCGAGGTTGGTTACCGTGTGCCTCACCACGGGCGCGCCAGCGGCGGCCGGGTTGGTGCGGCGCATGATCTTGTTGTACTCGGAGCGGCGCAGGGGCGTGGGGCGTCCATCAATGCCCACGAAGCCCGTGACGCCCGGGGTGTTGCGCACCACGGCCCACGAGTTGTCGTCGACCTCCATGCGCACGAGCACGTAGCCAGGGAAGACCTTGGACTCCTTGGTCTCGCGCTTGCCACCCTCCTTGACCTCGGTGATCTCCTCGGTCGGGATCTGGATGTCGACGATCTGGTCTTCCATGCCATACGTCTCGATACGATGCTCAAGGTCGTTCTTGACCTTGTTCTCGTACCCAGAGTAGGTATGGACGACGTACCAACGCTTAGCCATGCCTTACCCCCTCAGGCTCGTGAACGCCACGAGAAGCGCCACGACACCCGTGTCGACCAGCCAAAGCGACACGCCGAAGATCAGCAGCGTGGCGATGACGGCCACGGAGTAGTCCTTGAGCTCGGCCTTAGACGGCCACACCACGCGGTGCATCTCGACGCGCACGTCATGGATGTAGGTCTTGGCGCGCGTGATCAGGCCCGGCTTCTGGCCCTTGACCAGAGCCTTCTCGCTCTTCTTGGGCTCGGCCTTGAGGGCCTTGCTGTCCTTCTTGGCGTTAGCAGGAACAGACGCCGCGCGGGCGGCCTCAAGGGCCTCGCGCTCCCTCGCTCGAGCCTGGCGTTCGCTCCTCTTCTGACGATCTTTGTTGGCCATCGCTACCTAACCCCTCTTGGACAAAAGCCCTCGTATCATAAAAACCGGCTAACCCTTTGTGAGGGATAGCCGGTGGTGTTTCTGGCACGCCGGGAAGGACTCGAACCCTCAACAGGCGGTTTTGGAGACCGCTGCTCTACCAATTGAACTACCGGCGTGTGTATGACCCTATTTTAGCGGGTCTCCCTGTGAACGGTATGCTTCTTGCACCACGGGCAATATTTCTTCAACTCAATACGATCAGGGTTGTTTGCCTTGTTCTTGTCCGTCGTGTAATTACGACGCTTGCACTCCTGGCAAGCGAGAGTAACCATTGTACGCATGACTCCTCCTGTACATAGCCGTCACCTTCGTCGCGAAGGTGACGCAATGGAAAAGACTAGCACCACTGCTGGGTAAGCGTCAAGACTCCACATCGCATTCACAAGTGCAATCTTGATGCCCCGCTGACGATCCCAAACGGAGCGCGATGGCCGCGCACTGCCTGGGATCACGGAACTCGGGAAAGGTGCTCCCCGACTCCCGCTGAGGTGCCAGCTTCCGTCGCAGAAAAAAGCCCGGCACCGAAGTGCCGGGCTCTGGGCACGAACGTATCGAGGGATAGGTACTAGTCCTCGATGGTGGAGACGCGGCCGTCGCCGACGGTGTGGCCGCCCTCGCGGATAGCGAACTTCAGGCCCTGCTCCATGGCGATCGGGTGGATGAGCTCGCAGACGACGGTGATGTGGTCGCCAGGCATGGCCATCTCGACAGCGTTGCCGGACTGGTCACGGAGCTCCTGGATGTCACCGGTGACGTCGGTGGTGCGGAAGTAGAACTGGGGGCGATAGCCGCTGAAGAACGGGGTGTGACGGCCACCCTCCTCCTTGGTGAGGACGTAGATCTCGCCGGTGAACTTGCGGTGCGGGGTAACCGAGCCGGGCTTGCAGAGGACCTGGCCGCGCTCGATCTGCTCGCGCTTGATGCCACGCAGGAGGATACCGACGTTGTCGCCAGCCATGCACTCGTCCATGGTCTTGCGGAACATCTCGATGCCGGTGGCCGTGGACTCCTGGGTCTCACGGATGCCGACGATCTGGACCTTCTCGTTGAGGTGGAGGGTACCACGCTCGACACGGCCGGTAGCGACGGTGCCGCGGCCGGAGATGCGACGGTGCCGCGGCCGGAGATGGTCATGACGTCCTCGATAGCCATCAGGAACGGCTTCTCGTCGTCGCGGGCCGGGGTCGGGATGTAGGTGTCGACCTCGTGCATGAGCTCACGGATGCTGTCGTAGTAGGCAGCGTCGCCCTCGAGGGCCTTGAGAGCGGAACCACGGACGATGGGGAGATCGTCGCCGGGGAAGTCGTACTCGGAGAGGAGGTCACGGGTCTCCATCTCGACGAGGTCGAGGAGCTCTTCGTCGTCAACCATGTCGCACTTGTTCAGGAAGACGATGATGTAGGGAACGCCGACCTGACGGGCGAGGAGGATGTGCTCGCGGGTCTGGGCCATGGGGCCGTCGGTAGCGGCGATGACGAGGATAGCGCCGTCCATCTGGGCAGCACCGGAGATCATGTTCTTGATGTAGTCAGCGTGGCCCGGGCAGTCAACGTGAGCGTAGTGACGAGCCTCGGTCTCATACTCAACGTGGGCGACGGAAATGGTGATGCCGCGCTGGCGCTCCTCGGGAGCCTTGTCGATCTGATCGAATGCGGTGAAGTCAGCCTTGCAGCCAGGGGTCTCGGAGAGAACCTTGGTGATGGCTGCGGTAAGGGTGGTCTTACCGTGGTCAACGTGACCAATGGTACCGATGTTTACGTGCGGCTTAGTACGATCGAACTTCTGCTTGGCCATGCCATCCTCCTTTTGAAACAACCTTCACGGCCGTTTAGCCTCTATTTATGTTCACGGCACCCAGTGGGTGCCGTTTGAACGCTGGTAGCGGTGACTGGACTCGAACCAGTGACAACACGGGTATGAACCGTGCGCTCTAACCAACTGAGCTACACCGCCATGGGACGTACTGCTTGAAATGGAGCCCGCGACCAGACTTGAACTGGTGGCCTCCTCGTTACCAACGAGGTGCTCTACCGACTGAGCTACACGGGCGGGAATGGTGGGGATGCCTGGACTCGAACCAGGGAACTCAGAGAGAGCGGATTTACAGTCCGCCGCAGTTGCCGCTGTGCCACATCCCCATTCCGTTTTCAAGCACCTGCGAGCGTCGTGCTCCTCACAAGCGGGAAGAATATACGCCGACGGCAAAATCTTGTCAATGTAATCCACCCAGCCGGGCGTATCTATACCATGAAAGCTGCACAATCGGGTCACATTTCTGGCTGCGCTTCAGCTCTGGTGCATACATCCGTCGGTCCTGTGTGCCAGTGGACGTTGGGGATACTCCCTTTTGTCCACGTCTGGTGCATACATCCGTCGGTTCTTTGTGCCAGTCAGCACAGGGAGGCGAGGGCCATGGGCAGCACGGTGAGGGCCCACGAGGCGAAACGCTGCGGCTGAGCAGCGATCTCTTGGGCAAGCGTCTCCGCGTCCACCCAGCGCAGGGCGTCCACCTCCGAGGGCTCGGGCTCCGGCGTGCCCTCCACCTCGCCCAAAAACACGTGGTCGAACTCGAACTCGTAGAGCCCGCCAAAGTCGGTGCGATACACAAACGAGCCTATCTCGCGCAGGCCACGCGCACCGCAGCCGAGCTCCTCGCGCAGGCGGCGCGGCACGGCGTCCTCAAGTCGCTCCCCTGCCCTCGGATGCGAGCAGCAGGAGTTTGCCCAGAGCCCCGCCGAATGGTACTTGCCGGGCGCGCGGCGCGCCAGCAGCAGCTCAGGTCCCGCAGCGTCCTCACGCGTGAGCACCACGGAGAACGCCCGATGCAGCAGCCCCTCGCGATGGGCGCGCTCCTTCGAGGCCGTGCCCAGCTCGCGGTCGAGCGCGTCCACCAGCACCAGCTGGTCATCGCGCGCCACGTCGGTCTCGAACGGGTCATTCATGCTGATCTCCCCTCTGCCGCCTTGGGTACCCCTATGCCAACCGACCGTCACTGCACGCCGAAGATGGAGGCGATGCGGGTGATCATGCGCTCTGCCGGCGTCTGCTCGTTCACCGAGTCCACCACGCTGCGCGCGAGCGGCACGTCGTCGGTGATCACGTTGTCCACGCCGTTGCCCACCACGTTGCGGATGGTCGTCTCGCTGTTGACCAGCCAGCAGAGCACCGTCTTGTTGTGGGCGTGCAGGTACGACACGAACATGGGCGTGGCGTTCAGCGCCTCGATGGAGAAGGCGTCCGCCGCCTCGAGCTGGCACACGTCGCCGTAGGCCAGCTTGGTCACGTAGGTGCAGGTGGCCTCGGGCGCGTAGTCCTTCATGCGGGCCACGGTGTCGTACATCTGCGAGGTCACGATGCAGCGGCTGCCGAAGTCGTGCGCGTTCACGATGTCTGCCACGGCCTTCTCGAAGTCGGTCTCATGGCCCGTGGGCTTGAGCTCGATGTTGAGGAGCATGTCGGACTCCTCCGCCCAGGTGATGACCTCGTCGAGCAGCGGATAGCGCTGCATCTCGTAGCCCCGGTCGACCCAGTACTGGGCGCGCGCGTCAAGCTCGAGGATCTCGTCGTAGGTGAGCTCCCAGGCGTTCTTGTCCACGCGCGACACGCGCAGGAAGTTGGTGTCATGGCTCACGAAGATCTGGCCGTCCTTGCTCATCTGCACGTCAATCTCGCAGATGTCGGCACCGTCGATCTTGGCCTGCTCCATGGCGGCCATCGTGTTCTCGGGCGCCCCGTAGCTGCCGCCACGATGAGCCGTCACGTCGATGTGGCGCGCGAGGTCCTGGCCCTCCACCTTCGTGGAGGCTCCCGTCCCTAGGAAGTTGAGCTGGATGAAGTACGCCCCACCGATCAGCGACACGGCGCAGGTAGCCGCGATGAGCGCGGGCATGGCCCATGCCGGCATGCGCGAGGGCGCCATCTCCGTCACGCGCGAGGGCTGGGGCGCGTCCGTGCGACGGCGCAGCAGCGCGAGCAGGATCGCGTAGGAGATCGGCGTCACGAGGAAGAAGTTGGCAAAGATGCCCGCGAAGACCGAGATGCCCGGCCCGACGACGTTCTCGTAGAGGTCGCGCGGCAGGAACAGGCTGCTGATGCGCGCCAGGACCACGGCGGCGACCACCATCACGAGGCCGATGACGAAGTAGGCCACGAGCTCGCCGAACACCGAGCCCACGAGGTTGCCGAAGTAGTGCTTCCAACTTGCCTTCCAGCTCCTGCGGCCCGCCTCGAAGAAGGAGATGTCGTCCGCCACGAAGTAGATGATGGCGAAGAGGAAGGGCACGAGGGCGAGGGCGCCCACGAGCGGCAGCACCGTGAACTGGATGAAGTCGTGGACGTTCATGTTGGAGAACTCGTACATGTACTCGGGGAGGTTGAGGGACTGCACGAGGCCCGCCGTCACGCCGAGGCCGAGGAAGGGCACCACGATCTGCGTGTAGGGCACCGCGAGGATGTTGCGCAGCCTGAAGGAACGGTTCGCGCGCATGAAGCCGTAGCGGAAGGCGTCGCGCAGGTGCGGGCGGATGCCCTGGTCGGCGAGGTCGAGGATGTAGTGGAGGCCCGCGACCTCGATGACCATGGTGTAGGCGAGCACAAGGAAGCCGATCAGGGCGAAGATGATGCACACGGGCGTCAGCAAGAACGCCGTTATGTTCTCGAAGGTGAGGTAGGCATAGCCCGTCAGCTTCATTGCCGTGTCGATCGCAAGCTTGAGCAACGGCAGGCCGAGCGCCGTGCTCACGAGGCGGTAGATGAGCTCGAAGCCGAGCCACTGCCGCCATGAACGACCGTACATCTTGAATGCGTCGATGAGGTGCATCGTCTCCCCTTCCGCCGGATGATGCTCTTGTCATCGTAGCGCTTGGGAGCCGCGTGCGTCACCACGAGCGTGGCCCGGCCGTGCCAAATGCGGCTGACGAGGGGTTGGAACTGCTGCGTTCGGCGGGCCTCCCGCCGTTCGCATCGGCCCCGCACACAAAACCGCTGCGCCAGGCACCCCGAAACAGCGCGAGGCACCCCCGCTTGCCGCATGCAGCCGAGGGCGCCCCGACGTTACCCCGTCCAGTCGCGCTACGCCACCGCCATCGACGGATCCACGAAGTGCAGCAGCGCCAGGAACCCGTAGATACCCACGAGTCCCCAGAACAGGCCGTCAGCCGCGTCCTTGGGCAGCTTGCGCAGCCCCTTGTCCATCAGCGGATAGAGCCCCCAGACCACGAGCGTCGCCGCGATGGAGTAGACCATCGAGTTCTGCAGGCAGACCTGCCCCATGAAGTTGAACGGCATGTCGCGGTAGTCCCAGAGCTCGTAGTGCTGGTTGGCCACCATGCCCGTGCCGAAGTCGATTGACGTGCAGACCACGAAGTTGGCAAGGAAGCTCAGCAGCACGGCGCGAATCGAGTGCTGCCCGTAGCGATTCTGCAGCTTCGTGGCGATGGGGTGCAAAAACACCACCACGGCCGCCAGCGCCGTGCCCTCCGCGGAGAACGGGAAGAGCCACTGGTCCCAGAGCATCGCGTTGGTGGGGTCGTAGCCGCCCATGAAGACGCCCGCGAGGATGAGCCTGCAGAACAGGATCTCCGCCCAGTGCCCGATGAACGAGAACACGATGAAGTACATGATCAGGTCGCGCCAGAACTCCCAGGTGCGGACGCGTTTGCTCATGGGCTCGTCCCAGCTGTGGCCGCCGTCGTAGGCCGGCTCGAGGTTCACGGGCACGTCGAGCAGCCCGTACGTCTCCTTGTCAAAGCCTAAGATCAGCGCCACCACGATGGCCCCCGCGTATTCGAGGAACGTGACGATCGCCACCGCCGGCATGCCCACGACCACCGCAGCGTCAGACAACGCCCCCAAACCGAAGAGGTCGATGGCTGAGAGTCCCACGCACAAGACGAGCGTCACCAGCGAGGTGATCCGCGCGTCGATACGTTTCCGCACCAGCACGAACAGCGCATGCGCCGCGCACGCCGCGATCAGGACGGCTCGGAAGAGCGAAAGATCGTAGGTGAATTCTGCCGGCGGGCAGAGTGCCGCGTAGGCGAAGGAGAGTATCAGGTAGAGCCCGAAGTACGCCCCGCATATTCGTAGTTTGACCTTTGGTGTGAGCCATTTTTTCATAGGGTGCCTAACCGTCGGAATGGACCGTATCCCTTACGCATACGAGTCTGTCCATCCCCTGTCCCAGCACATTCGCTCGCCCGCGCACGAACCATACCCCGCACACGAAACGGCACACTCAAGCGGCGCTCCCGCAAAAAAAGCGCCGGGACCCGAAGGCCCCGGCGCAGGACGTGCACGCAGGTGAAGCGCCTAGTCGCCCTTCCCCTCGGCCGCCGCGGCCTCGGCGCGCTCGCGCGCGATGCGCTCGGCGTTCTCCGCCTTGTACTCGTCAAGGTAGTCGAGGTAGGCAAGGTCCTCCTCGAGCTCCTTGCGGTACTCGGGTGTGAGCGTGCCCGGGTTGGCGTCGTCCTCGGCGAGCTGCTGCTCGATGGAGGTGCGGTAGTCGACCGGCGTGTCGACGAGATAGAGCGTCTGCGCCACGAGGAAGAGCGACGTGAACACGATGCAGGCCACGTTCATGACCGACTTGGGCAGACGGTTGAGCAGGCGCTCCAGCAGCGGGTAGACGACCCACGCGATGACGCTCGCGGCGAACGCGAAGCCCAGGCCGTTCTGCAGGCAGACCTGGCCCATGAAGTTGAAGGGCATGTTGGAGTAGTCCCAGTTCTGCAGGTTGGCGTTCCACATGAGGCCGCAGACGAACTCGATGGACACGCAGAGGATGCCGTTGACCACGAAGCTCACGAGCGCCGCCGGAATGAGCGGCAGCTTCTTGCGGAGCCACACCCACAGCGGGTACAGCAGAAGCGCGATGAGCACGACGGCCATGCCCTCCATCGGGAAGGGGTAGAACCAGTCGCGCCAGAGCATGGTGTTGGAGGGGTCGAACTCGCCCTTGACCAGGCCCGCCTTGATGGCCATGCAGAAGCCCATCTCCATCCAGTGGCCCGCGAACGAGAACACGCTGAAGTAGATGAGGCAGTTGCGGACCCACGGCCAGGTGAAGCGCTTGGAGATGTAGTCGCCGCTCGCAGCCTCTTCGACCTCCCACGAGAGATCCTCGGTGAAGTAGTCCACGAAGGGCTGGTACTTCCAGAACGTCACGAAGAGGAAGACATCAAAGGCCATGGAGAACGCCTGCACGATGGGGTCGAAGGTGCCCGCCATGACCTCGGCGATGGTGCCGGCCACGATGTTGAACGCCGAATAGCCCATCACGAAGGGACGGGCCACCTTCAGCTTGTACCAGAACATGTAGAGGGCGATGGCCTCGAACACGAGGTTCAGCCAGTCGATGAGGTTGGCTGCGCTGTATTCGACGAGGTCGCGCGACGAGAAGATGAGCACGATCAGCGTCACGATGAAGTTGACGGCAAAGATGATGGAGAGCACCTTCAGCAGAAGGGGAAATTGCTTCCAGACCTCACTTGGCTTTTTCACGGGAGCCCCTCTCGTATCCAGGAACGCATCTAACGGCATGAAGCTGCCCCGCGCCGCGGGGCAGCTTTGCATGCCGAGTATCTATGCTACTAGATTACTTGGTTACTTGAAGCCGAGGAGCTTACGAACCCACTTGCCGATCTCGCGACCGACGTTGACGCCACCAGCAACCTCCATGAGGGCCTCGTCGGGGAGCTCGATGGAATGCTCCTCAAGATAGGCGGCGACCTCTTCGTCGGTGGTGAGGGCCTCAAGAGCAGTGCGGTCCTCTTCGCTCAGGCTTTCGAGCCACTCGTTGTTCTCCATGTGTGTTCCTTTCTCACGGGCCTTCTGCACGAGTCAACTACTTGTACGGCAACAAGGCCTGCTTGTCCCACATGAATTATAGGATACCCGTATGCGGCACGTCCATTACCACATATGACGAACGACACGGCGAATGCGGGGCGGCGGGCGGGTCTCGTATTGAGAGGGCGCATGCGCCCGGCATGAAGAAGGCCAGACGGACGAGCCGCCTGGCCTTTGCGTTGCATGGAGCCAGTGATGGGAATCGAACCCATAACCACCGGATTACAAGGCCGGTGCTCTACCATTGAGCCACACTGGCATGGATGACCATAGTAGCACGACGCGGGCCGCAGCACACGCGAATGCCCCAATCAGCGAATTGCCCAGACATCGTTCGCCGTCCGGCGCGCACCCGCGGGGCGACGGCCGCCCACGGCCTAGCGGCCCAGCATCTTCCAGAGCTTCTCGCGCACCTCGGGTGAGACGCGGCTCTCCACGGTCATGTGCCCGTAGCTGCGCTCCTGGCGCGCCACGCTCGCCTCGTGCGAGACGGTGGCTATGTCGGTGGCCAGAAGCTGGCTGGAGATGCTCGTCACCGGGATGCCGCCCACGGTGAAGCGGATGGTGTTGTCGGAGGTCACGAGCAGCACGTCGCGGTTGTCGCGGCGTGCCTTGCTCACGAGGCGCTCGATCACCGTGTCCGCGGACTCGCCCGTGTTGGAGAAGATGATGCGCACGCCCGCGCGCGAGAAGTTGGGCCGCTCGTCGGAGAGGTTGCCCGCGCCGTCGAACACGATCACGGGGTCATGGCTGCCCTGCGCGTAGGCCGCGACGTCGGCCACGAGCGCCTCGCGCGCCCGCTCGAAGGGGTCGTCGCCATAGGGGTTGCGCTCCAGGAAGGCCACGTCCGCCATGGCGCCCGCGCCCGCGTGCTCGTCGATGAGCCCCTGGTAGCGAGCCGTGCCATGGATGACGTTGTAGCCATCGACCACGAGAAGCGGCAGCCGGCGCGCCATGCTAGTCGGCCCATCCGCTGTCGAAGGCCTCGTAGCCCGCATCCTCCGGCACCGCGGCCTCAGCCGCCTCGGCCAGCGTCTGCCTGCGGAGCCACTCGTAGCAGAGCACCGTGGTGGCCTGCGCCACGTTGAGGCTCTCCACGCGGCCGCGCTGGGGCAGGCGGCACTCGAAGTCACAGCGTTCGCGCACGAGGCGCGAGATGCCCTCGCCCTCGGAACCCATCACGATGCAGAGCCTGCCGCCGAGCGGCGCGTCCCACACGCTCTGCTCGGCGTGCTCGGTCGCGCCACACACCCAGAAGCCGGCCTCTTTGAGCTCCTCGATGGCCGTGGCCAGGTTGGAGACCTGCGCGATGGGCAGGTGCATGACGGCACCGGCGGAGGTCTTGTAGGCACCGACGCCCACGCTCGCCGCACGCGCCTTGGCGATGATCACGCCCGCGGCACCCACCACCTCGGCAGAGCGCACGATGGCGCCGAAGTTGCCCTCGTCCGTCACGTGGTCGAGCAGCACCACGAGCGCGTCGCCCTCCCCCGCCGCCGCGATCACGTCGGGGACCGTGGCGTACTCGAAGGGGCGCGTCTCGAGCACGATGCCCTGGTGCGCGCCGTGGCTCGACATCTCGTCGAGGCGCGCCTTGGGCAGGCGCTCGGGCTCGATGCCCAGCTCGAGCAGGCGTTCCACCAGGCGCTCGAGCGTGGGGTCGGCCTCGTTTTGGGCCTTCTGCACGAAGGCGCGGCGGATGGGCAGGCCCGTGTCGAGCGCCTCGGCGGCTGCACGACGGCCCTCGATGAGCGAGCCGTTCGCGGAGGCGCCACGGCGGGCACCCTGGCCCCTGCGCTCCCCCGCACCGGCGCCACCACGACCGCGGACCATGTCACGCTGCCCGTACGGCCGCTGGCCGCCACGCTGCTGGTTGCCGCGCGAAGCGGCACCCGGGCGAGACGACCCACCCTTGCCACCGCGCACGTCACGCCCCGGCTTCCTCGACTGGTTCTTGGCCATCAGGCCTCCCTTCAGGCGCGCGGGGCCCCGCCCCGGCGCGTGCGTATGGTTCTGCGAGGGGCACGCCTCCCAGCCTCCCGGCCGGAAGAGCGCGCCCCTCGCTCACAGGTCTATGCGGTTACTTCTTGGTGCGCAGGCGCGCGCCGGCCGCGGTGTCCTCGACCACGAGGCCGAGCGCCGTGATGCCGTCGCGGATGGCGTCAGCGAGGCCCCAGTTCTTGGCCTTACGGGCGGCCTGACGGGCATCGAGCAGCGCTACCGCCGCGTCGTCGGGCGAGGTACCCCCATAGCCGGCGTGCTCGCGCGCAAGGTCAACCAGCTCGGCCGGCAGCTCGGAGGCAGCCGAGGCCTTGGAGAGGTCGATGCCCAGTACGTCGGCCAGCTCGCAAAGCGTGTCGGCGCAGCGCAGCGTCACGGAGGTGGCGGTGTCCTCGCCCACCTCGGCGAGGTACTTGTTGGCAGCGCTGACCAGGCCGAAGATGGCCGCGACGCCGCCGGCGGTGTTGAAGTCGTCGTCCATCTGGCGCACGAACTCGGCATGGGCCTCGGTGGCCGCCGCGCCCAGCACGCGGTCGTAATCGTTCAGCTCGCCGTCCTGTGGGGCGGTCTCGGCGGCCCAACGCAGGTTCTTGACGCAGGTCACGAGGCGGTCAAGCGAGCTCACGGCACCGTCCAGGCGCTCGAAGGAGAAGTCGAGCGGCGCGCGGTAGTGCGTCTGCAGCATGAGCAGGCGCACGGCGTTGGCCTGGTAGTGGTCGAGCACCTCTTTGAGGGTGTAGAAGTTGCCCAGGCTCTTGGACATCTTCTCCTCGTTGATCTGCAGCATGCCGCCGTGCATCCAGTAGTTGGCGAGCGGCGCGTGCCAGGCGCACATGGCCTGCGCGGTCTCGTTCTCGTGGTGCGGGAAGATGAGGTCGGCGCCGCCGCCGTGGATGTCGATGGGCGTGCCCAGATGGCGATGGATCATGGCGCAGCACTCGGTGTGCCAGCCCGGACGCCCCAGACCCCAGGGGCTCTCCCAGCTCGGCTCGCCCGGCTTGGCAGCCTTCCAGAGGGCGAAGTCGAACGGGTCGCGCTTCTCGTCGTTGACCTCCACGCGCTCGCCGGCGCGCAGCTGGTCGAGGTCGCGGCCCGAAAGCACGCCGTAGGCGTGGTCGGAGCGCACGGAGAAGTACACGTCGCCGCTCGGCACCGCATAGGCATGGTCCTGCGCGATGAGCTCCTGGATCATCTCCTGCATGGCCTTGATCTCGCGCGTGGCGCGCGGGCGGATGTCGGGGTCCATGATGTTGAAGCGGTGCATCTGCTCGATGAAGGCGCAGGAGTACTCCTCGGCCACCTCCTCGGCCGTGCGTCCCTGCTCATTGGCGCGGTTGATGATCTTGTCGTCCACGTCGGTGAGGTTCTGGGCGAAGGTGACCTCGAAGCCCTTGTAGATGAGGTAGCGGCGGATCACGTCGAAGCTGAGGAACGTGCGCGCGTTGCCGATGTGGATCTGGTCGTAGACCGTGGGGCCGCAGACGTACATGCGGATCTTGCCAGGCTCGATGGGCACAAGCTCCTGCTTGCGGTGGGTCTGGCTGTTGTAGACGAGCATGGTGCCTCCTTGTGTTCGCGCTCACGCGCTCTGTGTGTGCGGGTATTGATTCTAGCGATATGCGACGCTCGGTACAGCACGTTGGCAGGCGGCAAGCCGTGCAAACGGCCCCGATACGCCGCGGCGGGCCGTCAGGGGCACTAACATCGCCCGTCGTCGAGCAGCGCGACCGCCCAGGCGGCGATGCCTTCCTTGCGGCCCACGAAGCCCAGGCGCTCGGTGGTGGTGGCCTTCACCCCCACCGCCTCCACGCCCACGCCCATGGCGGCTGCCAGGTTCTCGCGCATGGCCTGGCGATGCGGTGCCAGCTTGGGTGCCTGGGCGGCGACCGTGCAGTCGCAGTCACAGATCCGGTACCCGCACTCGCGGGCAAGCTCGGCCACGCGTGAGAGCAGCACGAGCGAGTCGGCGCCCTCGTAGGAGGGATCGGTATCGGGGAAGAGCTGGCCGATGTCCTCGGCGCGCATGGCGCCCAAGAGGGCGTCCATCAGCGCATGGGCAAGCACGTCGGCATCAGAGTGGCCGGCGAGCCCGCGCTCGTAGGGCACGTCGACACCGCCGAGGATGAGCTTGCGCCCCGCGGCGAAGGCGTGTACGTCGTATCCGTGTCCAATGTGCAGCATGCGTCCTCCTACAGCCCGCAACCCTCGGCCGCAAGGCGCGAGCGCAGGGTGGCCTCGGCCACGGCCAGGTCTTCGGGCACGGTGATCTTGATGTTGTCGCGCGAGGTCTCCACGCACTTGACCAGACCGCCCTGGCGCTCCACGAGCGAGGCGTCATCGGTGCCCACGAACTCGTCGCGCCGCGCGATGCGGTGGGCGGAGAGCACGGCCGCGCGCCTGAACACCTGCGGCGTCTGGGCAGCCCAGTAGTACGCGCGGTCGGGCGTGGAGACGATCACGCCACCCTCCACGATCTTGAGGGTGTCGGTCACGCGCGAGGCGCAGATGGCGCCTGCGAGCTGCGCGTTGTCGCGCACCTCGGCCAGGGCCCCCTCGATGGCCTCCACGGTGATGAGCGGGCGCGCGGCATCGTGAATGGCCACGAGCGCGAGGTCGGAGCGCGAGGCCTCGAGGCCCGCGAAGACCGAGTCCTGACGCGTCGCGCCGCCCACCACGAAGCCCACGGGCTTGGTGAGCGCCATCTTGCTCATGACTGCGTCGCGGGTCTCGTCGATGCGGCCCGCCGGGCACACCACCACGATCTGCGCCACGGACGGCGCGCGGTCGAAGGCCAGCACGGGCCACGCCGCCACGGGCAGGCCGCACAGGGTCACGTACTGCTTGCCACGCTCATCGCCAAAGCGCGAGCCCAATCCGCCCGCCGCGATGATCGCGCAGGTATCCGCCCCCGATACCTCGGCTCCCAGGTGTTCGCGCTCAGCGCACGGGCAGGTAACGGGCCCCGTCATGCGCGCTTGCCCCACATGCGATAGAGGCTGTCCGCCAAGATGGTCGGGTTGTCCACGCCGAGGTTGTCGAGGCGGTCGGGGTTCTGCTCGATGTCGTCCATGAGCTGCGAGAGCGAACCGAACTCGTCCACGATTTTGTCGGCCATGCCCTTGCGCACCACCGACACGTTGGAGAGCGTGCGCAGGCCGAGCGGCGTGAGCACCGATTCGTCGCCGTAGCCGTCATAGCCCAGCAGCTCCGCCACGCGCTTGGGCGAGCGCAGCTGGGAGTTGGACGTATCGTTGAACTCCTTGCGGATGCGCTTGGCATTCTCGACCGAGGAGTCGCGCGCGTAGTCGCGAATCATGAGGGTGTACTCCTCGTTCATGTCGCCGATGAACTCCTCGCGCTGCATCTTCACGGAGCGGCCCTCGCGGCCGAGCTCGAGGATGATGCCGTCAAGTTGGCTTGCAACGGTCATGAGCACCTCGAAGAGGTAGAAGATCTCGGTCACGTCCGCGACGGTGACGTAGTTGTCGAGCTCGAGCGTCGTGAGGCGCAGCAGCGCGCGGTCGAGCTGGTTGCGCGTGTTCTGCATCGAGACGAGCAGCTGATTGACCGTGCTCATCAGCTCGGCGACCGGGCGCAGCTGGTGGCCCTTGCCGTCGACGTAGAGCGTGACGACCTGGCGGCGCTCCGAGACCGAGATCACGAATGCGCGCGTGAGCAGGCTCATGCGGGCCGCGGTGCGGTGGCGCATGCCCGTTTCCGACGTGGGCAGCGACGGGTCGGGGTTGAGGTGGTAGTTGGCGCGCAGGATCTGCGTGAGGTCCTTGTCGATGACGATGGCGCCGTCCATTTTGGAGAGCTCGAAGAGGCGATTTGCCGTAAAGGAGATATCCAGCTTGAAGCCGTCATCACCTGCGGCGATGACGTTTTCGGTATCGCCGATGCAGATGAGGGCACCGAGGCGTCCCGCGATGATCATGTCAAGGGCATGGCGCAGTGCGGTGCCTGGAGCCGTTTGTTTGATGGCCGCCTTGAGGCGTTCCTGGGAATCCTCCTCGTCGGGGAGGGTGAGGCGCTTGTCGTCCATACGCGTCTCCTCTCAAAAAACCATACGCCCGTTCAGTATAACGCGAGACGTATTCGATAATCGGGCCGCTACAAAAGTCCGCAGCTCTTCAGGGTGATACGAGGCGGGGCGGCCTCCATCCCTCAGCACACGGCTCCACGGCACCTTTCTTAGCGCAATACTCACGAAAGCTTAATCTTGGCCTCCGCGGGGATTCATTTCTGAACGCCACTATATAACTCGTCAGATGCAACGCACAAACTCCTCAACGGAAGGATGGAGATCATGGACAATCTGGAGAAGGTCGAACTCGTGCGCGAGAAGTGCGGCGTCAGCTACGAGGCAGCGAAGGACGCCCTTGAGGCCAATGACTACGACGTGCTTGAGGCGATCGTGTACCTCGAGCGGGCCGGTAAGGCCACCCAGAAGCGCGCGGCCGCAGTCGACGAGGCGCCGGAGGCCGCAGAGGTCATCGAGCTCGTCAGCGTCGCCGCAGCCGATACCGCCGACGAGGGCAGCAAGCAGCAAGCTTCTGAACGCACCGAGCACACCAGCTCGAAGGCGAACGACGCCTGGAAGAGCTTCTGCGCCACCTGCAAGAAGATCGTCAGCGCCGGCATGGAGATGACCTTCGTGGCCGAGCGTGACGACGAGCGCGTGCTCGCCATCCCCGTGCTGGTGGTGGTCCTCGGTCTGCTCTTCTGGGGCGCGTCGCTCTGGCTGCTCATCATCGGTCTGTTCTTCGGCTTCCGCTACCACATCGAGGGCGAAGGCACGGCAGTGTCGGGCATCAACGACGCCATGGACAAGGCTGCCGACGGCGCCGACAGCGTCA